>JBPPNA010000267.1:0-16841 GCA_051306355.1 Acidimicrobiales bacterium | reverse complement strand
TAGGTGTAGGCCCGCCGCGCCGGGCGCCACTCGTCGCCGATCCGCAGCCGCACCACGTCACCCCACCCGTCGAGGTCGTCGGGGTCGAGATTGAGCTGGCAGTTGCCGAAGTGGTCGACCCACATCACCTCGCCGACGAGATCACCGTCGTCGTCCCGGGCCACGGGCAGGATGCCCGGGGTGAGCGAGTTCACGTCGATCGCCTCACCGAGATCGGACACCTCAGCACCGGCACAGAGCGCGGCCGCCACCGGAGCGAAGACATCCCGGCCGTCGAAGGTCGGTCCCGGCGATGGGAGGTGGAAGTCGGTGTTGGTCAGCGACACCGCGCTGGTGGCACCTCCGACCATGGCCACGGCGGGCGCGAGGAGGCCGTTGTCGGGGCCCACCAGCACCGACTGCCCACCACCGACCTCGATGGCGATCCCGCGCCGAGCCGTTCCGACGCCGGGGTCCACCACTGCCAGCACCACGCCGGGGCAGAGGTACTGCGCGCTGCGAGCGAGGGCGAGGCCGCCGGCCCGCACGTCGTGTCGTGGGATGTCGTGGGTGATGTCGATCACCGTGACGTCCGGTGCGGTGGCCCGGATCACCGAGTGGACGACGCCCACGAACTCGTCGGCGTGTCCGTAGTCGGAGAGGAACGAAACCGTGTCGAACCGCGAAGTGGTCATCGGCTCCGACGCTAGAGGCGCCGGAGCCGATTCCCGAACCGGCGCATCCCGCCTCGGTGAACCGATCGGCGAGGTACTCGTCGAAGTCGTCCTCGGAAATCCGGAACGACTTGCCGATGCGCACGGCGCGCAGTTCACCGGACTTGATGAGCCGGTAGACGGTCATGTCGGACACGCGGAGCGCTTCGGCGACCTCACGAGGCGTGAGGAAACCGGGACGATCGGGACGTGGGCGACCGGGCTGATGTTGTGGCTCGTGCATGGGGAACACCCCTTCTCTCCGCGCCGGACCCTACGTCACCGTGGCCCAGGGGGCCAGTAGCACCTGGAGTGGCCCGAGTGGGGGATGGTGCTGGTGGGGGCGGCTCGCAAGATGTCCCACCACTCACGCACCGAGTTCGACCGACCGATCGCGTGCCGCGAGGACGGCGTCGATGAACGCGGCACGAACGGCACGCTGCTCGAGCACCCGAAGTCCCGCCGCCGTGGTCCCTCCCGGACTGGTGACCGCAGCCCGCAGCTC
Source organism: Acidimicrobiales bacterium (assembly GCA_051306355.1). GTDB lineage: Bacteria > Actinomycetota > Acidimicrobiia > Acidimicrobiales > Salinilacustritrichaceae > Salinilacustrithrix. Next base: position 15,644 of record JBPPNA010000267.1, on the reverse strand, counting down.
ACCCGGCGCCTGATCGCCCTCGAGGTAGAGCGTCGCGGCCCCGAGGATGGTCTGGCCGGCAAGGGCGGCGGCGGCATCACGGGGCAGACCGGCGGCCACGCCTCCTTCGATCAGGGCGTCGAGGAGGAGGAAGACGTAGGCGGGGCCGGACCCAGAGAGCCCGGTGACTGCATCGAGGAGGTGCTCGGGCACTCGCACCACCGTGCCCACGGCGCCGAGGATCGATTCGGCCCAGTCGAGGTCGTCGTCGCTCGCCCCGCTCCCACCGGCGATGGCCGCGGCACCTTGCCCGACGAGGGCAGGCGTGTTGGGCATCGCTCGGACCACCCTCGCGCCAGCGCCGAGGGCTGCCTCGATGGTGGCGATCGTGACCCCGGCTGCGATGGAGAGGACCCGGCCACCATCAGCGTCGGTCACGGCCCGGCAGACGTCGGCGATCTGGTGGGGCTTGACCGCGAGCACGGTCCCTCGAGCTGCGCCCACCACATCGGCGACCTCGACGTCCGGGTGGGCAGCCCGGAGTTCGGCGGCTCGATCCGGAAGTGCTTCGACCACCCGGAACGGCCCGGCAGCGTCGGTCGCGAGCAGACCGACGAGGAGCGCCTCGCCCATCCGGCCACCGCCGATGATCTGGAGTTCGACGCCGCTGGAGTCCATGGCCGGACGTTAGGCGGGTCGACACCACCCCGGCTTCCCCGACCGGATCGGGTGCCGACCCGCAGAAATTTAGTTTTGCATGAAATGATATGAGAGTCAACACAATGCCCGTGGGTGGTCAGCTCGCCTGGAACCGGGAGGCGAAACCGATCCGGAGGGCGGGACGGAAGAATCGTTCGGTCCAGACGTAGAGGGAGCCGAGGACACGGTCGAGCTCGTCGTGGTCGACGGCGCTGTTCGGCAGCGCACCGGCGAGGAACACGGCGTCCTCCTCGCCGATCCCGAAGGCCGCCCCCATCAAGGTGGTGTTGCGCCGCATGAGGAACTCGTAGAACGCAGCCACGTTCTCCTCGGGCGCCGGCATCACGTAGGTCTCGTAGTGGAGCGTCCGTTGGCGAAGCCGGAACCAGATCGAGAAGACGTCCTTCTCCTCCCCGGTGACGCGAACGAACCACCGGGTGATGTCGGGATCCTCGTCTCGGTCGACGGCGGCGACGACGGGATTCTCGGCGAGCTGCATCTCGAGCCACTCGTCGATGGACGCGGCGAGGACGGCGAGCTCTTCTGGGCTGGAGGCGTGCTGCACGTTTCGCAGTCTGGCGCCTCCGGGATCGGGTCCGGGCTCAGGCGGCCCGGCACACCACCAGCGATCGCGCCGCCACGTCCGCGTACACCCGTCGGAGACGAGCGGCCGTGGTGGACCAGGTGTAGTCCCTGGCCACACGGACACCGCCGGCACCGAGGTGCGCGCCGAGGCCCGGGGCGGCGAGCACGGCGTCGGTGAAGGTGGCGAACTGCTCGGGGTCGCGGTCGGCCACCAGGAACCCGGACTCGCCGTGTCGGACGAGCGTGCCCAGCCCACCGACCGAGGCGGCCACGACGGGAGTCCCGCAGGCCGCGGCCTCGAGGGCGACGAGGCCGAAGCTCTCCGAGCGACTCGGGACGAGGACGACGTCGGCGGCTCGATAGAAGGTCGACAGCAGGTGGTGTGGCTGGGCGGGCACGAACCGGATGCGGTCGAGCACACCGAGATCTCGCGCCATCTCGGTGACCTCGACGAGGTGGTCGTCGCCCGCCGGACCGCTGGTGCCGCCCACGACGACCAACATGGCGTCGCGGTGCTCGAGCATCGCCAGTGCCCGCACGGCCACGTCGAGACCCTTGAGGGGCTGGATCCGGCCGACGAAGGCCAGCACTGGGCGCTCGCCCAGATCGAGGCCGAGGGCGAAGCGAGCACCGGTCCGGTCGCCGGGGCTGAAGAAGGCGTGGTCGACGCCGGGCGGAACGATCTCGATGCGGTCTCGAGGGGCGTGGTAGTGCTGGACCAACTCGGCCGCCTCGGCTGAAGCGTTGGCCAGGATGGCGTCGGAACAGCCCACGATCTCGCGCTCGGCGCGGATGCGCGACGCCGGTTCGGGGTCGCCGTTGTGGGTCTTGACGGCACCGAGCGTGTGGAAGGTCGACACCAGGGGGAGGTCGAGTTCGTGCTTGATGGTGTGACCGGCGACGCCGGAGAGCCAGTAGTTGGCGTGCACTGCGTCGACGGGCTCGCGGTCGAGGTGCTCGAGGACGCCCGAGGTGAACTGTCCGATGGTCTCCGGCAGCGCTTCCTTCTCGAGGCCGGGGTCCCCGGCATCGACGTGGACGACCCGGAACCCGGGTTCGACGTCGACGACGTCGGGCAGATCGGCACGCCAGCGCCGCGTGTAGACCTGGCACCCGACGCCGGCCTGGGCCAGCGATGCCACCAGTTCGCGCACGTAGACGTTCATGCCGCCGCCGTCGCCAGAACCCGGCTGGACCAGCGGCGAGGTGTGGAGGGAGAGCACCCCGAGACGTTGCACGATCACGCTCAACGCTCCGGAGGGTCGGATGATTCCGCTCCCTCGGCGCGGAAGGCCTCGTAGATGCGTATCAGGGCCTGTTGCTGGTCGGCGGACAACGTGGTGTCCCGGCGGATCTCGGCCACCACATCGACCGTGTGCGAGCGGTCGTCGAGGATCCCGGCCCGCACGTAGAGGCTCTCGGCCGAGATCGACAGGCCGCGGGCGATCTGCTGGAGGATCTCGGCCGAAGGCTTGCGCAGCCCCCGCTCGATCTGGCTGAGGTAGGGGTTGGACACGCCGGCGAGCTCGGCCAGCTTGCGCAGCGAGAGGTGGGTCATCCGGCGCTGCTCGCGGATGAACTGCCCCAGGTCGCCCCAGCGTTCGGCGGATTCGTCTTCGGGCATCAACGACGCATCACGACGCGGGGGCGAGAAGCACTCGCACGGCGTCGAAGAACTCCACGGCGGAGAACGGCTCGGTCATCTGGCGGACGGGTCAGCCGAGCAGGCTGTCGACCGAGGCCTCGCCGGTGCGGTACCGGCGTGTGAGCTCGGCCTCGAGCGCATCGATGCGATCGAACAGCGATCGCCGGAGACCGGAGACCTTGGCCTCGAACTGACCGAGCTCGACCCGAGCGGCGTCGAGCTCTGCATCGGTGAGCTCGCTGGGATCGGACAGGCGCCCGTGGGAGATGATCTCCTCGAGCTCGGCTTCGAGCGTGGGGTCGAGGGCGCCGGTACCCAGGCTCTCTGGCAGCCGGCCGGTGCCCGGCGAGCGGGTGGAGCCGGCGAGCAATGCGGGCAGGCGGGCGATCAGGTCCTCGAGCCCGTCGCCGTCGTCGCCGGCTTCCCGACGGTCGTGCTCGGCGGCGACCACATCGAGGCGTCCCTGGACGAGGCGGCGGAGGTAGGACAGGCCGGTCTCGACGTCCTTGCAGGTGCTGCGGCGGGCGCGTACCTCGACGATGTCGAGGGCCTCGAGATCTCCGAGGTAGTCGTTGGAGAGGATGTCGTCGATCGTTTCGCTCACGGCTGCTCCTGCAGGGTCGGCCCGGGCGAGCCGTGGCCAAGGTACCGCATCAGAGCACGATCCGATCGAGGCCCAGGTACCAGACGGGTGCGGCGAGGAGCAGCGAGTCGATCCGGCGCAGCGCCGGTGCGAAGGCGCGTGCGTGGGGGAGGATCCCCGAACCGAGGATCTGTCCGGCGAAGGCCAGGGGCGCGACGGCGACACCGAAGATCATCGCCGTGCTCACGCTGTCGAACGAAACGCCGGACGCCGCCACGACGAGGGCGGTGACCAGGACGGCGGCGCCACCGGCCACCGGGCCCTCCACGGAGTTCGACGCTCCCGAGCCGATGAGGAAGTCGCCGGTCTCGTAGGCCGACACGATGAGCACCAACGAGATCGCAGCCCAGATCTCCGCCTCGGCCAGGAGCACGACGCAACCACCGGCGACCGCGGTCGGCAACACCACCTGCAGGACCAACCCGGCACGGGCCGCCACCGGCGTCCACCCTCCCTCGTCGCTCGATCTCCACGCCACGACCAGGACGACGACGACCAGACCGAGCAGGGCGGCTCCCATGGCGCGGGATCCGAACCCGGCGATGCCCACGACGGCGCCAGTGGCGCACAGAGCGATGCGGGGATCGACCGGCTGGCCCCGGGCCCGCCAGGTCCGCAGGGCGTGGGCGGCCGCCGCAGCGAACGCGACGCCGAAGTACACCACCACTGCGGGGACCCCGATCGTGCACGCGACCATCGCGCCCACGAACCACAGCAGGCCCAGCCGGACGCGGGGACCGTCGATGTCGTAGTGGATCCGCCAACGGTCACCGGAGCGGGCACGTAGCTTGGCGAGCTTGGCCTTCCGCTTGGCCTCGGCCTTCGCCTTGCGTCCGCGCGGCGCTGCCTGCTCCCGGGCGGACCTCCTCGAGGCCGGCTTGCTCTGCGACTGCGTCGCGGTGGGCACGATCAGGCCCCGCCGGAGACGGGAGGCAGCACCGCGACCTCGTCGTCGTCGCCCACCACGTCGTCGCGCTCGGCCGGCTCACCGTTCACCCAGACCTTGCACGAGGGGAGCACCTCTGCGAGCGCCGACCCGAAACGCTCGACTGCGGCGTCGAGCACCGCCCCGACCGTCGTCTGGTCAACCTCGTCCCGGTCGGTGCCGGCGGCCTCGCGCGCGCCGGCGAAGAAGCGGATCGTGGCCATCGTCGGGGAAGCGTACCGGCGGTCCGGTGCCGCTACCGTCGCCGAACGTGTCCGAGAACGTCGAACCCGCCCGCATCCTGGTCGTCCGGCACGGGCAGTCGACGTGGAACGCCGACGGGCGCTGGCAGGGCCAAGCGGACCCCCCGCTGTCCACGCTCGGTGTCCGCCAGGCACGGGCCGCGGCGCAGGCGGTGGGCACCTTCGACGTGGTTGCTGCCTCACCGCTCGAGCGGGCGATCACCACGGCGACGATCATCGTGCGCGAGCTGGGCATCGGTCCCGTGGTGACCGACCCCGATCTGATGGAGCGCCACGCCGGCGGGTTCCAGGGCCTGACGCGCCCGGAGATCGAGGACCGCTATCCGGGGTTCCTGGCCGACCGTCGACGGCCCGACGGGTGGGAGATCGACGACGTGGTGGCGCAGCGGGCGGTCGGGGCCCTGGCCCGGCTGGCGGCGCAGGCCGGCGCCGGCGGATCAGCCCTCGTCGTGAGCCACGGCGGTGTCATCGGTTGCCTCGAGGACCTGGTGGGCGTGACGCGTGCGGGACGCATCGCCAATCTCGGGGGCCGGTGGTTCGAGATCGGCCCGGGGGTGCTGCGCGGCGGTGACGACGTCGTGCTCGTCGGCGCCGACGCGGTCACGGTCCCCGACCAGATCTGACCGTCCGCCGGTTGTCTGACCCCGGGCTACCGTTCAGCCCACGCCCCCGTAGCCAAGTTGGTAAGGCAGCGGACTTTTAATCCGAAGATGCGTCGGTTCGATCCCGACCGGGGGCACGCGAACCCTCGCTCGCAGAGCGAGCAAGGCACGCGAACCGGTCTCATCGCGGGCCGGGGCGGGGACCCGTCCAGTTCCAGTGGTCGCCGTCGTGGCCGCGTACCACCTGCGCCGGGTCACCGGCCACGACCGTGAAGTCCGGGACGTCCTCGCGCACCACGGCATTGGCTCCGACCACTGCGTTGTGGCCGATGCGGACGTCCCCACACACGACCGCTCCGATGCCGATCCACGCCCCCCGGCAGATCTCCACCCGCCGGCCATCACGCAAACCCTGTCGCTTCACCGGTTGGGTGACGTCTTCGTAGATGTGCCCGGTGTCGGAGAGATAGACGCGATCGGCGATCATGGCCTCCTCACCGATCATCACCTCGCCGACGGCGGTGATCCTCGCGAAATTGCCGATGTAGGCACCGTCGGCGATGTGCAGCGTGACACCCCGCTCCGGGACCAGCGCCTCCAGCACGGCGTAGGCGCCGATCTTCACGAACGCGCCGACCCTGATGCTCTCCGGGTTCACGACCGACACCGTGGGCACGCCCAGCTCGCTGCACGCACCGAAGGCGGCGAACGCCGGTAGGTCGGGATGGGACTCGTCCATCGGTCCGAGAGTCATGGGGCCACAGTGTTCCCGATCCCGATCACTCGTACCTGGCGCCGAGCTCCTGGAGGAGGCCGAGGAGGTTGATGGGAGCGTCGGGGGCCGAAGGGCCCGGACGGTAGGTGGCCGACTCGATCGACCCGGAGTAGGGGTACGACCCGTGGGCCTCGTAGATGCGCCAGGACACGGGCGAGCGGCGATCACGACCGACGTCGATGCCCTCGAAGGGCGCCATCGGGAACAACACGCCCCACCCGGATGCGGCCACGCCCACGATGCGGGAGCCGTCCACGGACAGCGCGACGTCCCACACGTTGCCGCCGGGTGCGGTGAAGTGGGCCGTGACCACGTGCGACCCGGGGGTCAGCGCGTGCGGTGGGGTCTGGGAGAACCGCCCTCGGCCATCGTTGTGGCCGATGCAGACCGCGCCGTCCTCGATCCAGACGACGTACCCGCCGCCCTGGTCGCCGTGAGCCACGAGGATGCCTTCGTCCCCCGTGTCGTACGTGCATCGGATCTCGAGGTCGAAGGCCCTGATGAGCACGAGGCGTTGGGAACGCCATCGCTCCAACGTCGGCGTGTCCGGCCGGATGGTGACGCTCCCGTCGAACGCCTCCTCGACCCACTTCGGGCGGTTGAGGTACTTGAAGCCGCTGCCCTCGTCGAGGGGAAAGACCTGGTTGTCCCAGGCCGCCTGGTGCCAGGCCGCAGACAGCTCGGCGACCAGCTCGGGGTGCTCGCCGGCGAGGTCGGTCGTCTCGGTGGGGTCGATCTCGAGGTCGTACAGCTCGAACTCGTGGTCGCCGAACTCGGTCATCGGGAGGTGCATCGACACGATCTCCATCCCATCCCGGAAGTAGCCACGATGACCGAGCATCTCGTAGTGCTGTTCGGTGTGCTCGGAGGGTGCCTCGGGATCCGAGATGGACCGGGCGAACGAGGTTCCGGCGGGCGGCAGCAGCTCGTCGCCACCCCGGTGGGTGGGAGCGACGATGCCGGCCAGTTCCAGGAGGGTGGGCAGCACGTCGGTGACATGGAGGTACTGGCGCCGCAACTCGCCGCCTCCGGTGAAGCGCCGGGGCCACGACAGAATGGTGGACACCTGGTGGCCACCGGCATGGGTGTTGATCTTGTAGAGCCGGAACGGCGTGTTGCACGCCATGGCCCAACCGCGCGGGTAGTGGGGAATGGTGGTGGGCCCACCGATCTCGTCGACGCGCGCCAGGTCCGCGGCCACGTCGGTCTCGCCCAGGAGGTGGACGAAGTAGCCGGTGGTGCCCTCGACCTCACCCTCCCGGGAGGCGCCGTTGTCGGAGGTGACGACGATGATGGTGTTGTCGAGCTCGCCCATCGCCCGCAACTCGTCCACCAGACGGCCCATGTTCTGGTCGACGTTGTCCACCATGGCGGCGTAGACCGCCATGTAGCGGGCGTAGATCCGGCGTTCGTCGTCGGACAGGTCCTCCCACGCCATCACGTCGGAGCCCATCTCGCTGTTGCGGGGCGGGAGCGCAGTGTCAGCAGCGAGGATCCCCAGCTCCTTCATCCGGGCGAACCGTTCCTCGCGCAGCAGGTCCCAGCCACCGTGGTAGCGATCGGCGTAGCGGGCGATGTCCTCAGCCTTGGCGTGCAACGGGGCGTGGACCGCGCCGTGGGCGAAGTAGCAGAAGAACGGCTTGCCGGGGTTCGATGCCTTCGCCGAGCGCATCATGTCGATGGCGCGATCGGTGATGTCGTCGGTGAAGTAGTAGCCCTCGGGATAGGTGTCGACCTCCACCGGGCTGTTGTCCTGCACCAATCGGTGGGGGTGGTGGAAGTTCGTGAACCCGTCGAGTATCCCGTAGAAGCGGTCGAAGCCCTTCTGGCACGGCCACGAATCGCGCGGGCCGGCGTCGGAGCAGTTGCTGTCCTTGGTGAGGTGCCACTTGCCGACCATGAAGGTGTCCCAGCCGTTGTCGCGGAACACCTCCGCTGCGGTCGAAGCCCGCTCGGTGAGCTCCATGGCATAGCCGGGGAACCCGGGGTCGGAGTGGGCCACGTGCCCGACGCCGGCGAGATGCGAGTTCAGGCCGGTGAGGAGCGCAGCCCGCGTCGGCGAGCACATCGGTGTGACGTGGAAGTTGGTGTAGCGCACGCCGCGGTCGGCGAGGGCGTCGAGGTGCGGGGTGGCGATCTCCGATCCGAAGCACCCGAGATCCGAGTACCCGAGATCGTCGACGAGCATCACGATGACGTTGGGTGCGTCGGGCGGAGCGGTTGGCGGTGTCTGGTGATCCGGCTCCGACCCGGCGACCGTCCGGCCGACCCGACCCTCGAACCCCTCATACGCCCGACTGCCAGCCGACGGACCACCCTCGAAGCTCGCGTGCGCCGGGCGAGCGATCACGACCGGACCTCGTAGTAGACGTTCGACGGTTCGCCGGGATCGTGCCGGGTCACGGTCGAGAAGCCGGCGGCGGTGCTCAGCTCGCGCAGGCGTGACTCGGGGAGGCCGACGGTTCCGAGGCCCATGCCCCCGGGTTCGCTCGTGGCCGACGACATGCACGAGGTGAGCGAGAAGCCGAACATCATCGCCAGCATCGGGTTGTGCATGTTCTCGGACAGCGTGTCGCCGCAGCGGATCTCCTTGACGAGGAGGGTCCCGTCGTCCCGCAGCGCACCCCGGATGGCGGCGAGCGCATCGTCGGGCCGGGTCATGTCGTGCAGACAGTCGAAGGTGAGGGCGAGGTCGAAGCCGGCGCCGATCGGGAGGTCCTCGGCCCGTCCGTGGACGATCTCCACGTTGCTCGATCTGGCTGCGGCGACTTTGACGCGTGCCCGCTCCACGGCGTGGCGGGACGGGTCGTAGCCGACGAACCGGGAGGACGGGAAGGCCTGGGCCATGGCCTCGAGGGCCACGCCGGCGCCGCAGCCCACATCGACCACGTCGGCGCCCGCTTCGAGCTTGTCCACCACGCCGTCGAGCATGGGCAGGATCACCGGGACGAGCGCCAGGCGAGCCCAGGGCCCCAGCATCCGTTCCGTGCGGTGGGCGCCCCTCGGGCCCAGCCGGTCGTACGGCAGTCCGAGCCCGGTGCGGAAGCACTCGGCGAGGTCGTCGACCAGATCGGTGTCCAGCGGCCCCGTGAAGGCGCCGACGGCCGCGAACAGCGACGAGTCCTCGTCGACGAGGACGGCTTGCCCTGCATGGTTGAGCTCGAAGCGGTCGGGCTCGCCGGTCGCGCTGTCCGACGGCGTGTGGTCGACGAGGCCAGCGGCGGCCTGGGCCGACACCCACTCCCGGACCCAGCGCTCTGCCAAACCCGTCCGATCGGCCAGCTCCTCGGAGCTGAGCCAGCCCCCTCCCGCCATGGCCTCGTAGAGCCCGAGTCGGTCGCCCAGGTGGATCAGCAGCGACACCATCTCGCCCTGCTTGTAGCTCCACACCTGGAACGCCATCAGCCGTACGGCATCGTCGTCGAGTTGGTCCTGCACCCCGGTCATGGTGGAGAGTCCTATCGCATCCACGTCCACCGCACCCGCAGGCGGCGACCCCGACCATGACCCCTGACACCAGACGGCACGCGGTCCTCGGGATCGACGGCGCTCGGCGGGGATGGGTCGGCGTGCTGTGGGACGGAGCGGTTCCGTCGCCGCTGTTCGAGCCGACGCTCGTGGCACTCTGCGACCGCGCCCAGCACGACACCGGGCCGATCTCGGTGGTGGCCATCGACATGCCCATCGAGCTCGAACACACCGACCGACGCCGCTGCGACATCGAGGCGCGGCCACTCCTCGGCGCCCGCCGCTCCAGCCTCTTCGCCCCGCCGCTGGTCGAGGCGCTCGAGCTGGCGACCTACGTCGAGGCCAATGCATGGTCCAAGGCGACGGTCGGGCGGGGTGTGTCCAAGCAGGCGTGGATGCTCGTCCCCAAGATCCAGGAGGTCCGGTCCTTCGTCACCCAGACCGATCTCCGGGTGCACGAGACCTTCCCAGAGCTGTCGTTCCGGGCCATGAACGGCGACCGTCCGCTCACCCACGCCAAGCGCACATGGACCGGCATGGCCACTCGTCTCGCTCTCCTCCGGGACGCCGGGATCGTTCTGCCCACCGAGGCCGGCGACGCGGGCGACGTGGCCGCCGACGACCTCGTCGACGCCGCCGCGCTGGCGTGGTCGGCGATGCGGATCGCTCGTGGGTGCGGCGAGCACGTGCCCGCTGACCTGATCGAGGGCCGGGCCTCGATCTGGTGGTGAGGGCCGGTCAGCCGGTCCCGCTCGACCACCACTCGGTGACCGCGTCCGCCACTTCCACCGGGTCCGAGGAACGCACGCGGACCAGCGTGGCGTCGGCGAAGCAACGAACGAGCTCGTCAGCGTCCGGGGTCCTGCTCACCGGTGTCTCGACCACCAGCGTGGGAACGGGGACCGCCTCGCACGTGCGCAGCACGTGGTCACGGTCGGTCGGACCGGGTACGAGATCGGCCCGCGGGTCGGTGGTGGCGGCCCGGTGCGGGGCGAGGGCCGCCGGCGTGGCCAGGATCTTCCGGCGGTGGTCCCGGAGTGCAGTATTGCGGGCCGGTAGGTCGAGCCATGGCCCCCCGAGACCGTCGACCAGCACCAAGGCCGACGACCGTCCGGCGATGGACAGGACGCGCGCGGCATGGCCGTTGTGGCCGACACCCACGAGCACCGGTTGCTCGGCGTCGGAGGCCGGAAGGTGCCCGACCAGGACGAACACGGCATCACCGAGCTCGTAGTGACCGCCGACCGGTGCTGGCGCGGCACCGTGGCCCGGGAGATCGGGGGCCACGACCCGACCGGGCCACGACTCGAACGCCGCTGACCACGGCGCGCCGCCCGGCGCGCCGAGATCGTGGATGACCACGAGGTCGGTCACGAGGCGTCGCGGCGGATCACACCGAGCTCGGTGAGGAACGCGGCGATCTCTGCCAGCACGAAGTCCGGCTGCTCGACGTGGACGTAGTGGCCAGCATCGGGAACGCTCCGCCATCGAGCGTCCGGGAGGAGGTCCACCCGCCGCTGCACCTCGTCGTCATCGAGCTCCGTCCAGGCATCGTCCTGCGAGCTCGTCAGCGCCAGCACGGGTGCCGAGATGTCGGCATACGAAGCCTCGATCATGTCGACGGAGAACCCGTCGGGGATCCCGAGGTTGAGCAGCGGATCGGACTTCCAGACGTAGCCGCCCTCGGTCTCGACCGTTCCGTGGGCGACGAGGTGGTCGAGGAAGCGACGCGGGAGGCGGACGTTGGTCGACCCACGACGGTCGGCCATCGCCTCACGAGACGCCCAGACCCTCCGTGGTCTGTTGCGCTGCGCAACGATGCCATCCACCGACCTGGTCGCGGCTTCGACGAGGTCGATGTCTGCGAATGCGTCTGCCGGGGGCCCCAGGCCGTCGAGGTTCACGACCCACCCGATCCGCTCCGGTGCCGTGGCCGCGGCGGTCATCACCTGGCCACCACCCATCGAGTGGCCGACCATGCCGACCGGCACGCCGGGGGAAGGTGCCAGCAGGAGCGCCAGCTCGCACAGATCGATCGTCGCTGCCGTCCACATCATCCCGGACGACAACCGTCCGCTGTCGCCGTGGCCCCGAGAATCGATGGCCACGACGTTGAACCCGAGCGCAGCAAGTCGTGGGGCGAAGTCGTCCCACATGCGGCCGTGGTCGTGCGCCCCGTGCGCGAGCACGATCGGTGGGTCGTCGGGGTCGCCCCACCCCCAGGTCCGCAACCGGGTGCGGTTGACCTCGACGAAGTCGGCGCGCTCCGGCTCGGGGAACGGCGCAGCGACGGTGGACACGAAACCATGTTCGCAGTGCCGGTCCGCCAGCGACCAAACACATTCCGGTGGTGGCGGTGGCAAGGTGGACCGATGCTGCACCCGGACATGGAGATCGGCGTCGTGTACCCGCAGATCGAGCTCGGCGGGGATCCCGATGCCGTGCGGCAACTGGGCGCCGCCGCCGAGGACCTCGGCTACGACCACCTCCTCGCCTACGACCACGTCCTGGGGGCCGACCAGCAGGATCGAGAACCCGAGCTCACCGGACCATACGATGAGGACGACCCGTTCCACGATCCGTTCGTGCTCTTCGCCTATCTCGCAGGCCGCCACGAGCGGCTGAACTTCGTCTCCGGGGTGCTCATCCTCCCGCAGCGCCAGACAGCGCTCGTCGCGAGGCAGGCCGCCGACCTCGCCCTCCTGTCCGGCGACCGCTTCCGACTCGGGGTCGGCGTGGGCTGGAACTGGGTCGAGTACGAGGCCCTCGGTCAGGACTTCTCCACGCGCGGCAAGCGGGCGGACGAGCAGATCGAGCTCCTCCGCCGGCTGTGGACGGAGAACGTGGTGAGCGTCGACGGACGCTTCGACCGCATCGACCGAGCCGGTCTCGCCCCCCGACCCCGTCAGCCCATTCCCATCTGGATCGGCGGGTTCGGCGAGGCGGCGCTCCGACGCTGCGCTCGAGCGGGTGACGGCTTCCTGTTCGGCGGGCCGACCGATCACGTCCGGGGCATGCACCAACGCCTGCGCGAACTGCTGGTCGAGCACGGTCGTGCCCCCGACGACGTGGGTGCCGAGGCCATGGTCCTCACCAGGAAGGGTCCCGACGACGTTGCCGCCAAGCTGCGGGCGTGGGCCGAGGACGGCGGCACCCATGGCACGGTGATCACCATGGGCCTCGGCCTCGACTCGACCGACGCCCACATCGACTACATCAGGCGGGTCGCCGAGGCACTCCGGGCCGGCTGAGACGGAGGACCGGCGCGTTCGATCGGCGGAGTGATCAGACGCGTCCCTCGGTGATGTCGTCGCCGAAGAACGCCCGGCTCCAGTGTTCGACATCCGGCCCACGGCGCAGGTGGTGACCGCCGTCGACGCCGATCGCCTCGCCGGTGATCCACGACGACTCGGGACCGAGCAGGAACCGCACCAGGTTGGCGACGTCGTCGACCTCGCCCACCCGACCGAGTGGCATCTGCGCGAGGTAGTCGGCGCGGACCTCCGGATCGTCGTCCAAGGCGGCGGCCAGCTCGGTCGGCACCAGACCCGGTCGGACGGCGTTGACCCGCACCCCGGCGTGGCCGAGCTCGTCGGCCGCCGTCTTGATCAACGTCTCGAGCCCCGCCTTGGACACGCAGTACACAGACATGAACCGGTGGGTCAGCGGGGCGGCGATCGACGAGATGCCGACGAAGCTGCCGCCGCCGGCGCGCACCATGGCAGCCGCCGAGTGCTTGAGGGTGAAGAAGGCGCCGGTGAGGTTGATGCCGATGATGTCGTTCCACTGCTCAGCCGACATCGCCACCACGGGCGCCAGCGTCCCGTTGCCCGCTGCCGCCACGCACAGCTGCAGCGCGCCGGTCGCCTCGGATGCCTTCGCCACGGCCGCCTCCACCTGCGCTTCGTCGGCGACGTCGCACACGGCGTGACCGACATGGGCACCGTCGGTTGCCAGCTCTCGGAGAGACTCGGCAGCGCCGAGGAGCCGATCCTCGGTACGGCCTGCGATCGTCACCGAGGCGCCGCCACGCACGAGGGCGGCGGCGCACGCCAGTCCGATCCCGCTCCCCCCGCCGGTGACGAGGGCCGCGGCGCCCTGCAGAGCGGGCGCGTGCTGCGTGCGGTTCCCGAGTGTCGACATGGCCGGGAAACCTAGAGTCCCGACGATGGCCCGCGACGACACGCCCGAGGCAGACGTCCCCTGGAGCGGGCCGCTGGGGGGACTCGTCGTCCTCGATCTGTCCCGGGTGCTCTCGGGCCCCATCTGCGGCCGGTCGCTCGCGGACCTCGGCGCTCGCGTGATCAAGGTGGAACCTCCAGCCGGTGACCTCACCCGGTTCTCGCTCCCGCGACACGGCCCGATCAGCGGCTACTACGCCCAGCAGAACAGCGGCAAGGAGAACGTCTCCATCGACCTGGACACCGACGCCGGCCGTCGCCTGTTGTCCGACCTCGCCAGCCGGGTCGACGTCGTGCTGGAGAACTTCCGCCCAGGAGTCTGCGAACGCCTCGGTATCGGCTACGAGGCCGTCGCTGCGACCAACCCCGCGGTCGTGTACGCCTCTCTCACCGGGTTCGGCCAGACCGGTCCCTGGGCCGATCAACGGGCCTATGCCGTCGTCTCCCATGCCGTCTCCGGGCTCACCGCTCATCACCTCGAACACCAGGAGCTGGTCGCGGGCCACAGCGTGCTGGCCAACGACGCCTTCTCCCACGGCGACGTCTACACCGGGCTCATCACACTGTCCGGGATCCTGGCCGCACTCCACGCCAGAGGCGCGACCGGCCGGGGCCAGCACGTCGACGTCTGCATGGTCGATGCCATGCTCTTCGTCAACGAGCACGTCCAAGAGCGCCTCGCCGGCGAGACCGAGGCCGGCGATCCCGCCATCCTCGGCAGCGGGTGGTCGCCCGTGGTCGAGACGGCCGACGGCACCCGGGTGAGCGTGGCCGGCGACCCCGGTGGCGTCGCCTGCGACAACTTCCTCCGGCTCATGGGACGTGACGACCTGCGCGCCGATCCGGAGATGCAGACGTGGGAGGGGCGCACCGCGCGTGGTCCCGAGCTGCGGAAGGACTTCCGCGAGTTCGCGGCCTCGGTGCCCACCGGCGACGCTCTCGTCACCCTCCTCGACGAGGTGGGGCTCGCTGCGGGCGTGGTGCGCAGCGTGCAGGAGCTCGCCGAATCCGACTTCGTGGCCCATCGGGGTTCGATCGTCGAGGTCGACGACCGCTCCGGTGGCACCTTCGCCATCCCCCAGGCACCGTGGCGCTTCTCTGAATCGAGCGCTGCGGTGGCCGGCCCGCCTGCCTGGCGAGGTGAGCACAACCGGGCGGTGTGCGCCGACGTGCTCGGCCTGTCCGACGGCGCGATCGACGATCTGGAGGGCGAGGGCGCACTCGTCTCCCGACCGCCCCGTCCCGCCTGACGTGTCGACTCCACCGTTGCCCATGAAGGCCACGTCCGGCACGCTGCCGGAGGGAGACGAGTGGCTTTACGAGATCAAGTGGGACGGCATGCGCCTCGTCGTCACCGTCGAGTCAGGCACCTCGGGGCCCTCGGTCCGGCTCACGTCGGCGAACGGGAAGGACGCCACCGCCTCGTACCCGGAACTCGCCGGGCTGGGCGGCGCCCTCGGCGTGCGCTCGGCCGTGCTGGACGGCGAGGTCGTGGCCTTCGACGCTGGGGGTCGGCCCGACTTCGGTCGCCTCCAGCAGCGGATGCACGTCACCAACCCCCGGCGGGCTGCGGAGCGAGCCGCTGCCGTTCCCGCCGTCCTCCTGCTGTTCGATCTGCTCGCCCTCGACGGCAACGACGTGACCGCGCGACCGCTGGTCGAGCGGCGGCACCTGCTCGAGTCGCTCGTGGAGCCAGGGCCGCACTGGCAGGTACCAGCCGTCCACGACGACGGTGGCGCGCTGGTCGAGGCCGCCACCGCCGCCGGTCTCGAGGGGATCGTCGCCAAGCGCCGGGACTCGACCTACCGGCCGGGGAGCCGCACGCGAGAGTGGGTGAAGGTCAAGGTCCGCCGGCAGCAGGAGTTCGTCGTCGGTGGAT
>JBPPNA010000234.1:0-6256 GCA_051306355.1 Acidimicrobiales bacterium | reverse complement strand
GACGGGTGGGCGGCCGAGCTCGTTGCGGAGGAGACCGAGGATGTGGCGGGCCACGGGACGCTCGTCGGCCACGAGGAACACCATGTCGCCCGGAGCGGCATCGAGGGCCGCGATCGTGGCGGTGGCCTCGGCGGCGCTCAGGAACTTCGCCACACCGCCCTCCAGGGCCGGTGCCTCGCGCTCGCCGGCGGTGACACGCATCCACGCCAGGCCCTTCGCGCCCCAGAGTTTGGCCTGGTCGACGAGGCCGTCGATCTCCTTGCGGGTCAGGGACGATCCGCCCTCGAGCCGGATCCCCTTCACGCAGGGTGCCTTGAAAACGTTGGCCTCGGTCTCGGCGAAGACCTCAGTCAGCTCGGCGAGCTCCATCCCGAAGCGGACGTCGGGCTTGTCGGAGCCGAACCGCTCCATGGCCTCCTCCCATGTCATGCGCGGGATCGCACCGATGTCTTGGCCCAGCACGTCCTGCACGCTCGCCCGCACCGAATCGGTGACGAAATCGAGCACCTCCTCCTGGCCGACGAACGAGCACTCCATGTCGAGCTGGGTGAACTCGAACTGACGATCAGCGCGCAGGTCCTCGTCTCGCAGGCAGCGGGCTATCTGGAAGTATCGGTCGACGCCGCCGACCATGCACAGCTGCTTGTAGATCTGCGGGGACTGCGGCAGGGCGTAGAAGTTGCCCGGATGCTGGCGCGACGGAACGACGAAGTCCCGGGCGCCCTCGGGTGTGGACGCGATGAGCAGTGGCGTCTCCACCTCGATGAACCCGTTGTCGGTGAAGGCCCGGCGAATGGCCTGATTGGCGAGGGCCCGGACCTGCAGGTTCCGCTGGAGGCGGGCTCGGCGGAGGTCCACGTACCGGTGCCGGAGGCGGACGGTCTCGTCGACGTCGGTGCGCTCATCGATGGGGAACGGCACCGGCTGCGATGCCGAGAGGACCTCGACGGTGCAGTCCTGGATCTCGATCTCGCCCGTGGCCAGGTTGGGGTTGACGGTGCCCTCGAGGCGCCGCGTGACCGTTCCTGTGATGCGCAGGACGTACTCGCCGCGCAGGTCGTGGGCGTTGGAGACCACGCACTGCACGAGGCCGGTGCGGTCTCGAAGGTCGATGAACGCCAGGTGCTCGCCGTGCTCACGACGACTCTCCACCCAGCCGCACACCGAGACCTCGGAAGCGACGTCGGCGGCGCGCAGCTCGCCGCACCAGTTCGTCCGGAGGCCGACGGCCGGTCCGTTGGGAGCCCCGGCGGGATCACGGTTCGATTCAGGTGGTGTGGACACTGGGGGGCTCCTCGGAGAGCAGGGTGTGCAGGTGACGGGTGAGGTCCTGGCGCGAGATGGTGGCTTGACCGCGACCTTCTCGCAGGTCACGGACCGTGGCGGTGTCGTCGGCGGCCTCGTCGGCGCCGATGATCACGGCGGCCGTGGCGCCGGACCGGTTGGCCGCCTTCATCTGTGCCTTCATGGAGCGGTTGTCGTAGGAGCGTTCGACGCACAGGCCCGCATCGCGCAGCGATTCGGCGATGTCGCGGGCGTGCCGGCCGTCGGTGACATCGACCACGAAGACGGTCGTGGCCGGGGCGGGTCCGGGGAAGGCGTCTTCGGCGTCGAGGTGCAACAGGACCCGCTCGATGCCGGAGCCGAACCCGATCCCGGGTGTGGCGGGACCGCCGAGGGCCTCGGCGAGTCCGTCGTAGCGACCGCCGCCGGCGATGGTCGACTGTGCGGCGTCGAGCGCGTCGCTCTGGAACTCGAACAGGGTGTGGGTGTAGTAGTCGAGGCCCCGCACGAGCCGTGGGTCGACGGAGAACTCGATCCCGAGCGTCTGCATGCCCTCCTGGACCCGCTCGAAGCGCTCCCGGCTCTCCTCGGAGAGGACCGCGGTGATGCGGGGGGCATCGCGGATCGCTTGCATGGTCTGGTGGCGCTTCGAGTCGAGGACCCGGAGCGGGTTGCGCTCGACCTTGTTCGCGTCTTCGTCGGACAGGTCTCCACGCACGGACGAGAGGAAGTCCCGCAGGACCTCGTCGTAGCGGCTCCGGTCGTCGGCGTCGCCCATGGAGTTCACGACGAGCCGGAACCGGCGGGCACCCAGCGCGGTCAGGAATCGGTGGGCCAGGGCCATGACCTCGACGTCGATGTCAGGGTCGGCGACGCCCAGGGCCTCGACGCCCACCTGGTGGTGCTGGCGGTAGCGACCCTTCTGCGGCTTCTCGTAGCGGAACGCCGGCGTCGCGTACCAGGCCTTCCACGGCACGACCGGGCGGTGCTCGACGAAGGCGCGCACCACGCTGGCCGTGCCCTCGGGCCGCAGGGCGACCCGCCGGCCACCCTTGTCTTCGAAGTCGTACATCTCCTTGGTGACGACCTCGGTGCCCTCCCCCATCCGTTGGAAGACCCTGAGGTCCTCGAACAGGGGTGTGTGCACCATGCCGTAGCCGTACTGTGTGGCCACGCTGGCAAAGGTGGCCAGGAGCGCGACCCATCGAGCGGATTCGGGCGGCAGCACGTCATGCGTACCGATGGGGGCCGAGAACGACACGGCGGGCGAGCGTAGTGCCCGACCGGGGAGTCACCGGCAGGAACAACGGACGGGCCGGCGAACCCTGAGGAGGTGACGATGATCCCCGACGATCCGCTCGTCACCCCTCTCCAGGCGGTGGACGCGCAGCGTGGCGGATGGCGCTCGCTCGGCGGCGAGCACAAGTTCCTGCTGTTTGTCCTGGGCTTCACCGCGTTCTTCGACGGATTCGACCGGGGCATCATCCAAGTCGCGCTCCCCCAGATCCGCCAGTCGTTCGACCTGTCGCAGGGTGAGATGTCGTTCTGGCTGATGTTGGTGTACCTCGGGGCCCTGCCGGCGTTGTTCCTCACGCGCGCCGCCGACAAAACTGGCCGCAAGCAGCTCCTCGTCATCTCGATCGTCGGGTACATGACGGCGACAGCCGTCACCGCCCTGGCGCCCACCATCGAGACGTTCGTGGCCGCCCAGTTCGTCGCCCGCCTCTTCCTCAACGCCGAACACGCGCTCGTGCTGACCCTGGCCGCCGAAGAGCTCCCGGCCCGGGTGCGCGGGTTCGGCTTCGGGTACCTGGCGGCGCAACTCGCCCTCGGCTTCGGGACCGGGTCCCTCGTCTACGGGGGGTTGTTCGAGCCCAACGGCATCGGCTGGCAGTGGATGTACGTGCTCAGCCTCCCGCCGTTGTTCGCCATCGGGTGGTTGCGTCGGCGGCTCCCGGAGTCTCGGCGCTTCGAAGTGGCTCGGGATGGAGGCCACCTCGCATCCGACTGGCGACAGATCTTCGTGGGCGAGACGAAACGCTGGCTGATCCTGTTGTGCACGACGGCGTTCCTGCTCGAGCTGGCCACCCACGCCGGCGTGTTCACCGTCGACTTCCTGCAGGAGGATCGAGGGCTGTCGGCCACGTCGTCCAACGTCATGCTGGTCCTGGCCGGCATCCCCGCCATCCCTGTCATGTTGGTGGCCGGCAACCTGTCCGACCGCTTCGGGCGCCGCAAGGTGGGGTGCACGCTCTCGGTCGTCGCCGGTCTGGGCGCCATCGGGTTCTTCTGGCTTCCGGGCGGGGTGCCGGTCCTCTACGTGTGCATGACGGTCATGCTCGCAGGTCAGCTCGGCGCCGGTCCGGTGTTGGCCACCTACGCCACGGAACTGTTCCCCACCGCGATGCGCAGCCAGGCCGGGTCATGGGGCCGGGTGGCAGCGGTGGGTGGTCAGGCTGCGTCGTTCGGCATCGGTGGTGCCCTGATCTCCCTGACCGGCGGTCTGCCGGGCGCAGCCTCGATCCTCATGCTGGGACCGTTCGTCGCCGTGATCCTCTTCGCGGTGTGCTTCCCGGACACCCACGGTCGCGAGCTGGAGGACACCAGCCGGTCGTGAGGCCTGCGGTCGTCAGTTGCCGTTGACCGACCAGTGCCAGGGTTCGCTGGGGAGGTTCTTGAAGCCGTACTCGGCGGCGTTGGCCGCCAGCCACTGGAAGGCGGGCGATTCCCGGGTGGAGATCGAGGCGCCGGCGTGGGTGAAGTCGACGGCGAGGCCCAGCTCGTGCATGCTCGATCCGGGTTTGGCGGTGGGCGGACTGCAGGAGGCGGCCGGCCGTCCGTACACGGCGTCGGCGTCGCTGACGCCCTCGCCGCCGCAATGTTGGCGGCGCAGCTGCACCTGCTGCTCGGTGGTGCGATGACCCCAGCCGGCCAGCTCGATGCCATCGGCCCGGGCCTTGTTCAGGAGCGCATCGAGGGCCCAGGCGATGTCGGCGTGCACGGTGATGCCCTGTGTGTTCGTGAGCGGGACGGCGGCGTCCATGCTGAGGCTGGCGAGGAGCTTCTCGGTCTGGCGCTGCACGGCGAGGATCGCCTCGTACTCGGCACCGCCGATGAGCTCGATCTCGGCCGTGGTGGCCTCGAGGTCGACCTTGATCCGTTCGGCGAGGCCGGCCTGTTCGAGCTTGGCCTGTCGGAGCTCGTTGAGGGCGGTCGCAGCGTCCTCGGCCGCGGCCTCGGCCCGCACCGTCTCCTCGTCGGCCGCGGAACGGAGGCGGCCCAGCGCTTTCTCGGCTTCTGCGAGGTCGTCGGCGACCTGTTCGTCGCGCTGGGCCTTCGCCCGCAGCATGACGTCCGCCTTCTCGGCCGACGCCAGGTCGTGGGTCAGGACCACGTTCAGCGCGGCCATCTGGGGAGGCCGCATGTAGGCGGCGACCGCGATCTCGGCCATCAGCGCCTCGAGGTCGTCGAGCTCCTGTCGCTTGGCCTCCTCGCGGGCCCGGGCGTCGTCAGCTGCGAGCGTGGCCTCCACCAGCTCGGCCTGCGCGGCGCCCAGCACGTCTTCCTGGGCCACGACCCATGCTTCGACCGTGGCGAGCCTGGCCTGGACCTCGTTGGCCGAGAGGCGGAGGAGGTCGACCTTGAGGGCGGCCTCGGCCTTGCGGCGCTCGAGCTCGGCCAAGCGCTCATACGGGTTCTCCGGGAGCGGCTCGGGCTCCTGCGCCCCGACGGGGAGCGTCACGGCCAGCACGACCAGCGCGGCCAGGACGACGAGGAGGAACCGGAGTGCCGACCGAAGAGCGGGCCGAAAGGCAGAACGGAATGGGGGGCGGAGGCGTGGAGACATGAGTTCGGCGTGGTGGTTCAGGTCCAGCGGGGCCCGTCGCGTCTGCACGGTTCGGCAGTTCGGCGACGCACCGTAGTGCACCGCTCCCCATTGTCGACGTCACGGAACTGAAACTTTAGGGTCGAAAGGCCCGATTCCTGCCCTCAGGCGCCCTTGCCCCGAAACGACAATGTATGCGTCGTCTGCCGCGGCGAACTCGTGGAACTTGCGGCGCGAGACGAGCCGGCCGGTATCTACCCGGAGGTGGACCTCGATTCGCTCGTCGTCGATGCGGACGCCGCGGGCGGCCCGATGGCCGGTCCGGGCAACGGCCGCCCGGACCGACCGCCGCGTCAGCTGGTCCCGCCCTGCACGACGTTGTTCACCGTGTCGGAGTTGTTGGCCGGCGTCGGGTCAGGGGTTGCGCTCGCCACCGAAGCAGCGTTGACGATGTTGCCCACGGACCCCTTGACCTTCACGTGGATCTCGAAGGTGACCGAGGTCCCCACCGGGAGCGTGCCGGCGACGCACGTCACCCGATGGGCGGCCGAGTCGTAGGTGCAGCCCGGGCTGAGGAACTGGACCACCACCTTCTTGCTGGTGAGTGGCAGATCGTCGACCATGACCACGTCCTGGGCGTCGGAGGGTCCACCGAGACCCGAGGTCGGCGTGCTGTCCGGGGCCGACCCGGTGTCGTTGTGCACCGTGACCCGGTACACGAGGCTCCCGGACGGGTTGCCGGCCGATCGCACCCCGGACTTCTCGATCCACAGGTCGGCCTCGGTGACCACCTGGGTCTCCTCGGTGGTGGATGCGTTGTCCGGGTCGGTCTCGGACACGGCGTGAGCGGTGTTGACCAGCGTCGTGCCCGACGGCGTGGCCGGATCGACCCGGCCGGCCACGAACACCGTGGCGACCTGTCCCGGGTCGAGGTCACCGACGCCGCACAGGGCGGCCACGCCGAACAGCTCGGCGCACGCCGCCGCGCCGGTACCGTCGACGCCGTCGACGTAGTCGACCTCGGGCGGCAGGAGATCCACCAGCCACACCGTCCGAGCAGTCGACGGGCCGCTGTTGCCGATCTCGATCTGGTACGTGAGCAGCGCGCCGGCGACGACCGGGTCGACGGAGTCGCTCTTGGTCACG
>JBPPNA010000107.1:0-6160 GCA_051306355.1 Acidimicrobiales bacterium | reverse complement strand
GGTCAGGCATGGTGGTCCTGGAGGGACATGACCCGACCCTCGTGGGCCTCGCGGTCGGCGATGCCCTCGGCCGCGGCCGTCGCAGCAGCAGCCGTGGTCAGCAGCGGCACCCGGTGGGACGCGGCTGCGGCGCGGATGTAGTCCCCGTCGGCCCTCGGGCCCCGACCACGTGGGCAGTTGACGACGAGGTCGATCTTGCCCGCCTCGAGCAGGTCCACGGCGGTCTGGCCCGTTCCCTCGCCCAGCTTCGCCAGGCGCACTGCGACCGGTATCCCGGCGGACTCGAAGTCGTCGGCGGTGCCCACGGTGGCTGCGATCTCGAAGCCGAGGTCGACGAAGGCGCGCGCCGCCTCCCGACCGAGGGGCTTGTCGCGGTCGGCGAGGCTGAAGAAGACGGTGCCGTCGGACGGAAGCGGCTCCCCCGCCGCCACCTGGCTCTTGGCGAATGCCAGTCCGAAGGTGCGATCGATGCCCATGACCTCGCCGGTGGATCGCATCTCGGGGCCGAGGACCTGGTCGGCATCCGGGAAGCGGTTGAAGGGCAGCACGGCCTCCTTGACCGCCACATGGCGGCCCTGTCCCTTGCGGAACGGGATGATCGACTCCACGAGGAGGCCCTCCTCGCGGAGTTGGGCCAGCGTGTCGCCGACCATGACCCGGGAGGCGATCTTCACCAGGGACACACCGGTGGCCTTGGCCACGAACGGCACCGTCCGGCTGGCGCGGGGGTTGGCCTCGATCACGTAGACCAGGTCTCCTCCGGAGCCGTCCCCTCCCTGGTCGTCATCCTTGACCGCGTACTGGACGTTGAGCAGGCCCCGGACATCGAGCGCATCGGCGATCCTGCGAGTGTGGTGCTCGATGACCTCGACCGTCGCGTCGCTGAGCGAGTGTGGGGGAATCGAGCACGCCGAGTCGCCGGAGTGCACGCCGGCCTCCTCCACGTGCTCCATGATCCCGCCGATGAGGATCTCGCCGGTGTGGTCACGGATGGCATCGACGTCGACCTCGGTCGCCTCCTCGAGGAAGCGGTCGACCAGCACGGGACGGCTCGCCGACAGACCTCCCTCCTTGCCGAGGGACCCGAAGCCGGCCAGCTCGGCCATGGCCCGGGCGAGACCATCGTCGTCGTAGACGATCTCCATGGCCCGACCGCCCAGCACGTAGCTGGGTCGCAGCAGGGCGGGGTACCCGATGCGGTCGACGATGGCCTGCGCCGCCGCCAGGTCGGTCGCCGTGCCGCCCGGCGGTTGCGGGATCTCCAGCTGGCTGCACAGCCGGTTCCAGTGGTCGCGGTCCTCGGCCAGGTCGATCGAGCGGGGACTCGTGCCGAGGATCAGTTCCGGGGGCAGGTCGCCGGCCAACTTCAGCGGCGTCTGGCCGCCGAGGCTGACGATGATGCCCTTCAGGTTCCCGGCCGCCCGCTCGGCCTCGACCACCGACATCGTGTCCTCGAAGGTGAGGGGCTCGAAGTAGAGGCGGTCGGACGTGTCGTAGTCGGTGGAGACAGTCTCGGGGTTGCAGTTGACCATGACCGTCTCGTAACCGGCGTCGCGCAGGGCGAAGCTGGCGTGGACGCAGCAGTAGTCGAACTCGATGCCCTGCCCGATCCGGTTCGGTCCCGATCCGAGGATGATCACCACGGGGCGGTCGGTGTGGACGACCTCGTCGTCATCCTCCCAGGTCGAATAGTGGTACGGCGTCGTGGCCTCGAACTCGGCCGCACAGGTGTCGACCGTCTTGTAGGTGGGAACCAGTCCCTCGGCCAGGCGCCGGGCACGGATGTCGGTCTCCGGGACGTTCCACAGATACGCGAGCTGCGCGTCGCTGAAGCCGAGGCGCTTGGCCCGGCGCAGCCCGACACGGCTGATGGCCTCGAAGCCGACATCGGCGAGGTGGGCCCGCTCGTCCACGATCCGCATCAGCTGGTCGAGGAACCACGGGTCGACCTTGGTCCGATCGGCCAGCTGCTCGACGCTCACCCCGCGGCGGAGGGCAGCCTCGAGCTGGAACGGACGATCGGGCGTGGCGATCGCCGCCAGCCGGACCAGCTCGTCGAGATCGATGTCGTCATAGGCGACCTCGCCTGGGTCACAGTTCAGCCCCTGCCGGCCCTGCTCGAGCGAGCGGAGCGCCTTCTGCATCGACTCCGGGAACGTCCGGCCGATGGCCATGGCCTCGCCCACCGACTGCATCGAGGTGCCGAGGACATCACCCTGGCCGGGGAACTTCTCGAACGCCCAGCGCGGCACCTTGGTCACCACGTAGTCGATGACGGGCTCGAAGCTGGCCGGGGTGGCCTTGGTGATGTCGTTGGGGATCTCGTCGAGCGTGTACCCGACGGCGAGCTTGGCAGCCATCTTGGCGATCGGGAAGCCGGTGGCCTTCGAGGCCAGCGCGCTGGACCGTGACACCCGGGGGTTCATCTCGATCACGACCATGTCGCCGTTCTCAGGGTTCAGCGCGAACTGGACGTTGGAACCGCCGGTCTCCACGCCGACCCGACGCATGCAGGCGAAGGCGGCGTCGCGCATGAGCTGGTACTCGACGTCGGAGAGGGTCTGGGCCGGCGCGACGGTGATCGAGTCGCCGGTGTGGACACCCATGGGATCGAGGTTCTCGATGGCGCAGATGACGACGCAGTTGTCGTCGCGATCGCGCATGACCTCGAGCTCGTACTCCTTCCAGCCCTTGATCGACTCCTCGATGAGGATCTCCGACACCGGGCTGGCGTCGAGGCCGTACTTGGCCATCTTGGCGAACTCTTCCGGCGTCGACGCGATGCCGGTGCCCTTGCCCCCGAGGATGTAGGCGGGGCGGATGACCACGGGGAGGCCGATCGAGTCGACGAGGCCGAGAGCCTCGTCCAGGGTGTGGGCCGTGGCCGACGACGGCACGTCGAGGCCGATGCCCACCATGGCCACCTTGAACTGCTGGCGGTTCTCGGCCGTGGCGATGGCCTCGGCGTTTGCGCCGATCATCTCCGGCGTGCCGGGGCGGCCGATGATGCCGGCCTCGAACAGCTCCATCGCCAGGTTCAGACCGGTCTGGCCGCCGACCGTCGGGAGCACGGCGTCGGGGCGCTCCCGCTCGATGATGCGGGTGGCGTGCTCCAGGTCGAGGGGCTCGACGTAGGTGGCGTCGGCGAACTCGGGATCGGTCATGATCGTGGCCGGGTTCGAGTTCATGAGGATGACCCGGTACCCCTCCTCGCGGAGGACCTTGCAGGCCTGTGTGCCGGAGTAGTCGAACTCACAGGCCTGGCCGATCACGATGGGGCCGGAGCCGATCAGCATGATCGATTCGATATCGGTGCGCTTGGGCACTACTTCGTCCTCTTGTCTTGTTCCATCTCGGTCTTGAACTGCTCGAACAGGTGCCGGGCGTCGTGCGGGCCGGGGCCGGCTTCGGGGTGGTGCTGGACCGACCACGCCCGGGCATCGGTGAGCCGCAAGCCCTCGCACACGCCGTCGTTGAGGTTGACGTGGGTCACTTCGGCGATGCCCCCGAGGCTGTCGGGGTCGACGGCGAAGTTGTGGTTCTGGCTGGTGATGTCGATCCGACCGGAGCCCACGTCTCGCACCGGATGGTTGGCGCCGTGGTGGCCGAACGGCAGCTTCAGCGTGCGGGCACCGGCGGCGAGGGACAACACCTGGTGACCGAGGCAGATCCCGAAGAGCGGCAACGACCCGTCGCCGACGGGACCGTCGAGCAGGGTGCGGATCTCCCGGGCCGCGCCGACGACCATCTCGGGATCGCCCGGACCGTTGGCCAGGAAGACACCATGCGGGTCGATGGCGAGGAGCTCCTCAGCCGTGGCGCTGGCCGGGAAGACCTCGACGGTGGCGAACGCGCGCAGCTGCTCGAGGATCGAGGTCTTGATCCCGAAGTCGTAGGCCGCCACGCGCAGTGGGCCATCGCCGACCGTGTAGCGCTCGGGCGTGGTGACCTCGGAGACGAGATCGACGCCGGCGGTGCCGGGCTCGTCGGCCGCAGCCCGCTTCAGGGTGGCCTCGTCGACCAGGTCGAGCGGTCCGAAGGCACCGGGGATGGCGCCGGTGTCGCGGATGATGCGCGTGAGGCGGCGGGTGTCGATGCCGCCGATGGCGGGGACCCCCAGGCGGGCCAGGTAGGTGTCGAGGTCCTCCTCGCTACGCCAGTTGCTCCGGCGGGTGGCGAGGTCACGGATGATGACCCCCCGGCAGAACGGCCGGCCGCTCTCGGAGTCGGCCGGCGTCACGCCGTAGTTGCCGATGTGGGGATAGGTGAACGAGATGATCTGGCCGGCGTAGGAGGGATCGGTGATGATCTCCTGGTAGCCGGTGAGGGCGGTGTTGAACACCACCTCCCCCGACGTGTAACCGGGAGCCGACGAATGCGGAGGGTTCGCTCCTATCCATTCGCCTTCGAAGGACGAGCCGTCAGCGAGCACGAGTGCGGCTTCGCGGATCGTGTTCATCGTGTGGGTTCTCCGTCTCGCACGGTGGGTTCTCCCTCGAGGATCGTGTGGCGGACCCGGCCACGGACGCGTCGGCCGGCGTAGGGGGTGTTGCGGCTCCGGCTCTGCATTGTGGAGCCGTCGATCGTCCATTCCTCCTCCGGGTCGAACACCGCGAGGTTGGCCGGGTTCCCCTCCACGATCGGGAGCCCGTGCCGGTCGTCCACGCCGATGATGGCGGCCGGCTTCCACGACAGCAGCGCCACCACCTGTTCGATCTCGAGGTCGAGCTCGGTCAGCGCCAGGGCGAGCGCGGTCTCGAGTCCGAGCATCCCCGGCGGTGCTTCGTCGAAGGGCTGGTCCTTCGTGTCCGGCGCGTGGGGGGCGTGATCGGTGGCGATGCAGTCCACGACACCATCGACCAGAGCCCGCTTCACCGCAGCCACGTCCTCGTCCGTCCGCAGCGGCGGATTGACCTTGAACACCGGGTCGTAGGTGGCGCAGTTGGCGTGGGTGAGCGTGAAGTGATGGGTGGTGACCTCGCAGGTCACGGCGAGACCGGCCCCCTTGGCGCCGGCGATCATGGCGAGGGACCCGGCGGTGGACATGTGCTGGAAGTGCACCTGGGCACCGGTGAGGCGGGCCAGCGCCAGGTCGCGCATGACCATGAGCTCCTCGGCCTCGGCCGGTTGGCCCGGGAGACCGAGCTTGCTCGACCACTCCCCCTCGTGCATGTGGCCGCCGCCGCAGAGGGCGTCGTCCTCGCAGTGCTGGGCCAGCGTCACGCCGAGACCCGACGCGTACTCCATGGCCCGGCGCATGAGCCGGTTGTCCTGCACGCCGGCACCGTCGTCGGTGAACAGCCGGACGCCGAGCGCAGCCAGCTCGGCCATGGGGGCGAGCTGCTCGCCGGCCCGCCCCACGGTGATGGCGCCCGAGGTGCGCACGTCGCAGGGAGCGGACCGCCCCAGCTCGAGCACCTCGCGAGCCACCGACGCGGAGTCGATGGCCGGGATGGTGTTCGGCATGGCGAGGATGCACGTGTAGCCGCCCACTGCTGCCCCCCGGGCCCCGGTCTCGATGGTCTCGGCCTCCTCCTGGCCCGGTTCACGCAGGTGGGAGTGCATGTCGACGAAGCCCGGGCTGACGACGCAGCCGGCGGCGTCGAGGACGGTGGGGGCGTCGAGATCGGGGCCGACGGCGAGGATCGTCCCGTCGTCGCCCACCACGACGTCGCCCGATCGCACACCGGTGGAGTCGACGAGGCGTCCACCCTTGATCACGAACGACGGCGAGGCGGGCATCACGATGCTCCTGTGGACACGAGGGGACTCTCCGGGGGCAGGAGGAGGTCCGAACCGGATCCGAGGAGCAGGAAGAGGACGGCCATGCGGACCGACACGCCGTTGCGGACCTGGTCGATGATGACCGACCGGTCGAAGTCGGCGATGTCGCCGTCGATCTCCACCCCGCGGTTCATGGGACCGGGGTGCAGCACGATGGCGTCGTCACGCAGCAGCGTGGCCCGGCGGGTGGTGAGCCCGTAGGTGGCCGTGTACTCGCGCAGGCTGGGCAGGAGCGCCTCGGTCATGCGCTCGCGCTGCATGCGGAGGAGGTACACCGCGTCGACGGTGGGGAGCACCGCGTCGAGGTCGTGGCTCACCTTCACCGGCCAGCCTTCGAGGCTGGGCGGCAGGAGCGTGGGCGGGGCCACCAGCGTCA
>JBPPNA010000091.1:0-2077 GCA_051306355.1 Acidimicrobiales bacterium | reverse complement strand
ACGATCACGATCGAGACGGCGAGGCGCGTCGAGCCCGACGAGCTCGCCAGCCACACGACTCCCAGGCGCGCCCCCACGACCACCAGGATCAAAACGCCAAAGCCCACGGCCAGTTCGACGTTGCTCAGTCGGTCTCTCCGGCGTTTCGCCAAGAGCGCCTCCCTGCGGGTCAGCGGATCGACAGCCAGTCGGCGATCGCACGACCGATCTCGTGGGGGCTGTCCTCCGGGCCGAGTTGTCGATTCCCGCGACCGTCGCCCCGCGGCGCGCCATCCACGCCGACACGTATCCGGTGCCGCAGCCCAACTCGATGGCGCGCAGGCCGGTCATGTCGTCGGGCAGCATCACGACCTCGGCCTCCGGGAGCTGCCAGTTGCCCCGCGCCGGCTCACCGGCCCAGGTGATCTCGCCACCCTCGACCCATTCGTCGGCCATGGCGTCCCAGTCGCGGCGGTTCTCGTCGACGTGGTCAGGGAGCGCTCGCACCGATTGCACCGTGGGCCGTCCCGTCAGCAGGTCACCGGGCCGGCCGGTGTCCTGCTCTCGGTTCCCGCCGTGGGCCCCGCCGGCGGGGTGCGCCATCGGGCTTAGGATTCGCCCATGGCCTGGGACTTCATGACCGAACCGGAGTGGCAAGAGAAGCTGGACTGGATCCAGCGCTTCTGTGAGGAGGAGGTGGAGCCGCTCGGGTACATCTTCCCGCACGCAGCCCGCCTCCCGGACCCGAAGGTGAAGGAGCTGGTCCTTGACCTGCAGCAGCGGGTCAAGGATCAGGGCCTCTGGGCGCTGTTCCTCGACCAGGAGCTGGGCGGTCCCGGTTACGGGCAGCTGAAGCTCGCCCTGGTCAACGAGATCCTCGGGAGGTACCCGGCAGCACCGCAGCTGTTCGGTGCGGCCGCACCCGACACCGGCAACATGGAGATGCTCGCCGCATACGGCACCGAGGAGCAGAAGAAGCGGTGGCTCGAGCCGCTCCTGAACCAGGAGATGTTCTCGGCGTACTCGATGACCGAACCTCAGGGAGGGTCGGATCCCAACCTGTTCGAGACTCGCGCCATGCGGGACGGCGACGAGTGGGTGATCAACGGCGAGAAGTGGTTCACCAGCGCGGGCCGAGTCGCCGACATCCTCTTCGTCATGTGCACGAACGGCATGTTCGTCGTGCCGCGCGAGGCGCCCGGGGTCGAGATCATGCCCGAGCCCCGCAACCACAACCACATCAAGTACCACGACGTGCGGGTGCCGCTCGACCACCTGCTCGGCCCCGAGGACGGCGCCAAGGTCCTGGCGCAGAAGCGCCTGGGTGGCGGCCGGATCCACCACGCGATGCGGACCATCGCCCAGTGCAAGCTGGCACTTGACATGATGTGCGAGCGCGCGCTGTCACGCCAGTCCCACGGCGCCATCATCGCCGAGCACCAGATGGTCCAGGAGAAGATCGCGCAGTCGTACGTGCAGCTGAAGATGCTGCGGCTCTACGTGCTCGAGACCGCGTGGAAGATCGACCAGACCTCCACCCAGGAGGCCCGGACCGACATCGCCGGCGTGAAGTTCACGATGGCCCGGGTGCTACGGGAGATCTCGTTCAACGCGCTGCACATCCACGGTGCGCTGGGGACCACCGACCTGACACCGTTGCAGGACATGTACGCGAACGCTCCCACGATGGGCATCGCGGACGGTGTGGACGAGGTCCACATCGCCACGGTCGCGCGTCGCGTGCTGCGGGACTACCGCCCGCACGACGGCTACTGGCCGAGCCACTACCTCCCCGCCAAGCGCGAGGAGGCGTGGAAGAAGTACCAGCCGAAGTTCGAAGCCGACCCCGAGCTGCGCAAGACGGCCGAGAACTGGCGCGCCTACTTCGAGCAGCGCTGAGCGGCGCAGGAACGGCTGGACGAGTTGCGGACGACGCGCACGGTGCTTACCTTCGGTAACCGAGCACGGACCACATGCCGCTCCCGGAGCTGTCCGGTGACACCGGACGAGGCGCGGTGGCTGCAGCTCGAGCGAGCCGTCGGTCTCGGCGCGCCGGTGTACACGCGGCTGGAGGTGAGCGAGCGCGCCGGGGCCCCCT
>JBPPNA010000039.1:0-3181 GCA_051306355.1 Acidimicrobiales bacterium | reverse complement strand
AGGGGGCGAGTGCCGCTACTCCTCGAAGAGGAAGCGGTCACGTGCTTCGATCGGGTCTTCCGGAGCCCAGCCGCCAACTCGCCGGCAGTGCCGTTGTCGTCGTCGAAGGCGTCGGGCGGATTCGGCGGGAGGGCGACGTCGGCGTCGCGCAGGAGATCGGCCACGTAGCGGGCCATGTCCGATCGAGTCATCACGTCGTTCGGCTGGTTCCCGCCGGATGTCCCGGCGACGCCCGAGCGCGCAGCACAGAAGCTACCTGGCCGCCCGGCTACCCCGCCGTGTAGGCGTCCAGTTCCCGGCGAACAGCGCGGGAGACCGACGACCGATGACGGTCCGCCGAGCGACCCGGTCGTCCGCCGCAAAGAGAGCGATCACCAGGACGAACGAGACTGCATAGATGGCCCCGACCGTGCGGAGCCATCCCCACGCCACCACGCCGAAGGCCAAAGCGGCAACGAG
This sequence comes from Acidimicrobiales bacterium, assembly GCA_051306355.1. Lineage (GTDB taxonomy): Bacteria > Actinomycetota > Acidimicrobiia > Acidimicrobiales > Salinilacustritrichaceae > Salinilacustrithrix. The sequence goes on along the minus strand of JBPPNA010000039.1, from coordinate 2,722 downwards.
GACGAGAAGGCCAGCGACCACGACGGAGCGCCTGGGCCCACGACGGAGCCCGTTGACTTGTTCTCGGGAGCGGGCACGTTCGATCATCTCGAACAGCTCTCGGTCGAGAGGATCGAGCACGTGAACCGTTTGCGGTGTGTCTGAGAACACGAGGGCTCCCCGTCGTTCGATCGACCTGTGCTCGTCGCCTCGGATGAATTGAAACACCATCGCTGCGGCAACGGTGGGACCGTCGCCGCTCGGTTGGTGAAGATGCCGAGGTGGGGGGCGCTGCGCGGCAGGGGCGGGTGGTGATCGAGCGGCCATAGTCGACGCCCGGCTCGGGTTCATGCACGAACCTCGACCGCGTCGACATCGCCTGACCCCGGCCAGGGGCAGGCAGTTCTTGGGCGGCTGCCCTGCGGTACGGATCGTGCGCATCCGGACACGCCGTTGACGGGATCTGTGACGTGCTGTTGCATGGTCCCATCCGGCTTGGGAAGTGCCGGCGAACCCGGGGGGGCCTGTGAGTAGAACCGTGTTCCGACTGCTGTGCGCCGTAGTTGTCGCCGCCACAGCAGTCCCACCGGCCTTCGCCTCCGCCGCCCCGCCGACCAAGCCGATCGCCGGCGGTGTGGGCACGGTGCTGGTCGGCGCCGCGTCCCGGTCCGTCCTCCCGCTGGTCGACGGATCCCTCGACTACCTCTCCGCCGGGTTCCCGGACCGGGCCGATCCCCACGACCCCGGCATCCTTGTGCCCGAGTGGGATGCCGGTCGGATCGCTGTCGGCAACGGCGACAGTTCCTCGGCCTGGGTGCACGACGACCTGCAGGTCACCGCGCTTGCCGTCAACGACCCGCGCAGCCGGGACGTGGTCGTCATGGTCGGCAGCGACCTCTACATGATCTTCCGGACCGACGGCGACGAGATCCGCGCCAAGGCCGAGGCACTGCTGCCCCCCGGGCTGGCGGCGCGGACGCGCATCGTGGTCACGGCGAACCACAATCACCACGGCCCGGACACGGCATTCGACGTGAACCACGAGTGGTACGACCACATGACCGACATGGCCGCGGAAGCGGTCGCCGACGCCGTGCTCCACCGCGAACCGGCCCGCCTGACGGTCACGGCCGGCGAGCACTGGTTCGGCATGAACGACGGCACCGATCCGCAGATCTTCGACCCGACACTCAACGTCCTGCAGGCCACCGCGGTCGACGGTGAGGTGCTGGCGACTGCGGTCCAGTGGAACAACCATCCGGAGGGGACCCTTTCGTGGGGCCCGCCCGATGCCGTGATCGCCGAGGACTGCCAGGTGCTCGGGCTAGAGGATGGTCCTACCGAGGACGGCGACGCCTGCGACGCAGAGGGCAGATACTTCACCGCCGACTACCCGGGCATCCTGCGCGAGGACCTGCAGGCCGCCTACGGCGGTGAGGTCCTGTACCTGAACGGCGCCCTTGGCGTGCTCATCGGACCCGGCGGCGCGCACGTGTGGGAAGTCAACGAGACGCATCCGCTCGGCAACCAGTTGATCGCCCCCGCAGGCGCTGAGGCCCCCGGTGGCGGCACCGACTACACGACCCGCAACTTCCGCCGCACCGCCATCATCGGGGAGCAACTCGCCGACGCCGTCATCAGACTCGTCGACGCCGACACCGAGCGGATCACCAAGCCCAGGGTGTCCTACGACGTCGAGCACTTCTACACGCGCTTGTCGAACATCGGCTTCCGGTACCTGCTGGTGGAGGACCCGGCTACTGGGCGATCCGACCTCGGCCACAACGTCGGCACCCTGTACACCTGCGAGCTGCCGGCCAGCGATCAGACCTGCACGCCCGACGGCGGGGCCACCCAGCACGATTCGGTCATCGGCGACGACATCCGCGTCGGCGACCACCTCCGCAGCGCCGTCGAGTACATCCGCATCGGGTCGGTCGGCATGATGTTCCTGCCAGGGGAGATCCCCGGCGAATTGACCATCGGTCTCCCGTCGCAGTTCCGCACCGCGCCCGACCACTGGTACGAGGAGCCGGCCGGGCGGCACGCCTTCGGCGACGACTACACGATCCCCGGGTACACGACCGCCCGCATGGACGACCCGTACCCGTGGACCGTCGGGCTCGGCAGCGACCAGCTCGGGTACGTGATCCCCATCTCCAATTTCCGCGTGCTGTGCGTCGCCGACGAGTTGCTGGGGGCCGGCACGTGCGCCGGCCTGCACGAGGCCGGCCACATCGAGTTCCCGGACGCCGTGGCCGGTACCACCTGCAAGGAAGTGACCGAGGACCCGGCGCGCCTCTCCGAGTACCCGAGCCTCGCCGGGTTCGTCATCGGCGCGAGCTGCCGCTACGGGCAGGCGCTGGGCGAGGCCGAGGGCCACTACGAGGAGACCAACTCGGTCGGATGGGACGTGGCCGCTGACATGATGGCTGCGGTGGCGGCGATCACCGGTGACCCCGACCCGACGCAGGTCAACCCCGACTTCCCCGGCTGGTGGCAGGGCTTCCTGCCACCGGGCGACCTCCCCTGACTGTGGTCGGGGGAGGTCCGCCCCCGGTGCGCCCGGGACCAGCGTCGCCGTTGGACGTAGAAGAGCAGGAGGGGCCCCAGAGAACCGTGCGCGGATGGTCCACGTCGTATAGGACTGACCCTCGGGCCGAACCACTCGCACCCGAACAGGCCCGTACCCTGACCCCCTCCCACCCGGCATCGGGACCGGCGGAGTGGCACCGGCAGCCGC
>JBPPNA010000002.1:0-9410 GCA_051306355.1 Acidimicrobiales bacterium | reverse complement strand
AATCGGAGCCCCGCCCCGCCGGCCACGACCACCGAGGTGATCTCGAGCAGGCCGTGGGGGAGGATCAGACCCCAGAACCGACCCGCCTCACCGACGGCGTGGAACAGGCCACCGGCCACGCCCACGTTGGCCCCATTGAACACGAGAACCGCGGCGGTGCCCACGCACCCGGCGATCCCCAGGGCGAACGCGGTGATCGACACCTGGATGTTGTTGAACGTGACCTCGGCCGCGAACTGCGCCGCCGGCTCCGAGGAGTAGTACGCCTCGAAGTCCTCCTCGACGTACGCCGCTCGCACCGCGTCGGGACCCGACGCGTCCAGCGCAGCGTCGGAGTTGGCGATCCACGTCCCCACGGCAAAGGCGGGCAGCAGCGTCAGGACCGCGGAGGCGAGGACGAAGCGGCGGATCCGCCACACCGCGCCGGGGAAGGAGAAGAAGACGAAGCGACGGACGGCGGTGGCCGCCGACGTGCGGGTCCCGTAGATCGATGCGTTGGCATCGGCGACGAGGCGCGTGAGGGTCGAGGTGAGGGCCATGTCGGCATAGGCGGCGCGGGCGTGAGAGAGGTGGCCCGAGACCTGCTGGTACAGGTGGATGAGCTCGTCGAGCTCGGATGGATCGAGCCGCCGTCCGCCCCGCCGGCCCCGCCGCGCCAGGTGCGCCAGCCGGTCCCAGGCCGGCCGGTGCACGGAGATGAAGCGATCGACGTCCACGGTGCCCGGTACGGTAGCCAGCCGTGTCCGAAGGGATCGTCACGCCCGAAGCCGTGCTCCTCGAGTTCTCCGAGGCGGGCCTGGGCAGCCGCTCGCTGGCGTTCCTGATCGACCTGGGCGTCCGGGCCGGGTTGCTGTACGGGGTCCTCTTCGCCATGGGGGTGAGCGGGGTCGTGCTCGACGAGACCATCGTCGTGGTCGCCCTCATCGCCACCACGTTCGCCGTCCTGCTCGTGTACCCCGTGGTGTGCGAGACGATCTGGAACGGCCGGACGCCCGGCAAGATGGTGGTCGGCCTCCGGGTGGTAACCATCGAAGGGGCGCCGGTCCGGTTCCGTCACGCCGCCATCCGCTCCGCTCTCGGGATCGTCGACTTCCTCGTCGGTGCGGGCGCCGTCGCCATCCTCTCCGCCCTCGCCACGCGCCAGAGCCAGCGCCTCGGCGACCTCGCCGCCGGCACCATCGTCATCCGTGAACGGCAGGCGGCAGCGTTCTCCGAACCCATCGTGTTCCATCCCCCGCCCGGTTGGGAGCCCTTCGGGGCGTCGCTGGACGTCTCGCAGCTGTCCGATGAGGCCTACGGCCTCGTGCGTTCGTTCCTGCTCCGGGTCCGCCAGTTCCGTCCGGCCGCCAGGGCTGAGCGAGCGGCCGACCTGACGACCAGGGTGGCGGGAGCCATCGGGGCCCTCCTCCCACCGGGCACCGACCCCGAGGGCTTCCTCATCACCGTCGCGGCCGCCTACCAGGCGCGCCACGGCGGTCCCGCCGAGGAACCGCCGCGGGCCGAAGGAGTCACCGCAGGCGCGAGCTGGCAGAACGACGCACCGTCCGCCACCTGGGGCACCACGCCGGCGTCGTCGTAGCGGGTTCCCCCTACCCTGGGTGCCTTGGCCTACCTCGACCACGCCGCCACGACGCCGGTCAGACCAGAAGCGAGAGCCGCCATGCTCCCGTGGCTCGGCGACCGGGTCGGCAACCCGTCCGGCGCGCACCGCCTGGCGCGAGACGCTCGGCGTGCCATCGACGATGCCCGCGACACCTTCGCCGCAGCCACCGGGTTCGACGCCGGCGACATCGTGTTCACCGCCGGCGGCACCGAGTCCGACGGCCTCGCCATCGACGGCGTGCTCGACGCCAGCGACGGCACTCGCCGCCCTCCGGTGGCGGTCTGCGCCGCCACCGAGCATCACGCCGTCCTCCATGCCGTCGAGGCTCGCAACGGTCGCATCGTGCCCGTCGACGACCGGGGCCGAATCGACCTCGACGCCCTCGTCGACGCCCTCGACGAGACCGTCGCCGTGGTCTCGGTGATGACCGTGAACAACGAGACCGGCATCGTGGCCGACCTGCCGCTGATCGCCTCTCTCGTGCGCGAGCACGCGCCGCAGGCGGCAGTGCACACCGACGCCGTGCAGGCGCTGGCCTGGCTCGCCCTGCCCGAGGTCACCGCTGGTGTCGACCTGGTATCCCTGTCGGCGCACAAGTTCGGCGGCCCCCAGGGTGTGGGTCTGCTCGCCGTCCGACCCGGGACGCCGTTGCGTCCGCAGTTGCTGGGTGGTGGCCAGGAGCGCGGCCGGCGATCGGGTACCCAGAACGTCGCCGGCATCGTGGGCGCCGGGGCGGCAGCCGAGGTCGTCCTGTCCACCCGCGACGAGGCCGTGCCCCGGATCCGGGCCCAGCGCGACCGCCTCGCCGAGGGTCTCCGGGATGCCATCGACGGGCTGATCGAGACCGCGGTCGTCGACGGCGACCGGTCGGGAAAGGTGGCCGGCAACTGCCACGTGTGCATCCCGGGCATCGAGGCCGAGACGCTGCTCGTCCTGCTCGAGGACCGCGACGTCTACGCCTCGGCTGCATCCTCGTGCTCGTCCGGCGCCCAGGACCCCAGCCACGTCCTCGCCGCCATGGGCATCGACCGCACCGTCGCCGGCGGCAGCCTTCGCCTCTCGCTCGGCTGGTCCACCACCGATGCCGACATCGACGTGGCCCTCGAGGCCGTGCCCGACGCGGTCGAGCACCTCCGGAGCTTCTCGTGAGGGTGCTGGTGGCCATGTCCGGCGGCGTTGATTCCTCTGTCGCGGCCGCGCTCCTGCGGGACGAGGGACACGAGGTCGTGGGCGTCACCATGAAGCTGTGGGGCGGCGAGAGCGACAGCGGGTGCTGCTCGGTCTCCGACGTGGACGACGCTCGTCGTGTCGCCGATCACCTCGGTATCGAGCACCACGTCTTCAACTTCGGTGACGACTTCACCGCCGACGTCATCGAGCCCTACGTCGCTGCGCACGCCGCAGGACGCACCCCCAACCCGTGCATCGAGTGCAACCGCCACCTCAAGTTCGACCGCCTCCTCGACCGCGCCGCCGTCCTCGGCTTCGACCACGTCGCCACCGGGCACCACGTGCGCCTCGCCGACGGTCCCGGCGGCCGCCCGCACCTTCGTCGCGGTCACGACCCGGCGAAGGACCAGAGCTACGTGCTCTACGTCGTGGCCGGCGATGTCCTCGATCGCGTCTCGTTTCCCATCGGCGGGATGACCAAACACGAGGTCCGGGCCGAGGCCGCCCGGCTCGGTCTGCGCACGGCGAGCAAGCCCGACAGTCAGGACGTCTGCTTCATCACCTCGACCCAGGGCCGCGAGGGCTTCCTCGCCGACCGCATCAGCTACACGCCGGGGCGCGTCGTCGACACTGCCGGCACCCCACTCGGAGAGGTCGCCGCCGTCGAACTGGTGACCATCGGCCAGCGCCGCGGCCTCGACATCGGCGGCCACCCCACCCCGCGCTACGCGGTCGACGTCGACGTGGCCACGGCCACCGTCACGGTCGGCGGCGCCGACGACCTGCGCACCGACACGGTCGAGCTCGATCGCGTCGTGTGGGCCCACGAGCCGGTGGTCGGCGACGTCCTCGCCCAGTGCAGTGCACACGGCATGCCCTTCGAGGCAAACGTCGAGGCGGCGCCGGGCGGTGGCTCCACCGTTCGCTTCGAGCGGCCGCAACGCCGGATGGCGTCCGGGCAGTCGGTGGTGCTCTACGCCGGCGAGCTCGTGGTCGGCGGGGGAATCGCCCGCTAACCCACCGGCAACCGGTGGTCGGCGGCGATGGCCATCGTCGTGGCCGGCTGGGTCGGGGTCACCAGCAGGGACCGCACGTCGCGTTTCTCGGTCCGCTCCCGGCCCCGACGGAGGCCGACGGAGAAGGGCTCGAGCGCAGTCAGCTCCAGGGCGAGGCCGAGCGCGCCTCCGGTGGTGTCGACCGTGGTGGTGTCCGCAGGCGCGTCGGCCAGCGCGGGACCGACGCGCGTCACCAGGTGCCGCTGTAAGAGGATCGGCTCGGTCAGGGTCAGGGGGTCGTGCACCACCACCCCGGCGGGGACGAACACCAGCCACCGTCGGCTGAGCAGGTGCAGCTGTCGCGTGACGACCACCAGCATGGGCAGACCGACGACCACCGCCGCCGCTCCGGCCACCCACTGTCCGGCGGCGAGGAGGAGCGGCCCGCCGACGACGGCTGCGGCGCCGGCGACCCAGGCAAGAGGCGCCGGTCCGACGAGCACGGCGAACGGCACCCGCAGTGCTGCCCGACGCTCCGGGCCGTAGCTGGAGCCGTCCACGAAGCCGTCGCTCACGCCCGGACCCGCCATGGCGAGCAGGGCCACGGCGCCGGCCGCCACGCCCAACGCCGCCCATCCCGGACGCTGGGCGCCGATGGCCGACCACGCGGCCACCGCGACGGCGCCGGGGACCGCAATGCGCACGACGGTGAGGGTCACGGCGCGGGGAACGAGCATCGCCACGAGGGCGATCCCCCAGATCACCCAGGCCAGCAACGACCCCACGATCTGCACCGATCGGCTCCGATCGGCGAGCGCATCGGCCAGGCTCGGGCCCACCAGGACGGGCAACACCAGCCAGGCGGAGCGCAGCGGCCACAGGGACCGCCTGAGGGGAGGCGCAGACATATCGGGCCCAAGATTTGCTCGCCGGGCCTCCTGGTGGCTATTCCGGTGTACATGCAGAACCCGGGGGGGCGCATCCGCGCATGAAGCCCATCAACCTCCGCGTCGGTACCGCGTCGGCCATCGGGAGCCTCCCGCACCGCCAGGTCGACGCCGCCGTGGCGGTCGCCATGGCGGCCTGCCCCGACCTGCCCGCCGCGCCATCGCTGCCCCGGCTGGATGCTCGCGAGGGGATGATCCAGCAGGGTCTGTGGGGCCTGCGTGGCGTCCACATCGACGACGCCGGCACCGTCTCGCTCACCGGCGTGCTCGACCCCGGCGACCCGTTCACCGACACGCCCGGGATCGAGGGTCCGGCCTTCGGTGGCCTTCGCGCCTTCCTCACCGAGAACCGCCACCGCACCGGCGCCGTCAAGCTGCAGCTCACCGGTCCGGTCACGCTGGGCCTCGCCCTCGTCGCGGCGGGGGTCAACGCCGATCGGGCCTTCGCCACCGCCGGTGCCGCCGTCCGTCTCCGGTTCCGCGCCCTGCTGGTCGAGGCCACGCGCGCCGCGCCACTGGCACCGAAGGTGGTCTTCGTCGACGAACCCGGCCTCGTCGCCCTGTCCCGGCCCGGCTTCCCGATCCCGGCTGATCTGGCCATCGACCTCGTCTCCGGCGCCCTGGCCGCCATCGAGGAGTCCGCCGTCACCGGACTGCACTGCTGCGGCGACACCGACTGGCGCCTCGCTCTGGCCGCCGGGCCCCAGATCATCTCCCTGCCCACCGATGCCGGGGTGGCCGACCACGCCGGAGCCCTCGGCCAGCACCTCGATCGGGGTGGTTGGATCGCATGGGGCGCCGTGCCCACCAACCGGCCCGTGGGCTCGTCGCCTGGTCTGCTGTGGCGGGCGCTGTCGGAGACCTGGTGCGAGCTGGTCCAGCGGGGCTGCGACGCCCTGCGTCTGCGTGAGCAGGCTCTGGTCACCCCCGAATGCGGCCTCGCCGGCCACGACCCCGTCCAGGCCGAGTCGATACTGGCGCTGTCGGTCGAGCTCGCCGAACGGGTGCGCCGGCAGTCCTTCGGCGTGCGCCTCGCCGTCGGTGCATGACCGGGACGCCCCAGGAAGCAGTCCGGCGCGCCACTGCGCTGCGCAACGAGATCCTCGAGCACAACGAGCGCTACTACGTCAGCGACGACCCCATCATCGGCGACGCCGACTACGACGCCTTGGTGGCCGAGCTGCGTGACCTCGAGGCCGAGCACCCGTCGCTCGCCACGGAGGACTCACCCACGCATCGGGTGAGCGGCCGACGGTCCGAGCTGTTCGCCCCCGTCGTCCACTCCACCCCGCTGCTGTCGCTCGACAACGCCTTCGAGGAGGGCGACCTGCGGGCCTGGCACGACCGCCTCCAGCGCCGGTTGGGCGGCGCGGCGAAGCCGGCCGCCCTGCAATACGTCTGTGAACTGAAGATCGATGGGGTGGCGATCTCTCTGCGCTATGAGCAGGGGGTGTTGGTGCAGGCCGCCACCCGTGGTGACGGGAAGGTGGGGGAGGACGTCACGGCAAACATCCGCACCGTCGACGTCATTCCCGAGACCCTGCCCGCCGGCGCCCCCGAGGTGTTCGAGGTGCGTGGCGAGGTGTACATGACCTCGTCCGCGTTCGACGCCCTCAACGAGCGGGCCGCCGCTGCGGGCCAACCGCCGTTCATCAACCCCCGCAACTCCGCGGCCGGCTCGCTCCGCCAGAAGGACCCCGCGGTCACGGCCGAGCGCGAGCTGTCGATGTGGTGCTACCAGCTCGGTGAGGTCGTGGGTGGCCCAGCCATGACCAGCCACGAGGACGCCTTCGGGCTCCTGCGCGACCTGGGGTTCCCGGTGAACCCGGAGATCCGGGTGTTCGACTCCATCGACGACGTGATCAGGTCCTGCCGGCACTGGCAGGAGCACCGCCACGACCTCGCCTACGAGATCGACGGCGTGGTCGTCAAGGTGGCCGACCTGGCCCGGCGGGAAGAGCTCGGCTTCACCACGCGGGCGCCTCGGTGGGCCATCGCCTACAAGTTCCCGCCCGAGGAGCGCACCACCCGACTGCACGACATCCTCGTGTCGGTGGGGCGCACCGGCCGGACCACGCCGTACGCCGTGCTCGAACCCGTCTTCGTGGGTGGCGCCAACGTCGAGCGGGCCACCCTGCACAACCAGGACCAGGTGCGGATCAAGGACGTGCGTCCTGGCGACACCGTCATCGTGCGCCGCGCCGGCGACGTGATCCCCGAGGTGGTCGGCCCCGTCCTGGCCGCCCGTCCCGAGGGTCTGCCCGAGTGGACCTTCCCCACCCGGTGTCCGTGCCCCATCCGTTCGGAGCTGGTGCGTCCGGAAGGCGAGTCCGACACCCGATGCGTGCACCCCGAGTGCCCGTTCCAGCGTCTGGGCGCCATCGAGCACTACGCCAGCCGGGGTGGCATGGACATCGAAGGCCTCGGCGAGCGGACCGTCGCCCAGTTCATCGAGCTCGGCCTGCTGCACGACATCGCCAGCGTCTACGAGATCGACTTCGACCGGGTCCTCGAACTGGAGGGGTACGGCCAGACGTCGGTCGACAACCTCCGAGCCGCCATCGAGGAGTCCAAGCAGCAGCCGCTCGCCAACCTGCTCGTGGGCCTGAACATCCGGCACCTCGGTCCCGCAGGAGCCGACGCCCTGGCGTCCCGGTTCGGGCACCTCGACACCATCGTGGAGGCGGCCCTGGCCGACGACGGCGAGGCGCGCATCGCCCAGGTCGACGGGGTCGGCCCCATCATCGCCGGTGCCGTAAGCGCGTGGCTGGCCGAGGACGCCAACCGGGCCATGCTCGACCGGCTACGGGCGGCCGGCGTGAACCTGGAGGGCCCCGCAGCACCCGAGGTCGACCAGACCCTCGATGGCCTGTCGGTCGTGGTGACCGGCACCCTCGAGCGCTACAACCGTGAGCAGGTGGAAGAGGCCATCAAGTCGCGCGGCGGAAAGGCCCCGGGCAGTGTCTCGAACAAGACCACTGCCGTCGTGGTGGGGGAGGGCCCGGGGGCGTCGAAGCTCACCAAGGCCGAGGAGCTCGGGGTTCCGGTGCTCGACGAGGCCGGCTTCGAGCATCTCCTCGAGACCGGTCAGCTGCCGAGTTGACGAGCGCCGGACTCAGGTGACGTCGAAGCACCACGCTTCGAGCCGTTCGGTGGCCTCGCGCCCCTCGACCTGATCCCAGATCGTGGCCCGGACGCAGTTGCGGCCCGGGGGGAGGCGATCGATGGCCTGGCCGTCGCCGGGCACGAAGATGAGCTCGTTCAGGGGGGTGACGTCGATCTGGTCCGCGGGGAGCGGGATGGCGGCGCCGGAGCTGGGCAACAAGGTGAGTTCGCCCGTCCACCCCGCGCTGAGTTGGATGCGGATCCGTTCCTGGGCGAGGGCCTCGGTCCCGTCCCGGGGCTGCAATTGGATCACGCCGTCGGGGTCCCGCTGGGCCTGCGTCGCCGAGTTGCCGCCGTCACCCCGGTCGCTGGTTCCGGCGCCCGGCCCGCTCAGGGCGATGTCGTCGGCGTTCTCTGTGTCGGCGGACATGCCCGCGAGGACGAATGCTCCGATGGCGACCGCCGCCACGACGGCGATGATGAGCTTGGTGCGCGCGGGATAGCTGAACGGTTCGGTCATGACAGCTCCATACCGGCCAGTCTCGCAGAACAGGCTCCACCCTCCACCGAGTGGAGGCGGGCGGGTCCTAGCCTGCCCCCAATGGCCACGGTACGGCTCTCCGACCAGGTCGGTCGCGTGGTGAGCGGCCGCTACCGTCTCGTCGCGCCCCTGGGAGCGGGGGCGTCGGCCCAGGTGTTCCTCGCCGACGACGTCCGCCTGGAGCGTCAGGTGGCCATCAAGATGCTGCAGCCGGCCCTGGCCGAGGACGAACGTTTCCTGCGCCGGTTCCGGGCCGAGGCCCGCACCGTTGCGGCCATCAGTCACCCCAACGTCGTCGTGGTGCACGACTGGGGCGAGGAGGAGGTGCCCTACCTGGTCACCGAGTACCTGGCCGGCGGCAGCCTGCGAGCCATGCTCCAGACCGACGAGCGGCTCACCCCGTCGCAGGCCCTCGTCGTCGGTCTCGACGTGTGCCGCGGCCTGGCCCACGCCCACCGCATGGGGCTCGTCCACCGTGACCTCAAGCCCGCCAACATCCTCTTCGACACCGACGGACGGCTCCGCATCGCCGACTTCGGTCTGGCCCGGGCCATCGCCGAGGCCGCGGTCACCGAGCCCGACGGCTCCATGGTGGGCACCGTCCGCTACTCCGCGCCCGAGCAGGCCAGAGGCGAGCGCCTCGACGGCAAGGCCGACGTCTACGCGCTCGGTCTCCTGTTGGTCGAGGCCGTCACCGGCAACGTGCCGTTCACGGCCGACACCACCATCGGCACCCTCATGGCCCGCATCGACCGCGATGTCGAGGTCCCCGAGGCCCTGGGGCCCCTCCGCTCAGCCGTCGAGCGCGCCGGCCGCCTCCACGCCGAGGACCGGCCCGACGCCGAGGAGCTGGGCATCCTCCTGCTCGCCGCCTCCGAACGGATGAGCGCGCCGCAGCCACTCCCGTTGGTCGGGGCGCTCGAGGAGGCCCGCAGCGGGCGCGGCACCGGTGAGCTGACCCGGACCGACATGGTCCCCCTCCCGCTCGACCCCACAACCGTCACGCCGCCCGAGCCCCGGTCCCCGGCGACCCCACCCGCCGCGACCGC
>JBPPNA010000296.1:0-2329 GCA_051306355.1 Acidimicrobiales bacterium | reverse complement strand
GACCGTCCAGTTGCCAGCCGCCATCCGTCGAGAGACGGGTCAACTCCTCCAGGCGCGGACCAGCGCCCAAGGCCGATCGCCTACCTCAAAAGGTCGAAGGCGACGAGCCACACGGACCCGCAGGGAAGCCGCAGAACGACGTTCGTCGACCGCCGACCGCCGACCGCCGACCGCCGACCGCCGACCGCCGACCGCCAACCCAAACACCGCATCGCTTCGGCCAAGGAGCCAGCCATGACAACCGCCAGCATCTCCCTTTGCGGATCGCCGACGCCCTCGCCCCAGACCACCGGGGACTTGGAAGCACGATGAGCGCCGTTACCAACGCGCCCGCCCGTTCTAGTGGCGCCCTCTTCTTGGCGGGCGGCCTCCTGATCGTGGCGGCTTTCCAGATAGCCCTCACTTTGGGTGCGCCGTTCGGAGCCGCCGCGCAAGGGGGGACGAACCCCGGTCAGCTCACTGGCGCCCTCCGACTCGAGAGCGGGGTCGGAGCCATCGTGTGGCTCAGCCTGAATCCGTGGAGGGGCCTGGCGTGAGCGCGGCTGGTACGGCGCGGTGAACGTAGAAGTGCCTTCTGTGCAAGGAGAATCGGGGTTGTTGAGGTCCTGATTCAGCCGAGAACAGAAGGCACTGGAAGTGAAACTATCGCATGCATGGTCCAAGGCCACGCCGTTGTTCGATGATGAGCATCTCGTGTCGGATGCTGGTCTGGTTCCGGTGATGGCGTTGGCCGAGCAGGCCGGGCTCTCGGAGTTGGTCGCCGAGAAGGTCAACGTGGCCTCGGTTGTGCCGCGGGTGGCCTCGGCGGGAGTGAACCCGGCGGGCAAGGTGACCTCAATCATCGCGGGGATGGCTGCCGGCGCGGACAGCATCGACGATCTGCAACAGATCCGTTCCGGTGGGAACAATCGGGTCTTCGACCAGGTCTACGCGCCAGCGACGTTGGGACAGTTCCTGCGCGAGTTCACCCATGGCCATTGCCAGCAGCTGGCCTCGGTAGCCCGGGCGCACCTGGTCAACCTGGTGCAGCGGACCGAGGTGTTGCCTGGCATCGAGACCCAGGCCTTCGTCGACATCGACTCGCTGCTGCGGCCGGTGTTCGGACACGCCAAGCAGGGCGCCAGCTTCGGACACGCCAAGATCGCGGGACGGGTGCTGCTGCGCCGGGGCCTGTCCCCGCTGGCGACCACCATCAGCACCTCGACCGCTGCCCCGGTCATTGCTGGCATCCGGTTGCGGTCGGGCAAGACCGGATCGGGCAAGGGTGCCGCCTCGATGGTCCGCGAGGCCATCGCCACCGCTCGTGCGGCCGGTGCGGTTGGGGAGATCTTGGTCCGTGGCGATTCGGCCTACGGAAACAGCTCCGTGGTCGCTGCCTGCCTGAAGGCAGGGGTTCGGTTCTCGGTCGTAGTGCCCAAGAACTCCGCGGTCTTGCGAGCCATGGGCGCCATCGACGACCAAGCGTGGACGCCGGTGCACTATCCCGGCGCCGTCCTCGACCCCGAGACGGGCGAGTTGATCTCCGATGCCGAGGTCGCCGAGGTTGGCTTCATTGCGTTCGGCTCCACCAAGCATCCGGTCACCGCCCGGTTGGTGGTGCGTCGGGTCCGCGACAAGAACAAGCTCGAGGAGTTGTTCCCGGTCTGGCGCTACCACCCGTTCTTCACCAACAGCCTCGAGTCGGTCGCTGCGGCCGATGTCACCCACCGGCGACACGCGATCATCGAGACCGTCTTCGCTGACGTGATCGACGGCCCGTTGGCCCACCTGCCCTCAGGACGGTTCGCCTCAAACCATGCGTGGGCGATCTGCGCGGCGATGACCCACAACCTGCTCCGTGCTGCCGAGACCCTCGACCCCACCAAACCAGCGGTCACGCGCGGCGCGACCCTGCGTCGCCAGATCGTCCACGTCCCAGCACGGCTGGCCCGGCCACAACGCCGACCCATCCTGCACCTGCCCGAGCACTGGCCCTGGGCCACCAAATGGCTAGCGATCTGGAACGGGGTCTTCGGTCACGACCAGGCCCACGCGCCCCCGGCAGCTGCCTGAGACCGTCCACCGCCGACAGGCACGACCGAGGAACCCGCAGTGGGAAGGCTGGGCAGACCAGCAGCCACCCCATGCCCACACACCCACAGCTGGAGCCGAACTCCCGGCCAGGCCTCAGCCACGGTCACTCCACGGATTCAGGCTAAGGCCGCTGCGCGGTCGAGCTCCGCCCGAGCCTTGACCCCGGCCCCACCTCGGCGCGCTCAACAACCCGGTCGGGGGCAAGAACAAGGGTCGGCGGACACTCTTGACCGGCCCCGCTCCTTCAGGGATGACC
>JBPPNA010000230.1:0-12262 GCA_051306355.1 Acidimicrobiales bacterium | reverse complement strand
CCCACCCGCCGCGACCGCTCTCTCCGAGACCGCGCCGTCCGAGACCACGCCGGCTGAGACCACGAGCGCCGAGCCTCGGCGCCGGCGCCGGTGGCCGCTCGTGGTCGGGGCGGTCGTGCTCCTGCTGGCCGGGGCCGGTGCGTTCTTCGCCGTGGACCAGCTCCAGACCCCGACGTTCCCGGTGCCCGACGTCCTGGGAGACCAGATCGACGACCTCCAGCTGATCGCCGACCAGAACGAATGGGTCCTCGACGAGAAGCGGACCCGGCGCAACGGCACCGTCCCCGGCGAGATCGTGTCCACCGAGCCCGTCCCCGGTGAGCAGCTGGAGGAGGGTGGCACGTTGGTCGTGGTCGTCTCCGAGGGCAACGAGCTCGCCGATGTCCCCGCCGACCTGGCCGGCCGCCCGCTCGACGAGGTCGTCCTCCAGCTCGAGTCGGCCGGGCTCACCCACACCGTGACCGAGGAGGTCTTCGACGAGGAGGTCCCCGCCGGGCACGTGGTGCGGGTCGACGGCGACGACGTCGCCCGGTTGCCGGAGGGCGAGGCCGTCGGCTTGGTCGTCTCCCGGGGTCCCGAGCCCCGCACCGTGCCCGAGCCGGCCGACGGTGCCGTCTACGACGCCGTCGCGGCCCAGCTCTCCGACATCGGCCTGGTCCCGGTGCGCAGCGACCAGTTCAGCGACAGCGTGCCCGCCGGTGTGGTGATCTCGCTGTCCGAGGACCCCGGCTCCCAGGTGCCCCGGGGCAGCGAGATCACCGTCGCGGTGAGCAAGGGCCCCGACGTGGTGGGGGTCCCCGATCTGTCGGGTCTGACGCTGGCCGAGGCCGAGGGTGCCCTCGAGGCCCAGGGGCTGGCCCTTGGCCAGGACTGCTGCAACAGCCGGGGGCGGGTCATCACCTCGCAGCCCGCGTCCGGCGACCAGGTGCGCCGGGGGACCGAGGTCGACGTGTTCCTCTCCCGCGGCTGACTCGACCGGGCTGGCTTGACTGGGCCGGCTTGACTGGGCTGGCGGACGGCCACCATGGTTCGTCCACCACTGCAGGAGGAGCCAGGTTGGGATCGCTCGACGGACGCATCACCATCATCACCGGAGCAGGCCGGGGCCTGGGCCGGGCCCACGCGCTGCTGTTCGCGGCCGAGGGGGCGCGCGTGGTGGTCAACGACATCGCCGCCGACGAAGGCGCGGCGGAGATGGTCGCAGCCGAGATCCGTGATGCCGGTGGCGATGCCGTCGCCAGCCAGGAGGACGTCACCGACTGGGAGGGCGGCCAGCGTCTCGTCACCACCGCCGTCGACACCTACGGCGGCCTCGACGTCCTGGTCAACAACGCCGGCATCCTCCGAGATCGCGCGCTGGTCAACATGTCCGAACACGAGTGGGACGAGTGCACCGGGGTCAACCTGAAGGGTCATTTCGTCCCCACCCGGTGGGCGGCCTCCTATTGGCGGGAGGAGTCCAGGCGCGGCGAATCGCGCAACGCTGCCGTGATCAACACCTCCTCCACCTCCGGTCTGCTCAGCAACCCGGGCCAGACCAACTACGGCGCAGCCAAGGCCGGGGTGGCCAGCTTCTCCGCCATCTGCGCCAAGGAGCTGAGCCGCTACGGCGTGCGCAGCAACTGCATCGCCCCTGCGGCCCGGACCCGGCTGACCGAGACCGCACCCGGCCTGTCGGAGATCGTCGCCGCCCCGGACGACGGTGCCGGCTTCGATCTGTGGGATCCCGACAACGTGTCGCCCCTCGTCGCCTACCTGGCCTCGGCCGACTGCCCCCTGACCGGTCGTACGCTCTACATCCAGGGAGGGACCATCCGTTTCATGGAGGGCTGGTCCTTCGGCGAGGGCATCGAGCGCGACGAGCGCTGGACGATCGAGGAGCTGCGCGACGCGCTCCCCGCAGCGACGAGGAACTGACATCGAGCCGGCGATACCATCGCCTGCGCACGGGCCGATTCCGGTGGGGCGGTCTGCCGGACGTGATGTTCCCCAGCCATCGCGATGAGGCGGGCCGTCCCACCAGGGTCGGCCCGTTCGCGTGCCGGCGGGCCCGGTGAGCACCTCGACGAACTGAGCATTCGTCAAGCCTGAGCCAGGTCGCCCTGCCGACCGCTCAGGCCGTGATGGCGGAGATGGCGGCGGCGACCTCGAGCTGGACGGGGTCCGGCTGGGCCGTCTGCATCGCCATCATCTTGGTCATGTCGCCCACGACCTTGATCTTGCCGGCCATGAAGGCCTGCATCCCCGCCTGCGGGTTGCCGTCGACGAAGATCGCCTTGGCGGTGGGATAGTCGACAGTGACGGTGAGGTCCTCGCCCTCGAGGTGACCGGTGTCGAGTTCGAGCTCACCGCTGGTGGTGTCCATGTGGGCGTTGATGGTGCCCTCGCCGAAGGGCACCTCGGTGATCACCATGTTCATCTTCATGACGTGTGGGACGGGTGCCCCGGGGTGCTCCGCCCGGATGGCCTTGGCGGCTTCGATCCACTCGTCGGACAGGAAGGGGTAGGTGGCCACTGATGTGCTCCTCGGGTCGAGACTTCTGCGCGAATCGGACGGACGTTATCGCGTGAGGGTCCGCACGACGCTGGCCCCGACGTAGGTGGCGAGCTCGTCGATGGGCACGTCGAGCCGCCCCGTGCGGTGGTAGTGGCTGTAGAAACCGACGGCTCCCACCACGCCGAGCGCCAGCAGCATGGGGTCCTCGTCGACGATCGTCGCGGATCGCTGCCCGGCGACGATGATCGAGCGGACGTCGGCGATGTGTTGGCTCGTGCCCTGACGTCGGGAATCGAGCGTCACCGCGCCGTTCTCGACCTCGAGGAGGGAGAAGAAGTGGGCGTTGTCGGCCATGAACCGTACGGACGCCTCGGTGCCCTGACGGATCTGGACCAACGGGTCGGCGGTGGGATCGATGGCAGAGGCCTGGTGCTTGCGGAGCCGCAGCCGGATGTCGGCGGCCACCTCGGCGAACAGGGCCTCCTTGTTCTCGAAGTACCAGTAGAACAAGCCCTTGGCCACCCCGGCTGCCTCGACGATGTCCTTGATCCGGGTCTCGGCGTAGCCCCGCTCGGCGAAGAGGGCCGCGGCGCAATCCACGAGCTGCTGCTTGCGCTCGAGACCCTGGGCCGTGAGCTGGCGGTCGCCGTCGATCGCGTCGGCGGATGATCCGGGCACCCGGCAAGGTTACCCTCGCCACCATGGCCGCTGGATCGAGAGTCGAACGGATGCAGGACCGGGAGCGGAACCCCAAGTGGCAGAACCCCGCCCTCTTCATCGACATGTCGATCTGCATCAACTGCGACACGTGCATCCGGCACTGCCCGCCACAGTTCGGCGCCATCTTCAACCACGGCCTGGACGTGATCATCATCCCGGAGCTGTGCTCGGGTTGCCTCAAGTGCGTCGAGCCGTGCCCGGTCGACTGCATCTTCCCCGTCGAAGCGGAGTCGGAGACCCCGGAAGACTGGTGGGACGCCCCCCTCGAGGACGACCCCTACCGCTGATCTGGTGACGGGCGAGGGAATTTCCACTTCAGGTTCGGGCGATCCGTTGCCGATGTAAGTCGGTAGCGGTCCGAAGTACCTCCGAAGGGGAGTTCCGGTGAACAAGAAGCGTCTCAGCCTGATCGGTGCCATTTTCCTGGTGGCACTGGGCACGGTGGCACTCGTCCAGTACGTCAGCACAGCAGAAGACCGGGCACTCGCCGGTGAGGAGCTGGTGGAGGTGCTGGTCGTCAACGCGCCGGTGCCCGCCGGCACCGCCGCCAACGAGCTCCAGAGCTTCGTGCAGCTCGAATCGGTTCCCGTCAAGGTGCAGGCCGCCGGGGCGCTGGCCAGCATCGGCGATGCCGACGGCATGGTCGTCAGGGTCGACCTGGTCGAGGGCGAGCAGCTCACGGCCAGCCGGCTCGTGCCCTCCGAGGAGTTCAACCAGCTCATGGCCCGCACCGGCCGGGGTGGCGGCACCGTCAGCGTGCCCGAGGGCCTGCTCGAGGTCACCATCCCGCTCGACCCGATCCGCACCGTGGGCGGCACCGTCCGCCCCGGCGACACGGTCGGCCTGATCGCCTCGTTCACCAGCGGTGCCGGTGGCGGGGGCGTCGACCCGGCTGCGGCCGGGGGCGAGACCTCCGGCTTCATCGTCCACAAGAAGCTGGTCACCAACGTGCAGGGCGCGCCGGTCGAGGACCCCACCCGTGAGGCCACGGCCGCCGACCGCACCCCGATCCCCGCCGGCTCCCTCCTCGTGACCCTGGCCGTCCGTGCCGAAGAGGCCGAGCGCATCGTGTTCGCCTCAAGCTACGGCGACGTCTGGCTCACGGTCGAGCCCACCGATGCCGACGAAGGTGGCACCACGGTCCAGACCCGAGACCGGATCTACGGCTGAGATGGGAGTCGACACCTTGACCGCACCCCGCGAACTGGGAGCGGCGACACCCCACAGGATCATCACGATCCTGTCCCCGAAGGGGGGTTCGGGCAAGACCACCGTCGCCACGAACCTGGCCGTCGGGTTCGCCGCCCGCCATCCCCGCCAGGTGGTCCTGGTCGACCTCGACCTCCAGTTCGGTGACGTCGCCAACGTGCTCCGGCTGGCGCCGACCACCACCATCGCCGACATCGCCCGCAAGTGGCCGGTCGACAGCGCCAACCTGAAGCTCGGCCTCACCACCCACCCCAGCGGGTTGTTCACCCTGTGCGCGCCGTTGAACCCGGCCGACGCCGACGAGATCCTCTCCGAGCACGTCACGGGCATCATCTCGGCGCTGCACCGCTCGTTCAAGTACGTGATCGTCGACACCGACCCCGGCCTGTCCGAGCGGGTGCTGTCCGCCCTCGACGTGTCCACCGACATGGTGCTCATCTGCGCCACCGAGATCCCCTCGATCCGCGGGTTGCAAAAGGCGCTCCATGCCCTCGAAGTCGTCGGGCTCACCTCGGCCCGTCGACACTTCCTCCTCAACAAGGCCGACGCCAAGGTGGGCGTCGAGCTGGCTGACATCGAGCGCAGCATCGGCCACAAGGTCGACGTCGGGCTGCCCAGCTCCATCGACATGGTCCGAGCGACCAACGACGGCATCCCCGTGATGGAGTCCCAGGCCAACCCCGCGCTGGTCAGGGCCTTCGAACGCCTGGTCGATCTGATCGAACCGCCGGAAGGCCCCGGCGCGGGCGATCACGGGTCGCGTCGCCGCTTCAAGCGGAAGGCGTGACGCCATGAAGCTCGGAGACCGCGTCCGCCAGGCCAGCGAGCCGCTCGACCTCGAGCTGCCGGACACCGCCGCAGACAGCGAGGCCCGCACCGCCGACGTCAAGATGACGGCCGCGCTGCTGGAGTCGGACACCTTCAGCGTGCTCCGGGCCAAGGTGCAGGAGGCGCTCCTGCTCACGATGGGCAACCGCTCCGGCGATCCCGACGTGGACGACGACGAGCTCAAGCGTCTCGCCAAGGTCGAGATGACCAAGGTCCTCGCGGCCGAGGAGATGCCGCTGTCGGAGTCGGAGCGCGAGCGCCTCGTCGACGTCATCGCCGCCGACCTGCTCGGTTACGGACCGATCCAGCCGCTCCTGGCCGATCCCGAGGTGTCGGAGATCATGGTCAACGGCACCAAGTCGATCTACATCGAGAAGGCTGGTCGACTGACCATTGCCGACATCCGGTTCAGCGACGAGACCAGCCTCCGCAAGGTGATCAACCGCATCGTGGCGCCGCTCGGCCGGCGCATCGACGAGTCGTCGCCCATGGTCGACGCCCGCCTGCCCGACGGATCGCGTGTCTGCGCCGTGATCCCGCCCCTCGCCGTCGACGGCTCCTCGCTCACGGTCCGCAAGTTCGCGGCCAAGTCGTTCACCGCCGAGGACCTCATCTCGAACTCGAGTGCCACCATCGAGTCGCTCTACATGATCGCCGCCTGCGTCCACGCCAAGATGAACATCCTGGTCAGCGGGGGCACCGGCTCCGGCAAGACCACGCTGCTGAACGTCCTGTCGTCGTTCATCCCCGAAGGCGACCGCATCATCACGATCGAGGACGTCGTCGAGCTCCAGCTCCGCCAGCACCACGTGATCCGCCTCGAGAGCCGGCCCGGCAACACCGAGGGCAAGGGCGAGATCTCCATCCGGGACCTGGTCCGCACCGCGCTGCGCATGCGTCCCGACCGCATCGTCGTCGGCGAGTGCCGTGGCGGCGAGGCCCTCGACATGCTCCAGGCCATGAACACGGGCCACGCCGGCTCCTTGTCCACCCTGCACGCCAACACCTCCCGCGATGCCATGACCCGTCTCGAGACGATGGTGCTCATGGCCGGCATCGCCTTCCCGATGGCCGCCATCCGCCAGCAGATCGCCGGTGCAATCGACCTCGTCGTCCAGATCGGTCGTCTCCGGGACGGCTCCCGCCGCATCACCCAGATCTGCGAGATCGGTCGCGTCCGCAACGAGGAGATCGAGGTCTTCCCGATCTTCGACTTCGACTACAGCAAGGGCTACGCCGAGGACGGTCGCGTGCTCGGCACCCTCGAGCCCACGGGCTACCGCCCCACCTTCATCGAACACATCAAGGACATGGGCATCGAGTTCGAGGACCGCATCTTCGGGGAGGAGCTGTGAACCGGAACCGGACCTTCGCCGTCACCCTCGGCACCGTCTTCACCGCGGCCGCCCTGGTCCTGGCGCCGGCCGCCCCGGTGGCAGCCCAGACCGGTGGCGAGCTCGTCGTCGAGGGCATCGACGCCAGTGGCTTCCCCCTGGTGCGCGCCGTGGTCGAGGGCCCGCCGGTCGCGGGTGAGCTCGACGACGCCTTCGTCCTCACCGAGAACGGTGAACCGATCTCCGTCGACGTCGTCCGGCTGCGCAGCGACGAGATGAACGTCGTGGTGGCCCTCGACATCTCCGGCTCGATGGGCGGCGAACCGCTCGAGCGGGCCAAGGCCGCCCTCGGCGACCTGCTCGACACCCTGCCCGAGTCGGTGCCCGTTTCGGTCGTGACGTTCGGCGACGGCGCCGATGTGCTGACACCGTTCTCCGTGAACCGTGCCATCACCCGCGAGGCCGTCGGCGGCCTGGTCGCCGCCGGGCAGACCGCGCTCTACGACGCCATCCAGCTCAGCCTGAACCAGCTGACATTCCAGGGCGGGTCCAGTGCCCTCGTTGTGCTGGCCGACGGCGCCGACACCTTCAGCACGGCCAGCATCGACGACACCGTCGCCAACCTCGAGGCCACCGAGGTCGAGGTCTCCTTCGTGGCCCTGCAGACACCGGACTACAACCCGGCCGGCTTCGAGCAGATGGCCACCGCTGCCGGGGGCGACGTCCTCACCGTCGACCAGGCCGCCCAGTTCTCCGACGCCATGACCAGCGTCGCCGCCGGTCTCGGCACGTCGTACGAACTGCGCTGGCGGTCGGCCTCCACAGGCGACGCCGCCGAGATCGCCGTCGCCCTGGCCTCGGACCCCGCCGTGTCGGTCACCTCCGACTACGCCCACGAGGCCGTGACCGGCTACGTCGCCGACGTCGCCACCGCCACCCGCACGGAGGACGGTGCCGGCATCTTCTCCTCCAGCCTCATCCCCATCGTCGCCGCACTCCTGGTGAGTGCCGGCACAGCCGTGATCCTGTGGATGATGCGCAACTCCGCCACCGCAGTCGAGCGCCGGGAGGAGCGGAGCTCCTCGAAGGAATCCCGCAAGCTGGTCCGCAAGAAGCGCCTCGACGACGTACAAGGCCGGCTGAACGACATCTCCGCCCAGGTCCTCGAGACCAACGACCGGGGGCGGTCCCTCGACGACACCCTCGACCGGGCCGGTCTCGCCATCCGCTCCAACGAGTTCGTGGTGGCGTGCGCGGCGATCCTGCTGGCCTCCCTCCTCGTCGGGGTCCTGCTCTTCGGCATCCCGTTCTTCCTGCTCGGCGCCCTGTTCCCCGCCGCCGGCATCCCGCTCACCCTCAAGGTGCTGACGGCCCGACGCCGCAAGGCGTTCATCAACCAGCTGGGCGACACCCTGCAGCTCATCACCGGCTCGCTGACCGCCGGCTACGGCCTCGGCCAGACCCTGGACGCGGTGTCCCGGGAGGCGGAGTCGCCCACCAAGGAGGAGTTCGCCCGGGTCGTCATGGAGACCCGACTCGGCCGGAGCCTCGAGGACGCACTCGATGCCATGTCACGACGCATCAACGCCCCCGACTTCGACTGGGTCGTCGACGCCATCAAGATCCAGTCCAGCGTCGGCGGCAACCTCTCCGAGATCATCGAGCAGGTGGGCGAGACCATCCGGGCTCGAGTACGGATCAAGCGACAGGTCGATGCCCTGACCGCCGAGGGGAAGATCTCCGCCCTGGTGCTCTTCTTCCTGCCGTTCGGTCTGTGCGGCTTCATCTTCATATCGAACCCCACCTACATCGAGCCGCTCTACACGAGCGGGATCGGTTTCGTGCTGCTCGGCGTCGCCGGCCTGATGCTCTCCGTCGGTGGGCTCTGGCTCAAGAAGCTCGTGAACCCGGAGTTCTGATGAGGAGGATCTCGTGATCATCTGGCTCGCTGCACTCTTCGTCATCGGAGGGGTCGCCCTCGCCGTCTGGGCGCTGCGCCCCCACCCGCAGATGATCGCCATCGGCGTCGATCCCGAAGACATGGCCCCCACGTCGCGCGCCATCGAGCTCGAGTCGTCGGCCACGGACCGGATCTTCGCTCCCGTGGCCCGTGCCTTCGGCGCTGCGATCCGCCGCTACACCCCGGCCGGGGTGCTCGACGCCACCGCCAAGCACCTTCGTGTCGCCGACATGGACCGGAAGTGGACACCGGAGATCATCGTCGGGATGCAGGTCGTCGGCTTCGTGCTCGGCATCCTGTTCTCGTCCTGGTACCTGTCCAGCTCCGGCTCCAACCGCACCAACCTCATGGTGTGCGGCCTCGTCCTGCTCGTCTTCACCGTCGGCCCGAACGCCAAGGTCAAGCGAGCCGCTGACGACCGTCGCAAGGCCATCACCAACGAACTCCCCGACGTGCTCGACCAGCTCAAGGTCACCGTCGAGGCCGGCATGAGCTTCGACGGCGCCATGCAGCGGGCTGGTCAGGAGGGCCGCGGTATCCTCACGACGGAGCTGCTCAGGGCCGTCAACGACATGCAGCTCGGACTCAGTCGAGGCGAGGCACTCACGGCCATGGCCGACCGCACCGACGTCCCCGACCTGCGTCAGTTCGTCAACGCCGTCCGCCAGGCGGAGAAGCACGGCTTCCCCCTGGCCAACATCTTGAAGCTGCAGTCCCTCGAGCTGCGCGATCGGCGCCGGGCCCGGGCGGAGGAGCGGGCCATGCAGGTCCCGGTGAAGATCACGTTCCCGCTGGTGTTCTGCATCCTGCCGGCCCTGTTCATCGTCATCCTCGGACCCGCCGCGGTCAGCATCTCGCAGGGGTTCTGACTCCGTACGATGTCGGGATGACCGAGATCATCCCCGAAATCATCCCCGGCGCCGAACCCTTCACCGCCGACGGTGGTCCCCACGGCGCCCTCGTCCTGCACGGGTTCACCGGGAACCCCGGTTCGATGCGAGGCCTGGCCGAGGCCCTCGCCGGTGCCGGCTTCGCCGTGGAGTTGCCCCGACTTCCCGGGCACGGCACCACGGTCGAAGACATGCTCACCACCGACTGGGACGACTGGAGCGGTGAGGTCGAGGCCGCCTATCAGCGCCTCGCCGCCCGCTGCGAGCAGGTCGTCGTGGCCGGGCTGTCGATGGGTGGCGCGCTCACCGCCTGGGTCGCCACCCGGCACCCCGACGTGGCCGGGCTCGTGTTCATCAACGCCGCCGCCGAACCGTCGCCCGACATGCGCGGCGCCGTGCAGGCCATGATCGACGCCGGGGACACCACGATGGACGGCATCGGGTCCGACATCGCCGACCCCGATGTCCAGGAGACCGCGTATGCGGCCACGCCCCTCGCCCCGCTGGTGTCGATGCTCGACGGGGTCGCCGCCTTCCAGGACGACCTGGCCCGCATCACCGCTCCGGCCCTGATCCTCAACAGCCCCGAGGACCACGTCGTGCCCCCGTCCAACTCGGATCACCTGGCGGCGACGCTCGGCGGGCCCGGCGAGCGGGTGGCCCTCGAGCGGAGCTACCACGTCGCCACGCTCGACTACGACCGTGACCTCATCAACGACGCCGTCGTCGACTTCGCGCAGCGCGTCACCTCCTGACAGGCTCGCCGCCGTGTCGGAACCTGCGCCCATCACCACCGATGACGTGGCCAAGGTCGCGTCCCTCGCCCGCCTGACCCTGACCGACGACGAGCTCTCGACGTTCACGGGTCAGCTCCAGTCGATCCTCGACCACGCCCGCGACGTCGCTGCCCTCGACCTCACCGGTGTCGAGCCCACCGCGCATCCCCATCCCCTGGAGAACGTGCTGCGCCCCGACGAGGTGACCCCGGGCGTCGACCGCGACGAGGTCCTCGGCCAGGCACCCGCCACCGAGGCCGGCATGTTCCGCGTCCCGCCGGTGCTCGGGGAGGCACCGTGACCGCCCGCCAGGTGGCAGACGCAGTCCGTTCGGGCGACCGCTCCGCCGTCGAGGTGCTCGACGAGCACCTCGCCCGCATCGACGGGGACGAGGCCGAGATCCACGCCTTCAACCACGTCCTGCGCGATGAGGCCCGGGCCACGGCCGAAACTGTCGACGCCGCGGTGGCCGCGGGGGAGACCGTGGGTCCGCTGGCCGGCGTGCCCGTGGCCCTCAAGGACAACCTGTGCACCCGCGGCGTGCCCACCACCTGCTCATCGAAGATCCTCGGGCAGTGGCGCCCGCCGTACGACGCCACCGTCGTCCAGCACCTCGCTGCCGCCGGTGCGGTGTTCGTGGGCAAGACCAACCTGGACGAGTTCGCCATGGGGTCCTCCACGGAGAACTCCGCCTTCGGCGCCACCCGCAACCCGCGCGACACCAGCCGGGTGCCGGGCGGCTCGTCGGGTGGGTCGGCCGCTGCGGTCGCCGCCGGGTTCTCGTCGCTCTCGCTCGGCTCCGACACGGGCGGCTCGGTCCGCCAGCCGGCCGCCCTGTGTGGCGTGGTCGGCGTCAAGCCCACCTTCGGGCGGGTCTCGCGCTACGGCCTCATCGCCTTTGCCTCGAGCCTGGATCAGGTGGGGCCATTCGCGGCCGACGTGGCCGACGCCGCCCTGTGCACCGAGGTCATCGCCGGCCACGACCGCCGCGACGCGACCTCGATCCCCGAGGACGTCCCTTCGCTCGTCGACGTGCTCGACCGCGGCGTCGACGGCCTCCGTGTCGGCGTCGTGACCGAGCTGCTCGGTGCGGGCATCGAACCCGAGGTGGCCGCCCGCACCCGCGAAGCCGCCGACGCACTCGCCGGGGCGGGCGCCACGGTCGAGGAGGTCTCGGTCCCGGCCTCGGTCCTCGGCCTCTCCGCCTACTACCTCATCGCCCCGGCCGAGGCCTCGTCGAACCTGGCCCGCTTCGACGGCGTCCGCTTCGGCATCCGGGAGGAGCGCTCGAACATGGACGGCACCTACGACGCCACCCGCACCGCCGGGTTCGGTGCCGAGGTCAAGCGCCGCATCATGCTCGGCACCTACGCCCTCTCCGCCGGCTACTACGACGCCTACTACGGCCAGGCCCAGCGGGTCCGCACCCTGATCATCCGGGACTTCGAGGCCGCCTACGAACGCTTCGACGTGCTGCTGAGCCCCACCTCGCCGTGCGTGGCCTTCCCCCTCGGCGACAAGACCGCCGATCCCATGACCATGTACCTCAACGACGTGTGCACCGTGCCGTCGAGCCTGGCCGGGCACCCTGCGATCTCGGTCCCGTTCGGCACCGGCGCCCACGACCTGCCCGTCGGGCTGCAGGTCATGGCCCCGGCCCTCGGCGAGGCCGTCATGTTCCAGGTCGCGGCCGCACTGGAGGGTCTGGCATGAGCTCCGACGAGCGAGGAGAGCGCCAGCGGCGCTCGGCGGCAGCCCGGCGAGCGAAGCGAGTGGGCGCATGAGCTCCGACGAGCGAAGAGAGCGCCAGCGGCGCTCGGCGGCAGCCCGGCGAGCGAAGCGAGTGGGCGCATGAGCATGGCTTACGAGATGATCATCGGGCTGGAGGTGCACGTCGAGCTGGCCACCACCACAAAGCTGTTCTGCGGTTGTCCCAACCACTTCGGCGACGAGCCCAACACCAACGTGTGCCCGGTGTGCCTCGGCCTTCCCGGCTCGATGCCAGTACTGAACGGCCGGGCGGTCGAGTACGCCATGCGCCTCGGCCG
>JBPPNA010000224.1:0-4229 GCA_051306355.1 Acidimicrobiales bacterium | reverse complement strand
TACGCCGCCGACGTCGCGCTGCACGTGCGCGAATCGGCCCGCTACCAGGTCCGCGCCACCCTCGACGGCGTCGACTGGAGCGACATCGTCGACCGCGTCTTCGGGCGGATCGACCCCATCGCCGTGGGCGGCGAGCGCTATCGCGTGGAGGACTGCGACAACATCACCGTGTTCCGGGGCAACGGCGAATTCGTCGACCACAAGGTGCTCGAGGTCGACGGCGAGCAGCTGCACGCCGACCGGTTCGTGCTCGGCGCCGGTGCCCGGCCGTTCATCCCCGACATCCCCGGACTGGCCGAGACCGGCTTCCACACGTCCGACACCGTGATGCGCCTCCCCGAGCTACCGGCGAGGATGGCGATCATCGGCGGCGGCTACATCGCGGCCGAGCTCGGCCACGTGTTCGAGGCCTTCGGCACGGCGGTCACCATCGTGAACCGAGGCCCGCGGATGCTGCGGTCGGAGGACGACGACATCTCCGAAGCGTTCACCGACCTCGTCAGCGGGCGGTTCGAGCTGTTGCTGCGGACGGCCATCGACCGGGCGGAGCGTGCCGACGACGGATCGATCCGTCTCCACGTCCGGACCCCGGAGGGCGAGCGGGTGGTCGAGTGCGACGAGTTGCTCGTGGCTGCGGGCCGGATCCCCAACAGCGACCAGCTGCGCGTGGAGGCCACCGGTGTCGACTGCGATGCCGCCGGCCGGGTGATCGTCCACGAGGACCAGCAGACGAACGTGGAGGGGATCTGGGCCTTCGGCGATCTCTCGAACCACTTCCAGCTCAAGCACCTGGCCAACGCCGAGGCCAAGGTTGCGTTCCACAACGTGGCTCATCCCGAGTCGCCCATCACGATGGATCACACGATCGTCCCGCACGCCGTGTTCGGGAGCCCCCAGGTCGCCTCCGTCGGGCTGACGGAGCGGGAAGCGGCCGCCGACGGCGTGCCGTTCATCACCGCCACCAAGGCCTATGGCACCACGGCGTACGGCTGGGCCATGGACGACTCCACGTCGTTCGTCAAGCTCGTGGCCCACGCCCAGACCCGCCGCCTGCTCGGCGCCCACATCCTCGGACCGCAGGCATCGACGTTGATCCAGATCCTGATCCAGGGCATGCGCTTCGGTCAGACGGTCGACGAGATGGCCCAGGAGCAGATGTGGATCCACCCCGCCCTGACCGAGGTCATCGAGAACGCCCTCCTCGACCTGTGACGGTCAGGCTCCGGGTTCCGTCACGAAATCGATGAGCTGCTCGACCGCGCCGACGAGGGGCGGGAACAGGTCGGCGTAGGTCGACACCGAGGCCAGCAGCTCGCGCCAGAACTCCCCGGGGTGCTGTCCGGCCCGGCCGATGCGGGCCAGGACCCCCTCCTTCCACGACTCCCCCATCGGGACGTCGGGCCACGCCGCGATCCCTGCCACCGACGGACGGACGGCCTCCCACACGTCGACGTAGGGCGTCCCGGTCACCAGCACGTTCGGATCGCTGATCGTGGCCGCCACCTTGGACTCCTTCGAGCCGTCGACCAGATGGTCGAGCAGGATCCCGAGCCGACGGGTCGGTCCGGGACCGAAGGCACCGACGACGCCGGCGAGGTCGTCCATCCCGTCGAGGCGCTCGACGACGATGCCCTCGTGCCGCAGGTCGTCTCCCCACACCTTTTCCAGCAGGTCGGCATCGTGCACGCCCTCGACCAGGATCCGGCTGGCCCGCGCCACGCGGGCGCCGTGGTCGACGGCGATCGATCCCGACGCCGAGATGCGACGCTGCGGAGCACGGTCGGCCGTGCCGAAGACCGGCTCACACGTCACGCCGTCGATGGCGAAGTCGCCGGCGGCCGCGTCGAAGATGTGCAGCCGACCGGCCCGATCGCGGACGTGGATCCGCGAGTTGGCGAACTTGTCCACCGTGCCCACCGTTGCCGTCGGGAGATGCGTGATCGTGGTGCCGTACACCGCACCGATGACCGGATGGCGCGTCGGCCTCGGATCGACGTCGATGGGCGCCATGTCACGCCGGGCGGGCCGTCTCATCCACCCCAGCGTAGGCAGCGGTACGAAGCGCGACGGGGAGGCCCGTGCTCGTCCTCACCGGCACGACTCCGGCGCTACGGTGCGGACCTCATGGCGGAACGACCGGCGTTGCGTGTCCCGGGCTGGATGCGGACCGGGTCCGAGATCGCGGTCCGCACGGCGGTGCTCGCAGCCGGCCTCCTCGCGTTGGCCTGGCTCTTCCTGCACCTGCGGGTGGTCACCATTCCCGCGTTCGTCGCCCTGCTCGGGGCCACGGTGCTGATGCCCCCGGTGGCGGCCCTGCGCCGACGTGGGTGGCCACCCCTGCTCGCCACGTGGACGGTGGTGCTCGGTGCGATCATCGTCGTCGCCGGCGCCATCGCACTCCTGGTGCCCGCCTTCGTGGATCAGATCGGGGAACTGGGCGACCAACTCGACGAGGCCATCGCCGAGATCGAGGACTGGCTCGTGACCGGACCGGTGGGTATCGACGACCCCGACTTGCGGAGCGCGTTCAACACGCTCGGCGAGCGGGTGGTCGAAGCCGATCCCGCCGCCGTCCTGGACGGCGCCACGCTCGCAGCCGAGATCATCGCCGGCATCCTCCTGGCCGTGGTCATGCTCTTCTTCTTCGTGAAGGACGGCCCGCTCATCGTGCACTGGGCCCGCGGACACCTCCCTGCCGACCGCCGGGAGGACGCCGCCCGTGCCGGGCGCGCGGCGTGGAACGCACTGGGGGCCTACGTCCGGGGCACGCTCGTCGTGGGAGCGGTCAACGGCACGGTGATCGGCGTGGGTCTGGCCATCCTCGGCGTGCCCCTCGCCCTTCCGCTGGGGATCATCACCGCCCTGTCCGCCTTCTTCCCACTCATCGGCGCGGTCGTCGCCGGCACCCTGGCCGCCCTGATCGCACTCGTGTCCGGCGGCGTCTTCACCGCGCTGATCGTGGTCGGTCTCACCGTGGCGGTCCAGCAGATCGAGGGCGACGTGGTGAGCCCCATCGTGATGGGCCGCGCGCTCCGCCTGCATCCCCTCGTCGTGCTCGTCGCCCTCTCGATCGGTGCCATCACCGCTGGGCTGCTCGGCGCGTTCCTCGCCATCCCCCTCACGGGCGTGTCCGTCGCCGTCTCCGGCGCCCTACGCCACGACGAACGCCACGACGAAGCGGTCTGACGTCAGGGAAGGAGGAGGCCGGAACCGCCGGCGCGGAGGAGGCCATCGGCCACGGCGCGCTCGATCATGGCATCGACGAAGGCGCCGAGCTCCGGGACGCCCTCGGTGATCGGCGCGAGGACGGCGCGCACCCGGTCGGCGCCGACACCCCAGCGCCGCCAGGCGATACCGCCGGCCCCGAGGTTCAGCAGGAACGGCGAGAGGCGGTCGAACACCCGGGCGAACCGGGCCTCGCCGGTTTCGCTGGTTTCGTACTCGTCCCATGCCGCCCGCAGCTCTGCGCTCGAGTCGGCGGGCAGGATCCCGAACAGGCGGTCCGCCGCTGCCCGCTCGCGTGCGGCCTTCGTCTCGGTCGAGACCGCATCGTGGATGCCAGTGTCACCGGCGTCGATCTCCACCACGTCGTGGACGAGGAGCAGCAGGACCACCCGGGAGATGTCGACGCCCTCGGGGGCGTGTTCAGCCAGGACGACAGCGAGCATGGCCACGTGCCAGGAGTGCTCGGCCGTGTTCTCCCGGCGCAGGCCGTCGAGGATGAGCGACTGCCGCTCCACCGTCTTGAGCCGATCGAGCTCCTGGACGAACCGGAGCTGGGCGGCGAGCCGGTCCCCCGCCACCTCATCGGCCACGGCGACGATGGTCTCGGTGTACTCGGCCAACTCGGCGACGGGACGCTGGGGCCGGAACTCGAGCCGGTTCCCGAACGGGTCGTCCACGTAGACCTGCGGGCCCTCGGGCCCGTCCTCCCGGCGGGGGTGCACGCCAGCGGTCTCGAGCCCGAGGGCGAGCCGGTCGAGATCGGAGACCGTGAAGGCCGGATGGGCCTTGGTCGCGGGGACGAAGTCGTCCTGCACGCCGAGGTGGATCCGCAACGCACCCCGCTCGAACCAGCAGCCGCCCCGGATGGCCAGCGCCACCGGCTTCGGTACCCGAGGCACGCCCAGCACCTCGTCGTAGAACCAGGTGGCGAGCTCTTCGCCGCCGGGCGGCATGGCGAGCTGGACGTGGTCGATGGCGTCGATCAGCACGCCGCCAGCCTCCCA
>JBPPNA010000215.1:0-2495 GCA_051306355.1 Acidimicrobiales bacterium | reverse complement strand
CACGCCGCCGTAGAGGTCGAGGAGGCGACCACTCCCCCAGCGGTCGCCGCCGGCCGATCGGACAGCTTCCACCAGGGCGTCCGCGCCGTCGGTTCTCGTCTGGAAGAACGACTCGGCTGAGATCCGGAACGACCGGTCACAGACGCGATCGGTGAACCAGGCGCGGCGTCCCGAACCCAGGTCGTCGGCGCCGATGACGCGCACGTCGTCCGGCAGCGCCGCCACCGGGTCCACGCTGGGTTCGAAGAGGGCCAACCGGTCGGACGTGCGGGCACCGACGCGCAGCGTGACCTCCGTTGCGGCGCCGAAGCGGGCGCTCCCGATGAGCTCGTCGATCGCGGGGTGCGCCACCAGGCAGTGGTCGATGAGGACCG
Source organism: Acidimicrobiales bacterium (assembly GCA_051306355.1). Lineage (GTDB taxonomy): Bacteria > Actinomycetota > Acidimicrobiia > Acidimicrobiales > Salinilacustritrichaceae > Salinilacustrithrix. Next base: position 2,121 of record JBPPNA010000215.1, on the reverse strand, counting down.
GATCGTGGCTCAGGGCGGCCCGGAACGCTGCTCGGCCATCGACGACGAGGCACCGGACCGTGGTACGGAAGCCGACGGCCGGGAGCGCCGGGCCGAATTCGACGGTGCCGGCCATGCGACCGATCCGGCGCAGGGCCTCCTCGACGATCCTGATCTTCAGGCGGCGCTGGGTGTCCACGGCCACGTGCTGCCATCCGCACCCGCCACACCCATCGGCGACGTGCGGGCACGGCGGCCCCACGCGATCGTCGCTCGCATCGATGACCTCGACGACAACGGCCTTGGCCATGCGGGGCCGGTCCTCCCTCAGCTCGGCGAGGACCGTGTCGCCGGGGATCGCTCCCCGCACGAACACGACCCGGCCGTCGGAGTCGTGGGCGATGCCGTCGCCACCGGCTGCGACGTCGTCGACGGTGACCTCGAGCCGTTGCACCCTGCCCACCGTAGGGCGTGCGAGGATGGGCCGATGACGGACCGACCCGGCACCGACCGCCCGTTCGAGATCGCCCCCTCGGTCCTCCCAGCGGACTTCTCCCGCCTCGGCGACGCGGTCTCGGCGCTCGCCGATGCCGGCGTCGACCGCATCCAGTGGGACGTCATGGACGGGCGCTTCGTCCCCAACCTCACGTTCGGACCGGATGTCATCGCCGCCTGCCGCGACCGTACCGACCTCCTCTTCGAGGCCCATCTCATGGTGGAGGAGCCCGACGACCTCCTTCCGCTCTGGGTCGAGGCGGGATGCGGGCTCGTGCTCGTCCACGCCGAGGCCTGCCGCCACCTGCACCGCACACTCGGCCGCATCCGCGAACTGGGTGCCCAGGCAGGGGTGGCGCTGAACCCGGCCACGCCGGCGTCCGCGGTCGAGTCGGTGCTCGACCTGTGCGACATGGTCCTCGTGATGACCGTGAACCCCGGCTTCGGCGGTCAGGCCTACATCGACACCATGGAACCGAAGGTGGCCACCATCCGACGGTGGATCGTCGACGGCGGCCACGACTGCGACCTCGAGGTCGACGGCGGGATCAGCCCGGCCACGGTCCAGGGCGCGGCCGGCGCCGGTGCCAACGTGTTGGTGTCGGGCTCGTCGCTCTTCAGGGACGAACAAGGCCTCGACCACGCCGTCGAAGAGTTGCGCCGGCTGGCCGAGGCGACCCGGCCGGGCTGAGGTCCGTGCCACCACCCGTGACCTCGAGGGTGCTCGCCGTGCTCGCCGTCGCCCTGGCTGTGCTGGGAGCAGGCAGTTGCAGCGACGGCGGCGGTGGCGGCGACCCTCAGGCGTTCTGCGACGCCGCGGCCGACAGCGCCACGTTCGAGGCGGTGTTCGCCGACTTCGATCCCACCGACGTCGACTCGGCCATCACCAAGGTCCGTGCGGCGCGAGACGCCGAGGAGGACCTGCGATCGGCGGCCCCCGAGGCGGTGCAGGCCGATGTCGACATCCTGGTCCGCTACCTCGAGGACCTGCTCGAGGGGCTCGAGTCCCCCGAGGCGACAGCAGACGACAGGCCCCCCGTGTACGACGAACTCCGGGGCCGCGCCGACCAGGTCGACGCAGCTACCGCACGGATCGATCTCTACGTCAGCACCAACTGCTGACGTCGCCGGATCCCGCCCGAGACCGGTTCAGCCGGCCTGACCGCGACGGGAGATCACCTGGTCGACGATGCCGTACTCCTTGGCTTGCTCGGCCGTGAACCAACGGTCGCGCTCGGAGTCCTTCTGGATCTGCTCCACGGTCTGGCCGGTGTGCTCGGCGATCCGCTCGGCCATGAGCCGCTTGATGTGCGCGAGCTGTTCGGCCTGGATGGCGATGTCGGCCGCCTGACCCTGGAAGCCACCGGAAGGCTGATGCATCATCACCCTGGCGTGGGGCAGCGAGTAGCGCTTCCCCGGGGCACCCGCGCCGAGGAGGAACTGGCCCATCGAAGCGGCCAGGCCCATGCAGATGGTGGCGACGTCGGGTCCCACGAAGTTCATGGTGTCGAAGATGGCCATGCCCGAGGTGACCGAACCACCCGGGCTGTTGATGTACAGCCAGATGTCCTTCTCGTCGTCCTGGGCCTCGAGGTACAGCAGCTGGGCGCAGATCTGGTTGGCGATGGCGTCGTTGACATCGGTGCC
>JBPPNA010000212.1:0-14920 GCA_051306355.1 Acidimicrobiales bacterium | reverse complement strand
GTTGAGCCGGACGTCCTGGGTGCAGTTGGTGCGGCGCATCGCGGTGATGGCGTCGGCAACCCGGTCGCTCGAGCCCTTGGCCACGTCGGGCAGCAGCGACTCGAGGATGCGGGCGCCCTCCTCGAGCTCCGTGGTGACGTCGTCGCCGACGGCGACCTTCAGACGGATCTCCTTGCGCCAGGTGGCGAAGGTGTCGGTCCAGGCCTCGAAGCAGAACTGATGGAGACCGACGGTGGCCGGCTGGAGCGGGGCCGTCCAGGTGTCGTTGCCGGTGTCGATCAGCGGGACCTGCTCCCACTTCCGTGCGCCCTTGGCCCGCCACCGCAGCCGCCCGGCGAGCAGATCGTGCCCGTCGCGGAAGATGCGGGCGCTGGCCGGGATCGTCTCCCCGACCGACGCCTTGGGCATCCCTGCGCCTCCGGGCGTCGCCGGTCGGATCTGGTCGATGACGATCGCTCCCAAGGCCACGGAACAACACCTACCCGCTGGATGGGTGCCATACAACTGCTGCGCTCGTTTCCGTTGCGGCTTCGCTCCTGTCGGTGAGGCTGTCGGTGGGTGTGGGTACCGTCCGATCCGGGGTTCGGAGCGGGCCCGGGATGGGCCCCGTTCACACGTGGTCGATAGCGTCGTCCCGATGAAGGCCCTCCGCAGCTTCACCGTCCGTCCGAGCCTCCCGAAGGCTCTGGCGCCGCTCGAGGGCCTGGCCATGAACCTGCGGTGGTCGTGGGATCTGCCGACCCGCGAACTGTTCCGCTGGGTCGACCCGGAGGAGTGGGACGCCGTCGTCCACGACCCGGTCCGCCTCTTGGGCAACGTCAGCAGGGCACGGCTGGAGGAACTGGAGCAGGATCAGGGGTTCCTGCGCTCCCTGGAGGCGGTCTGTGCCGACCTCGAGCGCTACGTGGAGCGCGACGCCTGGTTTCAGCGTCGCACCGACAGCCCACTGCGTTCCGTGGCGTACTTCTCCCCCGAGTTCGGCATCAGCGAGGCCCTCCCCCAGTACTCCGGCGGCCTCGGCATCCTGGCCGGCGACCACCTCAAGGCAGCCAGCGATCTCGGCCTGCCCCTGATCGGCATCGGACTCATGTACCGCAACGGGTACTTCCGTCAGGCTCTCAACGTCGAAGGGTGGCAGGAGCAGCGCTACCCGAACCTCGATCCCCACGGCATGGCCCTCACGCTCCAGGACGAGGCGCGCATCCAGCTCGACCTGGGTGGCGAGTCGCTCTTCGCCCAGATCTGGCGGGCCGACGTGGGCCGAACCACGCTCTACCTCCTCGACACCGACGTGGACGAGAACAGCGACACCGGGCGAGCCGTGACCGACCGGCTCTATGGCGGCGACACCGAGCACCGCCTGCGCCAGGAGATCCTCCTCGGCATCGGCGGCGTACGCGCACTGCGCGCCCTCGGGGTCGACACCCAGGTGTTCCACACCAACGAGGGCCATGCCGGCTTCCTCGGCCTCGAGCTCATCCGCGAGCACATGGCCGACTCCGACCTGGACTTCAGCGAGGCCATCGAGGCCGTGCGAGCCGGGAGCGTTTTCACCACGCACACACCCGTCCCCGCTGGCATCGACCGCTTCCCGGCCACGCTCATCGAGAAGTACTTCACCAGCTGGGCCAGCGCCGCAGGCATCGGACTCCGGGACCTGCTCGCCCTCGGCCACGAACCGAGTGACGTTGAGGCGCAGCGGTTCAACATGGCCGTGATGGGCTTCCGCCTCGGCGCCCGAGCCAACGGCGTGGCGCGGCTCCATGGCCAGGTCTCTCGCGAGATGTTCAACCCGCTGTGGCCAGACGTGCCCGTCGATGAGGTCCCCATCGGATCGATCACGAACGGCGTGCACGCCCGTACCTGGGTCTCCCCCGAGATGGACGACCTGTTGACCCGTCACGTGCACCCGCACTGGGGTGAGGCCGGCCCGGCCGACTGGGCCCGGATCCACGACGCCACCGACGAGGAGGTGTGGCGGGTCCGGGAGCAGGGCAAGGACCGCCTCATCGGTCTGGTCCGCGACAAGATCCGCTCGTCGGCCGTGGCCCGGGGACAGGCGCCCGGCGACGTGGCCTGGGCCGACGAGGTGTTCGACGCCCGAGCGCTCACCATCGGCTTCGCCCGGCGCTTCGCCACCTACAAGCGGGCCACCCTCCTGCTGTCCCAGCCCGAGCGGCTCCGAGCGCTGCTGACCTCCATCGACCGCCCGGTGCAGTTCGTCTTCGCCGGCAAGGCGCACCCCGCCGACGATCACGGCAAGGAGATGATCCGTCAGATCGTCGCATTCTCGAGCGACCCCAAGGTTCGTCACCGCTTCGTGTTCATCGACGACTACGACATCGCCATCGCCCGCTCGATGTACCACGGCTGCGACGTGTGGTTGAACAACCCGCTCCGTCCCCAGGAGGCGTGTGGGACCTCCGGGATGAAGGCGGCCCTGAACGGGCAACTCAACCTCTCGATCCTCGACGGTTGGTGGGACGAGTGTTACGACGGCGAGAACGGTTGGGCCATCTCGTCCGCCGAGTACGTCGACGACGACGACGACCGCCGCGACGAGCTCGAGGCCAACTCGCTCTTCGATCTGCTCGAACGGGAGGTGGTCCCGCGCTACTACGACCTCCAGGAGGGCCGGGTCCCTCGCCGCTGGGTGCGCCGGGTCAAGCACACCTTGGCCGGACTCGGCCCGTTCGTCACGGCGTCACGGATGGTGCAGGACTACACCACGGCGCTCTACGAACCCGCCGCAGCCCAGGCCGACCGCATGAGCGCTGACGGACACGTCCGGGCGAAGGCCATCGCCCAGTGGAAGCGCCGGGTGCTGGCCGACTGGCACGGCGTCCACGTCGACGCCGTCGAGAGCGACGCTGCCACCACCGACATCGGCGGCACACGGGTCGTCGACGCCGTGGTGTCCCTGGGGGCGCTCGATGGCGACGATGTCGAGGTGCAACTCGTGCACGGCCTCGTCGGCCAGGGCGACGAACTCGAGTCTCCTGCGATCGTGGCCATGGACGCCATGGAGCGCACCGACGACCTCCACGCCCGCTACCGCGGGGAGTTCCAGTGCGAGGACGCCGGGCGCTACGGCTTCACGGTGCGCATCGTCCCCTCACACGAGGACCTGGCTGCCAGCGCCGAACTGGGCCACATCGCCTGGGCGTGAACCCTTCGGTCGCAGGGCGACCTCGGGTTCATGACGAATGTTTCGCATTCGTCTGGATGCTCAGCGACCGGTGAACGTGGCCTTGCCGGGCCCGTGCTCGCGGAATGACGCCACACCGATCTGGCTGTCCTCGGTCCGGAACGACTCGACGAACAGGTCGTGCTCGATGCGCAACCCTGCCGCGAGATCGGTGTCGAGACCGCGGTCGATGGCCGCCTTGGCCAGCCCTGCGACCGTGCCGGGACCGGCCGCGAACTCCCTCGCCCACTCCAGTGCGGCGGCTTCGAACTCCTCGACGGGCACGACCCGGTCCACCAGCCCGATGTGTTCCGCCTCCTCGGCGGTCACCTGACGGCCGGACAGGATCATGTCCTTGGCCCGCGACGGGCCGACCAGCCTGGCCAGGCGCTGCGTGCCCCCGCCTCCGGGGATGATGCCGAGCAGGATCTCGGGCTGACCGAACCGGGCCCGCTCCGATGCGATTCGGAGGTCGCAGGCCAGCGCGAGCTCGCATCCGCCGCCGAGCGCGTACCCGCCGATGGCGGCGATGGTCACGCGCGGGATGGCGGCGACGGCCTCCAACGCGTCGAGGAAGCTCGTCCCGACCGTCGCCGCCTCGTCCGCCCCGGCGAACTCGCTGATGTCGGCACCGGCAGCGAACACCTTCGGTCCACCGGTCACGAGGACGGCGCGGGGCGGCTCCGCAGTGAGTCCCCGGGCCACGTCGCGGAGCTGGTCGAGGAGCGCGGAACTGAGGGCATTGACCTTGGGGTTGTCGAGCGTGACCACGGCCACGCCGTCATCACGTCGTTCGAGTTGCACGAGTCCGGTCACCGCCGGAGGCTAACTCCCGAGGAGCTCCTCGGCGGCAGTCCACGGATCGGTGGACCGGGCCTCGACCTGGGTGAGCAGTTCTTCGAAACGATCTCCCTCCGAGGACCCCCGGGCCCGGGCCAACAGGCGCTCGGCGACGATCCGGGTGAGCTCCTCGCGGGCTCGACGCCCCCGACGACGCGCCAACTCCTCGGTCGACTCGAGATGCGCCCGGTGCGCGCCCACCGTCTCCCAGAGCTCGGCGACGCCCGTGCCCTCGGTGGCCACGACGTCGACAATCGGTGGTCGCCAACCGTCCACGGCTGCCGTGAGGTCGAGCATGGCATCGAGGTCGCGGCGGGTCTCGGCGGCACCGGGACGGTCGGCCTTGTTGATCACGAAGACGTCGGCGATCTCCATGAGACCGGCCTTGTTGGCCTGTACGGCGTCTCCCCAGCCTGGATTCACCACCACGACGGTGCTGTCGGCGGCACCGACGATCTCGACCTCGACCTGGCCCACGCCCACGGTCTCGACCAGGATCCAGGGGAAACCGGCCGCGTCGAGGATCCGCACCGCCTGCGGCGTGGCGAGCGCGAGGCCGCCGAGATGTCCGCGCGTGGCCATCGAGCGGATGAACACGCCGTCGTCGAGCGCGTGCTCCTGCATGCGGATGCGGTCGCCCAGGATGGCGCCACCCGTGAACGGCGACGACGGATCGATGGCGAGGACGGCGACCGCGTCCCCGGCCTCGCGGATGGTGGCGAGCAGCGCACCGGTGAGCGTCGACTTCCCCGCCCCGGGCGCGCCCGTGATCCCGACCGTGTACCCGCCGCCGCTGCGGGCGTGGGCCAGTGCCCCTGCGGCTCGGGCGCCGGCACCGCCGCGCTCCACGAGCGAGAGGAGCTTCGCCACCGACCGACGGTCACCACCAGCGGCGGCGTCCATCAGGTCCTGTGGGTCGCGGTGCACCTTGGGTCGAGCCGGGGCCACGGATGGTGTTCTACAGGCTCACCGAAGTCTCGGCGTAGGTCTCGCCGATGTTGCGGACCTCGGTGACGCCTTCGACGCGATCCTTGAGGATCCGCTCCACACCGGCCTTGAGGGTGAGGGTGGATGCCGGGCAGGAGACGCATGCGCCGACCAGCTCGACCTCGACGATGCCGGTCTCCATGTCGACGCTACGCAGGAAGATGTCGCCGTTGTCGGCCTGCACGGCCGGTCGGATGGCCTCGATGACCTTGGCGATCTTGTCTTCCAACGGTTTGCGCTCCTCTGGAGTGCGGGGGGACTGCAGTCTCGCAGCGCGCGCCTCGGGCCACAACATCTCCGACCCCGCCGGAGGACACGCTGTTGCCTGCTGTGTCCGGCCGGCGGTGGGATGGAACCATGTCCCGATGCCCCGCCCGTCCTCCTGCCATGGCATCGGCGGCCGCTGATGCGCAAGGTGACGGTGACCGAGGTCGACGACGCCGGTCTGGCGCGGTTCCTGCGGCCACGGTCCGATGTGTTGGTCGAGGCGCCCGGCAAGGAGGGCGTCTACGAGCTCGAGCGGGGCCCGTTCCGCCAGTACCGTCGGGAGGTCGAAGTCGAACGACGGGACGACGGACGACACCACGTCACCCAGACGGTGGACTTCCGACTCGGTCTGGGGCCCTGGTCGGTCGTGTTCGCCGGACCGATGCGCCGGGTGCTGGGGCGAGCCGGCGGCCCTTCGCCGTGGTGGGCGCCACCCCAGGTGCTCGATCGCCAGGGCGCCGCCGCCCTCGCCTCGCTCGCCTACCTGTCGATCGTGGGCGGCTATCTCGGCACGCTCATCACACAGACGCTGACCTACGCCGCCGACGAGTTCGACGCCGGTGAGCGCGCCCAGGGCGACACCCTCGCCGCCGTCCGGGTCGGGGTGGTGCTGTCGATGTTCATCGCCATGTGGGCCGACCGCCATGGCCGCCGCCGGGCGTTGCTGTGGTGCGCCTCGATGGGCTGCATCGCCAGCGCTGCCGGTGCGTTCGTCCCCGGCCTCCTGGCGCTGGGCAGCACGCAGGTGATCGCGCGTGGACTGTCCACCGCCCTCGCACTGCTCATCGTCGTGGTCGTCGCCGAGGAGATGCCGGCGGGCTCCCGGGCCTATGGCGTGAGCCTGTTGACCATGACCGGCGGACTGGGGGCGGGGATGGTGCTGTGGCTGCTGCCGCTCGTCGAGGTGGACGAACGGGCGTGGCGGCTCCTCTTCCTCGTCCCGCTGCTGTTCCTCCCGCTGATCCGCGCCACGGCCCGGATGCTGCCGGAATCCCGACGCTTCGTCCGGCGCCACGCCGCGGCGCGCTTCGCTGGTCACGGACGCCGGCTGGCACTCCTCGCCGGTAGCGCCTTGGCGCTCGCCGTGTTCGGGAGTCCGGCGTCACAGTTCCAGAACGAGTTCCTCCGGGAGGAGTTCTCCTTCACCGCCACCCACATCACGCTCTTCACCGTGCTCACCATCACCCCGGCCGGCATCGGGATCGTCATCGGGGGCCGGCTGGCCGACAACCACGGCAAGCGGCTGATCGGCGCCATCGGCGTCACCGGGGGCACGCTGTTCACGGTGCTGCAGTTCGTCGGCGGTTCCGTGACGGTGCTGTGGATCGCCTCTGCGCTGGGGTCCATCGTCGGCGGCCTGGCTGTGCCCGCGCTCGCCGTCTACGGCCCCGAGCTGTTCCCCACCGCTCTGCGCACCAAGGCCAACGTCGCCATCACCGCGCTCGGGGTGAGCGGATCGGTCATCGGCCTGGTGCTCGCCGGCCGGTTGGCCGAACGGTGGTCGCTGGGCCCCGCCATCGCCACCTTGGCCGTGGCACCGGCGCTCGTCGTGTTGCTCCTCATCCCCCGCTACCCGGAGACGGCGCACAAGGAGCTCGAGGAGCTGAACCCGGAGGACGTCGTTCCCCTCCCGACCTTCGGTCCGGTGTGAGCGACCGGCGCTTCAGGCGCCGAGCCCCGACAACCAGCCCTGCACTGCCGCGACGACGGCGCCGTCGTCCTTGGGCGCGTGGGGCTCGCCTTCGAGCCACCGGAGCTCGACCGGTCCGGGGATCCGCTCGGCATGGGCCTCGAGCTCGTCCGGGGTGGCGAACGGATCCTTCGTGCCGGACACGAAGAGCACCGGGACCTCGATGTCGGCGAAGTGGTCCACGCGGAGCTGGTCCGGCTTGCCCGGCGGGTGCAGCGGGTAGCTCAGGAGCACGAGGCCGGCCACCGGCTCGCCGACCGCGGCGAGCATGGAGCACATGCGACCGCCGAAGGAACGGCCACCGATCACCAGTTCGGAGGAGTCGACGCCGATCCGGTCGGCGAAGTCCTGCATGTCCTCTCGGAGCTGGTCGTGCACCTTGCGCACGGCGCGCGAGCGGACCGTGACCCGCTCCACGGGCAGATCGAGACCGCTGTCGAGGGCGACGAGTGTGCGGTTGTCGCGATCGGCGCTGGCACCAGGCGTGACGAGGAACCCCTCGGGCTTCGTGCCGGTCATGACAGCAGGATCCGGCGGGCTTCGGTGAGGTCGTTGATCCGCTGGGCCGCACCGTCGGTGGTGGCGCCGTGGTCGGGGTGCGCGTCGCGCAGCAGGTCGCGGAAGCGGCGCTGGATGGCCTTGCGCTCGGGCGGGTGGACCGATCCGTTGCTCGTCGCCGTGATCCCGAGGATCTGCAGGGCCCACTGCACCGGGTCCTCGTAGGCGTCGGCACTCCAGTCCCGGCCCGAACCGAGCCCGGACAGGTGGGCGTAGAGGGCACCGTCGAGTTGGCCGGTCCAGCGCAGGCCCTTGCGGATGGCGTCCATGACGGTGCGCCGAGACACCGGGGGGAGGCTGCCGGCGGCGTAGACGGCTCCGAGCATGAGCTGCAGGCCGGTGCCGTGCTCGTCGAACTCGATGGTGAGACCGTCGCCCTGTCGTCGCAGACGGGCCCGCGAGCGGGTCAGACCCTGGCGATCGTCCTGGTAGCGGTGCCGGAGCCTGGGCTGCACCACGCGATGGCCCTCCTGCAACTGCAGGGTGAGCTTCAGGAAGCTCTGGTAGCCGTCCTCATCGAAGGCGTTGCGGTGGTGGGCCACGACCCCACCGAGGAGCACGCCACCGGGCCCCGGCGCGGGGTCGACCGGGAGCTGGCAGGAGCCGAGTGCGATGCGGCGGGTGGGCGCGAACGGCCGCGAGTGGTGGATCTGCAGCTCGGCCAGCACCATGTATCGACGCTATCGGTCGTTCGTCTACACGAGCGGGCGGAGCCGGCTCCGCAAACGCGTTGCCTCCGCACTGATCTGACCGGTGGGCGCGGCGGCGTGGAAGAGGTCGATGATCTCGTCGACGACCTCGACCACTCGCTTCCACTCGGCTTCGTCGATCCCGTACGGCGGGTGATCACCGATGCGCTCGGCGGCGTCGAGGAACGCGGCGACCGCCTCCCCGGTGGGGTCCCGTTGCATGCGATCGGCGGCCACGAAGAGGGCGCTGAGCACCTCGACGTCGGTGTCGTCGCCGTCGTCCACCTCCGCCGGGATCTCGTCGGGGAAGCGGATGGTGGGGAGGAGGGCGTCGAGGCGAGCTTCGTCCGCCTCGTGCACGACGACCTCGTACCCGTCGCTCACCCATTCGTGCGGGAGCCCGAGCTCGTGGAGGGCGTCGTCGAGCTCGTCGAGCTGGGTGGGGTCCCAGGCGTAGAGCTCGTAGCCCACCTGCTCCAGGGAGTCGTCGAGCGGCGGGCAGTCGTCGAGATCGTCACCGCCGTCGCGCTCGTCACCACCGTCGAGGGTGCCGAAGCTCAGCTCGAGATCGCCGTCGTGATCGTCCTGACCCGGGGTGTTGAGCACCGTCGCAGGCTATTGCGTCAGCATCCGATCGCGGTCGGAGAGGGGGACGCCGTCGATCGATCCATCTGTCGCGGACCGCAGGATCACGGCCGCCGTCTCGGGTCGGATCCCGAGCAGTCCGAGCGCATGGCGGTGGCTGGGGTCGCCGGCGACGATCTCGTCGGCGGCGGCCACGACGATGGTCGTCGCCGCCGAGTCCCGGAACGGGTCGTGATGGTCGGCGACCGCATCGGCGATGACGTCCGGCATGCGGTGGTCCAGGAGGTGTTCCGCGCCCAGCAGCGCGTGGTCGGTCTGGAACGTCGCCTTCTCGATCGTCAACTGTTCCCGGTGGGTCGGCGTCCCGCGCTTCACCGCCCCGTAATCGCCAGGGCGCGCGACCAGCAGCAGGAGCTCACCGACGTCGTGGAGCAGTCCGGCGGCCGCGGCGTCGACGGGGTCGACATCAGCGATCGGTGCCAGGTCGCGCGCGATGCGGGCGACGAGGGCCGCGTGGCCCCAGGCCTCGGCGAGGAGGTCATCATGTTCACCGGCAAGACTCGCCGACTCGATTGCGTGCATCAGGAGCGCGCGGGGCGTGGTCCGTGTCCGTTCCCGCATCTGTCGTGACATGGCGTCCTCCTCGTTTGTTCAGGATCGGCGCGTCATGAGGAAACCTTGATAGGCCGTTCGGTCCCGGAATCTGTGCGAGGCGTCCGTCTTGTCCCGGCTCCGACGGTGCCGAGTACGGTTCCGGCCCATGGCAGAACCGCAGGCTCCCGATCGCAACCTCGCCCTCGAGCTGGTGCGGGTCACCGAGGCGGCGGCCTTGGCGGCCAGCCGATGGATGGGACGGGGCGACAAGGAGGGCGCCGACGGCGCCGCCGTGGACGCCATGCGCATCGTCCTCGACTCGGTGGCCATGGACGGCATCGTCGTCATCGGCGAGGGCGAGAAGGACGAAGCGCCCATGCTCTACAACGGCGAGCTGATCGGCGACGGCACCCCGCCCCAGACCGACATCGCCGTCGATCCCATCGACGGCACCACGTTGACCGCGCTCGGCCGTGGCGGCGCCATCGCGGTCATCGCCGTCTCGGAGCGGGGCACGATGTTCGACCCGGGTCCCTGCGTGTACATGGACAAGGTCGCGACGGGTCCGGACGCCAGGGACGCCATCGACATCACCAGGTCCCCCACGGCCAACCTCCAGGCGGTCGCCGAGGCGAAGGGCACGTCGGTGCGAGACCTCACCGCCGTCATCCTCGACCGCGACCGCCACAAGGACCTCATCGCAGAGGTACGAGAGGCCGGCGCACGGGTACGCCTCATCCCCGACGGCGACGTGGCCAGCATCATCTCCACCGCCTGGCCGAGCTCCGGTGCCGACGTGACCTTCGGCATCGGCGGTACACCCGAGGGCGTCATCACCGCCGCCGCCGTGAAGGCGATGGGTGGCGCCATGCAGTGCCGGCTGTGGCCCCGCAACGACGCCGAGCGCAAGGCCTCGATCGAGGCCGGCTACGACCTCGACGCTGTCCTCACCGAGCACGAGCTCATCCGCAGCGACAACTGCTTCTTCGCCGCCACCGGCATCACCGACGGCGAACTGCTCAAGGGCGTGCACTTCGATGCCAGCGGCGCGTCGACGCAGTCGTTGGTCATGCGGTCCAAGTCCGGCACGGTGCGTCTCGTCGAGGCCCACCACAAGATCAAGAAGCTGGCGCAGTTCGCCAGCGTCGACTTCTCCTAGCGCCCGCTCCTAGTTCAGGCGCCCGCTCCTAGTTCAGGCGATAGGCCAGGTACGTCTCCCACGTGCGGTTTCCCGGCTCGTCCCCATCCTCGGGGACACGGTGCTCCAGCACCGTCACGCGGTCGATCGTGACCTCCGCCGCGTAGTTCGCCAGCACGTCGAGCGCCGGGTCCGGTGCGCCGATCGGACTTCCGTCGATGTCGACGGTGACATGGGGGTGGAACGGCCGGTCCTTCGGACGATCGAGCACGCCGGACCAGCAGGCTCGCTGCAGATCGCTGATCGGCTCCCAAGGATCGACGGCGAGGAACCGGACACGCGAGTCGACACCGAAGGTCTCCAACGGTCCGATCGTGAGCGACATCGGCTCCCGGCCGCTGGCAGCTTCCTGGACCACGGCCATGGCGGCGGCCACCTCGTCCTCCCGGACGTTGATCGGAGGCACGAGGGTGATGTGGGGTTCGATCCGTCCGAGCTGACGATCGCCCAGGGCTCGTCGCAGCCCGTCGACCTCCACCGAGACAGGTGGGGGGATCACCAGCGCGACGGCGAGGCGTCGCCGTGCGCTCAGCGGACGTCGGCCCCGTGGCCGGCCGCTTCGAGGCGCACGTGGGCACGGCGGAGACCGGCTTCGGCCCCGGTGTCGTGCTCCTGGCGCAGCTCGGCCTCCCGGGCGTCCTTGGCCCGGCGGGCCCGCTGCACGTCGATCTGGCTGGCCAGCTCGGCCACGTCGGAGAGGATCGTGACGTGGTTGTTGGAGATCTCCACGAAGCCGCCGTGCACGGCGACCTTCTCGTCGGTGCCACCCGATGAGGGCCGGACGGTCAACACGCCGATGCCCAGGGCACCCACGAAGGAGGTGTGGTCGGGCAGGAAGGCGATGTCGCCACCACCGATGGTGCGCGTGATGACCATGTCGGCCTCACCCGACCACAGGATCCCCTCCGGGGAGACCAGCTCCACCTGCATGGTGCTCATCAGTTGGTGGACTTGCGGAGCTCGTCGGCCTTGCGGCGGGCGTCGTCGGCGCCGCCGACGTTCAGGAAGGCCTGCTCGGGAAGATCGTCGAGATCACCGTTCACGAGCTGCTCGAAGCTGTCGACCGACTCCTCGGCCGGGGTGAACACGCCGGGCAGGCCGGTGAACACCTGGGCCACGAACATGGGCTGGGACAGGAACCGCTGGATCTTGCGGGCCCGGGCCACCAGCACCTTGTCCTCTTCCGACAGCTCGTCGAGACCGAGGATGGCGATGATGTCCTGGAGCTCCTTGTAGCGCTGCAGGATCTCCTGGACCCGGGTGGCCACTGCGTAGTGACGATCGCCCACGACCTCGGGCGACAGGATGCTCGAGGTCGACGACAGCGGGTCCACGGCGGGATAGATGCCGAGGGCGGCGATGTCGCGGGAGAGCTCGGTGGTGGCGTCGAGGTGCGTGAAGGTGGTGAACGGCGCCGGGTCGGTGTAGTCGTCGGCGGGCACGTACACGGCCTGCAGCGAGGTGATGGACCGACCCTTGGTCGACGTGATGCGCTCCTGGAGCGTGCCCATCTCGTCGGCGAGGGTGGGCTGGTAGCCCACGGCCGAGGGCATGCGGCCGAGGAGGGTGGACACCTCGGAGCCGGCCTGCACGAAACGGAAGATGTTGTCGATGAACAACAGCACGTCCTGGTTGCGCTCGTCGCGGAAGTACTCAGCGATGGTGAGGGCCGAGAGGGCGACGCGAAGGCGCACACCCGGGGGCTCGTCCATCTGACCGAACACGAGGGATGCCTTGTCGAGGACCGACGTGTTCTCGTCGATCATGGTCTCGCCCATCTCGATGAACAGGTCGGTGCCCTCACGGGTCCGCTCGCCCACGCCGGCGAATGCCGACACGCCACCGAACTGGGAGGCGACGCGGTTGATCATCTCGGTGATGAGCACGGTTTTGCCCACGCCGGCCCCGCCGAACAGGCCGATCTTGCCACCCTGCACGTACGGGGTGAGCAGGTCGATGACTTTGATACCGGTCTCGAACACCTCGCGCCTGGGGGCGAGATCCTCGAAGTCGGGGGCGGGCCGGTGGATGGGGCGGTAGCCGTCGATCTTGGACTGGTCGAGCTCGTCGACGTCGAGCGGCTCGCCCAGCACGTTGAGCACGTGGCCGAGTACACCGTCGCCCACCGGCATCTGCAGCGGGTGACCCAGGTTGCGGACTTCGGCACCACGGACGAGGCCGTCGGTGGGCTTCATGCAGATGGCCCGGACCCGACTCTGACCGAGCTGCTGGGCGGTCTCGGCCACCACGATGATGTCCTCGGTGCCCTCGACCTGGATGGTCATCTCGAGCGCCGAGTTGATGTCGGGCAGCGCGCCGGCGGGGAACTCGACGTCGACCACGGGGCCGGCGATGGCCACGACCCGGCCGGACTTGAGCTCGCCGGATGTGTCGGGCCCGGCCCCGGCTGCCTGGTTGGTGTTGTCGGTGACGGTCATCTGAGGGCTCCTAGCTGTTGCGGCCGACGGTGTCGGCCAACAGATCCTGGATTGCGAGTGCGTGGTCGGGGATCAGGTCCGTCTCGTCGGACTTTCCCTGGCGGAGGGCTTCGGCGCCACCGACGATCTCCATGATCTCGGTCGTGATGGCGTCCTGGCGGACCCGGTTCATCTGACGGGACAGCTTGACGATGAGCTCTTCGGCGTTGTCGGTGGCCGACTTCATGGCGCGCTGCTGGGCGGCGAAGAACGACGCCGACGCGTCGAGCATGGCCGCGTACAGCCGGGACTCGACGTAGCGGGGCAGGAGGCGGTGCAGGATCTCGTCCGGGTCGGGTTCGAACTCATACGCCGACGGCGGCGCGTCGGCCGCTTCCGCATCGGGCGAGTGACCGACGCCGGCCAGGGGCAGGAACTGGCGGACCGTGGTGCGCTGCGTGCCGACGGTGATGAACCGGGTATAGACGAGGACGACCTCGTCGACGTCACCCGACTCGAAGCGGTCGCGGACGACCTCGGCCACCTGGCGGGCATCCTCGTAGCTGGGGCGATCGGTCTTGCCGACGAAAGAGGCATCGATGCGGTAGCCACGGAAGCGGAAGTACTGCTCGGCCTTCTTGCCGACGATGATCAGCGAGTAGTCGGAGCCCTCGGTGCGTCGGGCCTGGAGCTCACGCTCGGCAGCCCGGATGATGTTGGTGGTGTAGGGCCCGGCCAGACCGCGGTCGCCGGCGATGACCACGAAGGCCACCTTGCCGCCCTCGGTCGGCGGACGCAAGAGGGCATGGTCGGCCCCGGCTCCGGCGTCGGCGAGGTGCCTGATGACCTCGGTGATCTGTTCGGAGTAGGGACGCGCCGCCATCACCTGCTGTTGGGCCTTCACGACGCGGGTGGCGGCGATCAGCTCCATGGCACGGGTGATCTTCTTGGTCGACTGGACACTCTTGATGCGGCGCCGAAGAACGCGCTCCTTGCCACCAGCCATGTGCTACTCCTCGGCCTCGTCGCGGGTGATCTCTTCTTCGGGGAGGATGCCCCGGTCGGCGACCATGGCTCGCTCCTCGTCACCCTGGGCCTCGGCATCGGGCTCCTCGATCGTGCCGTGCTCACCGTCGAACTGATCGGTGAAGCCGGCCATGGCTGCCTTCAGTGCGTCCTCGTCGGCGATGTCGCCGGATTCGCGAATGCCGTCGAGGATGTCGCGATGGCGGGTGTCGAACCACTCGAGGATCTCGGCCTCGTACTGGCTGACATCTTCGACTGCGACGCCATCGAGGTATCCATTGGTGCCGGCGTAGAGCACCACGACCTGCTGTTCGACCTTGAGCGGACTGTTCAGGTTCTGCTTGAGCAGCTCCACCAGGCGGTAGCCGCGA
Source organism: Acidimicrobiales bacterium (assembly GCA_051306355.1). Classification (GTDB taxonomy): domain Bacteria; phylum Actinomycetota; class Acidimicrobiia; order Acidimicrobiales; family Salinilacustritrichaceae; genus Salinilacustrithrix. Next base: position 511 of record JBPPNA010000212.1, on the reverse strand, counting down.
TCCAGCGTGGCCTGCGACACGGCGTCGAGCTCGGACCCGAACTGGGCGAACGACTCGAGCTCGCGGAACTGGCTCAGGTCGCCTTTGAGCGTGCCCACAGCCTTCTTCATGGCCTTGATCTGGGCGGCGCCGCCCACCCGGGACACCGACTGGCCGGTGTCGAAGGCGGGACGCACACCGGACTTGAACAGGTCCTCCTGGAGGAAGACCTGTCCGTCGGTGATCGAGATCACGTTGGTGGGGATGTAGGCGGAGATGTCGCCCGCCTTGGTCTCGATGATCGGTAGGGCGGTCATCGAACCGGCGCCGTTCTCGTCGGAGAGCTTGGCCGCCCGCTCGAGGAGCCGGGAGTGGAGGTAGAACACGTCGCCGGGGTAGGCCTCGCGCCCCGGCGGGCGGCGGAGCAGCAGCGACACCTGGCGGTAGGCCTCGGCCTGCTTCGAGAGGTCGTCGTACACCGCGAGGGCGTGCTCGCCGTTCTCCATCCAGTGCTGACCCATGGCGCAGCCGG
>JBPPNA010000190.1:0-6568 GCA_051306355.1 Acidimicrobiales bacterium | reverse complement strand
CGACACCAGATCGAGCCGGAGAGTCCGTAGATGGAGTCGTTGGCGAGGGCGATGGCCTCGGCCTCGGTGTCGAAGGTCTGGATCCCGACCACGGGGCCGAAGATCTCCTCCCGCATGAAGCGCATGTCGAGGGTGGCCCGATCGAACACCGCAGGGGTCAGGTAGTGGCCTGGCAGATCCGGCCGGTCCCCGCCACACAGGCGACGAGCGCCATCCACCTCCGCCGAGGTCACGAAGTCCTCCACATCCGAACGCTGTCGCTCCGAGATGAGCGGACCCATCTCCGTCGACTCGTCGCCGGGGTCGCCGAGACGGATGGCGCGGGCGCGGGCCACGAAGCGCTCGGTGAAGGCCTCGGCGACCGACGAGTGCACGAACATCCGACTGCGGGCGCAGCAATCCTGCCCGGCGTTGTCGAACACCGACCACAGCGACGACTCCACGCATCCGTCGAGCTGCTCGTCGGTGAGGTCGTCGAAGACGATGTTGGCCGACTTGCCCCCCAGCTCGAGACTGACACGGGTGATGTCGCCGGCCGCCACGGCCATGATCCGGCTCCCGACCTCGGTGGAGCCGGTGAAACTGACCTTGCGGACCCCGGGGTGGGTCACCAGCGCCTCGCCCACCTCGCCGCCCGGACCGGTCAGGACGCTGAACGTGCCCGTCGCCAACCCGGCTTCGGCTGCGAGATGGGCCAGCGCCAGCGCGGTGAGCGGCGTGTTCGACGCCGGTTTGGCGATCACGGCGTTGCCCATGGCCAGCGCAGGCGCCACCTTCCAGCACAGGATCAGCAGCGGAAAGTTCCACGGCGTGATGGCCGCGCACACCCCAACGGGTTCGCGGAAGGTGAGCAGGGTGCCCTCGGCGTTGCCCGGGATGGTGGAGCCGTGGATCTTGTCGACCGCGCCGGCATAGAAGTCGAACACCTCGGCCGCGGCACCGACCTCACCGCGTGCTGCGGCGATCGGCTTGCCGGCGTGGGCGGACTCGAGCCGGGCCAGGTCCTCGAGGTCGCGCCGGATGAGCAGGGCGATGGTCCGCAGGACGTCGCGCCGGGTCCGGACGGTGGAGCGGGACCACACGGCCTGGGCCTCGGTGGCCAGCGAGACGGCGGCGTCGACATCGGCCGCGCTCGCCTCGGGCACCTCGGCGACGGTCTGGCCGGTGGCTGGGTTCAGGACGGCGCGCACGCCATCGACAGTACGTTGGACCGGATGACCGACCGCAAGATCGTGACCGTGCTCGAGCCCGAGGACGAATACACCCACGAACCCGACGAAGCCGCCAACTACAACGAGTCGATGTACCTGAACGCCTTCGATCTCGAACAAGAGGTGGGCGGCTGGTTCCGGCTCGGAAACCGGGTCAACGAGGGCTACGCCGAGATGACGGTGTGCATCTACCTCCCGGATGGCAGGGTCGGCTTCGTCTACGGCCGACCCCAGATCGACAGCAACGACGCGATGGAGGCAGGCGGCCTGTCCATCGAGGTGGTCACACCCTTCGAGCACCTGGAGGTGCGCTACCGCGGCACGGTCTGCCTCCTCGACGATCCCGGCCAGATGGCCGATCCCCGCACCGCCTTCCGGGACAACCCCTGGGTGGAGTGCGAGGTCGACCTCGACTTCCGCGGTGTGTCCCCCATGTACGGCGGCAAGCCGCAGTACGAGGACGGCACCGAGCTCGAGGTCGACCCCGAGAAGTCCTTCGCCAAGGCCCACTACGAGCAGCACTGCGCGGTGACCGGCACGATCCGGGTGGGTGACCCGAGTGAGGGCGGCGTCGCGATCGAGATGGACGGTCTCGGGCTGCGCGACAAGTCGTGGGGACCACGCCACTGGCAGGCCATCTCCTGGTACCGCTGGTTGCCGCTCGTGTTCTCCATGGACCCGGCCGCCAGTCCGCAAGCGATGATGATCTCGATCGTGGGCGGCAAGCCTGGCGGCATGGTCCTGGAGGGGAACGAGTACCACCTCATCCGTGACTGCACGATCCAGTCCGACTGGGACGACGACGACTACCAGACCGCCATGCGGTGCTCGGTCACCACCGATCACGACACCTATGAGGTGACCGGCGAGGTGCTGTCGCTGATCCCACTCCGCAACCGCCGTCAGGACCCCGAAGGCAACGAACTGCTCACCCGGATCACCGAGGCGATGACCCGCTTCGAGTGCCGGGGCCAGACGGGCATCGGCATGAGCGAGTACCTCGACCAGATCGTCGACGGCAAGCCGATCGGTGCCGACGTCAGCCGTTGAGTGCGGCGGAGATCGGCCGGAGGGCGTCGAAGACCTGCTCGAAGTGGGGTTGCCGGCGGGCGTGGACCTCGTGGTGGGCGGCGATCGGTTCGAGGGGCTCGCCGCGGCCGGCCAGGGACGACAGATCGGTCCGCGTGAGGGCGCCGTGCCGGTGGAGGGCGAGCAGCGCAGTGGCGCGGGCGATGGCGAACGTGGGCCGATCGGGCACGGACACCGGTCGTCCGAGGACGTCGGCCACGATCTGCGCCCAGCCGTGCGAGCGCGCCGCGCCACCGACGAAGACGATCTCCTCGATCCGGTTGCCGGTGAGCGCCTCGGCATGCGGGAGGAGCCAGGCCAGGTTGTGGGCCACGCCCTCACAGGTCGCCCGGACGAGGCAGCGACGGTCGGTGTCGAGGCTCATGTTCACGTACCCGCCGCGCATGCTGGTGTCGTTGGCCGGGGCCATCGACCCTCGCAGCCACGGGAGGAAGAGCACACCCCGGCTCCCGGCCGGTACCGACTCGAGTACCTCGTCGAGTGTGTGGAAGCCGCCCGTGTCGACGATGTTGTCGAGGACGTGCTCCAACGGCTTGCCACCGAGGCCGTTCTCGGCGAACAGCAGGTACGAGTCGTCGAAGGGGCTGGGGCACGAGAGCACCTCGTGGTCGAGGTCCACCTCCTTCGTGGCGATCGAATCGACCAGCACCGACGTGGTGCCGATCGACAGGCCACCGCGCCCCACCCGGTAGGCGTCGGTGGCGACAGATCCCGCCTGGGTGTCGTTGACGCCGGCATAGACGACCGCCGTCGACGGGATCCCCAGGAGGGACGCCACGTCGTCGCGCACGGAACCGATCGGCTCGTCCAGCGGCAGCATGGGTGGCAGCCGGGACCTGTCCACGCCGGCCCACCCGACCAGCGTGTCGTCGTACGTGATCTGGCCGAGGACCCGATTGTCGACCAGCTGCGACATGAACTGCGTGGCCTGGTTGGCGGCGATGCGTCCGGTCAGGCGGGCGTTGAGGTAGTCCATGGGTTCGAGGTACGCCGCGGTCTCGGCATGGACCCCCGGACAGTCGTGCTGGAGATGCAGGACGTGACCGAGGCTGAGGCCGCCGCCGACCGGCGGGATGCCGTGGCGGTCGATGAAGCCGAGGAAGGCGTCGTCGTGGGCGGCGAGGATCTCGAAGCTGCGCGCGGTCCCACGGCGGTCCGACCAGAGCCGCATCATCGCCACCGGCCGCCCGTCGGCTGCGACCGGCACGATCGACGAGTACTGGCTGTCGACGCCGACTGCGACGACCGACCGGGCCGCCTCGGGAGCCTGGGCTGCGCACTCGCCCACCGCGTCCACCACGCCCTGCCACTGCGCCTCGGCGTCGAGTTCGGCCCGGTCGCCGTCGATGTCGGCCACGAGGGTCCTGGTGGCGGTGGCCAAGACCTCGCCGTTCGCCGCCGCGATGGTGGCCTTCACGCTCGTCGTACCGACGTCGATCCCCAGTGCGGTGCTCACCCCCGCATCTCACCACACCACGCAATTCCGGACCCGTCCCGCGCCGTCCACCTCGACTGTCTCCACCTCGACCGTCACGGGACCAGAACGAGAGTCAGGTCTGCTTGGGGCCGACCACCACCGTCTTCTGGTTCACGAACTCGCGGATGCCGAGGTGGCTCAGCTCGCGCCCGTAGCCCGATTCCTTGATGCCACCGAAGGGCAGGCGCGGGTCCGAGGCGACGAGGTCGTTCACGAAGCAGCACCCCGCCTCGAGCTCCTCGGCCGCGATGCGCTCGCCCCGCTCGAGGTCCTCGGTGAACACGGCGGCGCCGAGCCCGAAGCGGGTCGTGTTGGCGAGGCGGATGGCGTGGCACTCGTCCTCGGCGCGCATCACAGCAGACACCGGGCCGAACAGCTCCTCGTCACCTGCGACCATGTCCGGCGTGACGCCGGCCAACACGGTGGGGGGATAGAAGGCCCCGGGACCGGTAGGGACGTGTCCGCCCAGCAGCAGCTCGGCGCCCTCGGCGAGGGACCGCTCCACCTGGTCGTGGAGCTCGTCTCGGAGCGACACCTGGGCCTGTGGGCCCATGGTGGTGGCGTCGTCGAGCGGGTCCCCGACGACGGCCGCCTCCATGTGTCCCACGAAGGCCTCGACGAAGTCGTCGTGCACCTCGTCGACCACGATGAAGCGCTTGGCGGCGATGCAGCTCTGACCGGAGTTGATCAGGCGGCTGGTGGCACACACCTCGGCGGCCTTGGCCACATCGGCGTCGCCCAGGACGACATACGGGTCGGAACCCCCGAGCTCGAGCACGGTCTTCTTGATCAGCCGCCCGGCGGTCCCGGCCACCGCAGCACCCGCAGCCACGCTCCCCGTCAATGTCGCGGCACGGATCAGCTCGTTCTCGAGCACGGCCTCCACCGCGTCGGACCCGATCTTCAGGCTTCGGAACAGTCCTGGGGGCGCATCGGCGTCGGCGAACGCCTTCTCGATGGCCAGCGAGCACCCCGTCACGTTCGATGCGTGCTTGAGGACCGCCCCGTTGCCGGCCATGACCGCCGGGGCGGCGAAGCGGAACACCTGCCACAGGGGGAAGTTCCACGGCATGATGGCCAGCACGACACCCAACGGCTGGTGGCGGATGTAGCTCGCCGAGCGATCGGCATCGAGCGGGATGTCGGCGAGCTGGTCGGGCGCGTGGTCGGCGTAGTAGCGGCACACCCAGGCGCACTTCTGGGCTTCGCCCCGGCCGGCCGTCACCGGCTTGCCCATCTCGTTGGCCATCAGTTCGGCGAGGCTGTCGGCGCGCTCGTCGAGCAGGTCGGCGACCCGGTGCAGGATGCCTGCCCGATGCTCCATCCCCGTGCGTCGCCATTCGAGGTGGCGCTCGTTGGTCTCGGCGATGAGGGCGTCGACCTGGTCCGGCGAGTGCTCCTCGTACTCCTCCATCGTCTCACCGGTCGCCGGATTGGTGCTGGTCAACATGGTGCGCTTCCTACCTCGCTGCAGTTGGAACCAGACGGGCCCCGCGGTTCGTCGGATGCCCGTTCATCGGGGCAGGCCCTGGTGTTTGTCCATCATGTCGGCCATCACGTTACGGATGAAGTCGTCGGCCTCGTCGGTCATGCCCCCGGCGACACCGCCGTAGACGGCAGCTGATCCCGGGGTCTCATCCTTGCGCTCGACGGCGTACGGCACCGCCTCGGCGAGGTCGGCGGCGAACGCCTCGATCACGCCGGGCTGCGTCTGGGGCCGGGTCACGGCCATGTGGATGGCGTTGGGGTACTGCTGCCCGTTGAAGCGCCAACCTCGCAGCTTCATGAAGTCGTTGACGTGGTAGATGTCGAACTCGGTGCCGCTCGTGGGGTCGTTGCTGAAGCTGAAACAGAAGGTGGGATCGCCCAGGATGCGCAGCTCGGGGTGACTGCGCACGGCGTCCTGCATGGCGAAGGCGGTGTCGAAGATCTGGCGGGCGTAGGCGAGGTAGCCGTTGCGGCCGAGGCTCACCATGGATGCCCACGTGGCGGCGAGTAAGCCCCCGGAGCGGGAACCGTCCATGCCCGGCGAGCAGTACTTCCCGCCGGTCCAATCGGTGCGGAAGAAGTACTGGCTGTTGCGCAGCGCCTTGTCCCGGAACAGCAGCGTCGAGGTCCCCTTGAGGCCGTAGCCGTACTTGTGGGTGTCGGCCGAGATGGAAGTGACGCCGGGGAGACGGAAGTCGAAGGTCGGGATCTGGCTGTGCCCGAGCTCCTGACCGAAGGGCAGGATGAAGCCGCCCAGGCATCCGTCGACGTGCAGTCCCACGTCCCGCTCGACCGCCAGATCGGACAACGCCGGGATCGGGTCGATGGTGCCGTAGCCGTAGTTGCAGGCCGACCCGACGATGGCGATCGTGTCGTCGTCGATCTGCTCCGCCACGACCTCGGACCGGACCACCGTGGTGTCGGGGTCGACCGGGACGTTGCGGATCTCGATGCCGAACAGGTGACATCCCTTGTCGAAGGCAGGGTGGCTCGTCTCGGGCTTCACCACGTTCGGGTTCGTGATGCCCCGCTCCTGCCGGGCGTGGTCGCGGTAGGCGAGGAGCGCGTGCATGATCGAGCCGGACCCGCCAGAGGTGACCATGCCGGCGATGTCGTGGCCCCGATCGGCGGCCGCAGCGCCGTGCATCAGGTCGAGGGCCATGGCGATGACCTCACCCTCGAAGCGCGTCGCGCTGGGGCACATGTCCCGCTGGAGGATGTTCATGTGCCCGAAGAGCCCGAAGACCTCGTTCATGAACCCGTAGTGGTCGTGGTCGCCGCAGTACATCGACCCCGAGCACTT
>JBPPNA010000147.1:0-15485 GCA_051306355.1 Acidimicrobiales bacterium | reverse complement strand
GCGATGACGGTGGCGGGCGTCACCTCGAACTGGAACAGGGCGTAGATGCCGACCGTGATCACGAGGTCGTGGATGATCGAGGCGAAGGCCCCCACCGCCATCTTCCACTCCAGGCGGATGGTGATGTAGACGGACACGATCACGAAGAAGAACAGCAGGGCACGCAGCGCGCTGTCGCTGATCTCCTCACCCCACGTGGGGCCGACGGTGGAGATACCGATCTCGCTGCGGTCCACGCCGGCCGCCTCGGCGAGGCGGTCGGTGACGGTGTCGCGTGCGGCGTCGTCGCCCGGTTCGGCCTGGACCCGCACGGTGCTGCCGCCGAGGATCTGGATCTTGGCGCCCTCCGCGCCCGTTCCTCCCAGGGCATCTCGGGTGTCGGCCACCGAGAGCTCGTCGGACGGGACCTCCCAGGAGGTCCCGCCCTCGAAGTCGATGCCGAGGTTGAGGTTGCGGACGACCAGTGCCCCCGCGCTCACGAGGAGCAACACAGCAGAGACGACGGCGAAGATGCGCCAGAGCCGGACGAAGTCGATGTCGTTGTCGAAGCTGGCCAGCTTGTTCTTCATACCGAGGTCCCTTCCGTGACGACGGGCATGCCGAACACCCTGGGCTTGTCCTGGAGCCGCTTCGACTTGATCAGCAGAAGCGCCAGGGGACGCATGAAGAAGTAGGAGGCCACCAGATCGAGCATGGTCGCCAACCCGAGGTAGAGCGCGAAACCGCGGACCGGGCCCACGGTGAGCCAGTAGAGGACGCCGGCACCGATGAGCGAGGCGACGTCGGCCTTGACGATGGTGGACCATGCCGAGGCGAACGAGCCGTCGATGGCGCTGCGCAGGCTCCGGCCACCGGCGACCTGCTCTTTGACGTGCTCGTAGAAGACGATGTTGGAGTCGACCGCCACACCGATCGAGACGATGATCCCGGTCACGCCGGCGAGGGTCAGCGCCAATCCCTGCGTTTCCCCCAGGTAGGCGATCAGCACCCACAGCAGCACAGCGGACAAGGTGAGGCTGAGGATGGCGACGAGCCCGAGCAGCCGGTAGTAGACGAGCATGTAGAGCGCCACGAGGGCGAGACCGATGCTACCGGCGAGGACGCCGGCGTCGAGGGCGTCTCGGCCGAGCGAGGCCGACACCGACTGGGTCTGCTGGGGCTCGAGCTCGACGGGCAGCGAGCCGTAGCGCAGGACGAGGGCCAGGTCCTTGGCCTCGCCCTCGGTGAAGTCGCCGGTGATGGAGACGCCGCGGCGGTCGAAGCTGGGTTGCTGGATGGTCGGTGCCGATTCCACCTTGCTGTCGAGCACGATGCCGAGCTGACCCGATGGGCAGGTGGGCGTGCGGTTGAAGCACTCTGCCGCGATCCGGTTGAAGGCGGCGAGACCGTCCCCGCCGAGCTCGACGCCGACCTGCCACTGGCCCACGCCCTGGATCTGGGCGGAGGCTCCGGAGAGGATCTCGCCCGTGGCTGCGGTGGGGCCGAGCTGGTAGCGGAGCACCTCGTTGCCGTCGTCGTCTTCCTGCGGGAGGGTGACGGGCTGGTCGGCTTCGTCGTCCTCGGGATCGGTGAGCTCGAGGGTCTCGAGGTCCGGGATGATGGGCGGTTCGGCGTCGTCGGCGGGTGGCTGCTGGTCGTCGGTCGGCTCGGTGGTCGGGGTGGTGTCATCGGCCTGGAGCGGAGCGGCGTTCTCCCCGGGTGCGAGCCCGAAGCCCGCCTCGTCGTCGCCTGCGGGCGGGGCCGTGGTGGCCGGGACGTCGTCGGTACCACCGGTGGGCGTGGTCTCCCCAGGGGCATCGGGGTCGGCGGGATCCTCGGGACCAGCCGGGATGTTGCCACCCTCGGCGAGGCTCGGCGGGAACGACGTGATGACGGGCCGGAAACGCAGCTCGGCGGTCTGACCGACCAGCTCGAGCGCCCGGTCACGGTCCCGGACGCCGGGGAGCTGCACCACGATGGCGTCGTCCTGGCGGGCGATCTCGGGCTCGGCCACGCCGACGCCGTCGACGCGCTGGCGGATGATCTCGATCGCCTGTGGGATGGCATCGGGGTCGCTGCCCTCGGCCGGCTGCAGCACGACGGAGACACCGCCCTGCAGATCGAGACCGAGCAGCGGTTCGTTGTGCGCGATGAGGGTCCCGGCCATGCCGGCGGCGGCGAGCACCACGATGAAGATGAGGGAGAACAAGCCGTTGCGGCGCATGGGGGCTTCTCGGAAGGGGTCGGAGGGGGCGATCGACGACTCTAGTGATCCCCACCGATCGGACCGCGCATCGCCGGGTGGCCCCGTGAGGTGTCGGCGCTCAGATGTAGATGGCGGCGATCTCGGCCCGCAGGGCGTCCAGGGAGCCCTGCTGCACCGCTGCTCGGGCCCGCTCGGTGAGGGTGAGGGTCCAGGCCAGGTTGTGCAGCGTCGACAGCCGCGCCGCCGTGGGCTCGTTCACGTTGACGAGGTGGCGCAGGTACGCGCGGCTGTACCGGCCACACACTCGACAGCCGCATGCGGGGTCGATGGGACCGGTGTCGGCCGCGAAGCGTCGGTTCTTGATGTTGAGCTTGCCCTCCGAGGTGAGCAGCGTGCCGTGACGGCCGAGGCGGGTGGGCAAGACGCAGTCGAAGAGGTCGACCCCGAGCGCGATGGACTCGACGATCCCGACCGGGTCGCCGAGCCCCATGAGGTATCGAGGTCGGTCTGCCGGTAGGTGATCGATGGCCGCCGCCAGGGCGGGGAGCATCTCGTGGCGCGACTCCCCGACCGAGAGCCCTCCGATGCCGTACCCGTCGAAGCCGATGTCGACGGTGCGCTGCGCGCTCTCGATGCGCAGTGTGGGATCGACGCCGCCCTGGACGATGCCGAACTGGTTGCGGGCCGGGTCCTCGAGGGCGTGGAACGCACGACGGGCCCGGGCCGCCCACGCCGCGGTGCGATCCAGTGCGGTCCGCACCACATCCGGTGGGCTGGGGAGTGGCGGGCACTGGTCGAGCACCATCTGGATGTCGGCCCCCAGCGCCGTCTGGACGCGGACTGCGTCCTCCGGGGTGAGCCGGTGCTCGTCGCCGTCGTAGGTCGACCGGAACGTGACGCCATCGTCGTCGACCTTCGGCGAGAGCGAGAACACCTGGTACCCGCCGCTGTCGGTGAGGACGTGTCCCGACCAGCCGGCGAATCCGTGCAGTCCGCCATGGGCCTCGATCAGGTCGGGCCCGGGTCGGAACAGCAGGTGGTAGGTGTTGCCCAGGACGATCTGGGCGCCGATCGCCTCGAGATCGGCGGTCTCGACGGCGCGGACGGTGCCGCGTGTGCCCACCGGCATGAAGCACGGCGTGACCACGGTGCCGCGCGCCGTGGTGATGGTGGTGGCTCGCGCCCGCCCGGACGTGGCCTCCACGGCGACGGAGAGGGTCATGCGGGCTCCACGCCGCGACCATCGCGCCCGAGGAGCATGGCGTCGCCGAAGGACAGGAACCGGTAGCCGTTCGCCAGCGCGTGGGCGTACAGCGCACGCCAGTGCGGGCCGGCGAACGCCTCCACGAGGACCAGCAGGCTCGACCGGGGCAGGTGGAAGTTCGTCATCAGCACGTCGACCACGGCGAAGTCGTCGCCGGGGGTCAGGAAGAGCTCCGTCCTGCCGGTGAGCGAATCCAGGGCGGCGGCCGATTCCAGGGCGCGCACGGTGGTGGTGCCGATGGCGACGACCCGTCGGGCGGACCGGCACGCGTCCCAGGTCTCGTCCGGGATTGCAAAGCGCTCCTCGTGCATCACGTGGCCTTCGACGTCGGGCGTGGTGATCGGACGGAACGTCCCCAGTCCGACCAGGAGCTCGAGCTCGACGACGTCCGCCCCGGCCGCTCGGATGCCGTCGAGCAGCTCGGGGGTGAGGTGCAGGCCGGCGGTGGGTGCCGCGACGGAGCCGGGCTGGTCGGCGTACACCGTCTGGTAGCGCTCGGGGTCCTCGAGGGCGGCGTGGATGTAGGGCGGGAGGGGCACCTCGCCGTACCGGTCCAGGGCCTGATGGACGTCGTCGGCCTCGATCCGGACGTGGCGGCGGCCTTCGTCCATCCGGTCGCCGACGACGACCGCGAGGTCCGGGCCCGCCTCGAGCCGGGTCCCGGGGGGCACCCGGCGGCCGGGACGGACCAGCGCCTCCCACACCCCGTCGACGATCTCCTCGAGCAGCAGGACCTCCACAGCACCACCGGTGGACTTGTGGAGGTGGAGCCGGGCGGGTAGCACGCGGGTGGCGTTGACCACGACGACGTCGCCCGGCTCCACGTGGGAGACCAGGTCGTACACGTGCCGGTGGAGGGGCATGCGGCCGCCCCCGCGGTCCACCAGGAGACGAGCGTGGTCCCGGGGCTCGACCGGGTGCTGGGCGACGGCGGGCTCCGGGAGGTCGTAGTCGAAGTCGGCAGTCCGCATCGGGCCTCCATGCTTGCGCACGCCTCGAGGGGGCAACGAACGACGTCGCGTCGAACATGCGCCCGCTGGTCGGGCAACCCGTGGGCTCACCCGAAGAGGGCCGGAGGACCGCCGTCGGGATCGGCTGACGTGGGCGGGGCCAAGCCCAGGTGTTCCCAGGCGCCGATGGTGCACACCCGTCCCTTCGGGGTGCGCATCAGCAGGCCCTGCTGGATCAGGAACGGCTCGTAGACGTCCTCGACGGTCTCGGTCTGCTCGCCGACGCTGATGGCGAGCGTCGACAGCCCGACGGGTCCGCCACCGAAGCGCTCGCAGATTGCCGACAGGATGGCGCGGTCGACCTTGTCGAGCCCGCGCTCGTCGACCCCGAAGACGGACAGGCCCGCCTGGGCCGTGGCGTGGTCGATGGTGCCGTCGCCCTTGACCTCGGCGTAGTCGCGCACACGGCGCAGCAGCCGGTTGGCGATGCGCGGTGTGCCCCGGGCCCGACGGGCGATCTCCGACGCGCCGTCGGCATGGAGCACGACGTCGAGGATCCCCGACGCGCGGGTGACGATGGCCTCGAGCTCGTCGGCCCGGTAGAAGTCGAGCCGTTCGACGAGCCCGAACCGGTCCCGCAGCGGGCCGGTGATGGCCCCCGTGCGGGTGGTGGCGCCGATGAGCGTGAAGCGGGGCAGGTCGAGGCGGATCGACCGGGCAGCCGGTCCCTTGCCGATCACGATGTCGAGCTGGAAGTCCTCCATGGCGGGGTAGAGCACCTCCTCGACGGCCCGGGGCAGGCGGTGGATCTCATCCACGAACAGGACGTCGCCGTCCTCGAGCTGCGTGAGGATGGCGGCCAGGTCGCCGGCGCGCTCGATGGCCGGGCCCGAGGTGGGGACGCAGCGCACCCCCATCTCGTGGGCGACGATGGCGGCCAACGTGGTCTTGCCCAGGCCGGGCGGGCCGGCGAAGAGGAGGTGATCGGCGGGGTGGCCGCGACGGCGGGCGGCCTCGAGGATGATCTCGAGGTGCTCCTTCAGGCGGGCCTGGCCCACGAAGTCGGCGAGAGCGGCGGGCCGCAGTCCGGTCTCGATGCCCCCGTCGAAGGCGGGCTCGGCCGCGACCTCGTCGTCGGTGGCGTGGGGATCGAGCAGCTCTTCACGCATGGTGGCCTCCTCAGCGCGGGACGGACAGCCGCTGCAGGGCCCGCTTCAGCAGCACGCCGGCGTCGTCGTCGTCGGGAAGGTCGGAGAGCACGTCGCGGATCTCGTCGAGGCCGTACCCCAGGCCGGTGAGGGCCTCGCGCACGTCCGTGCGCGCCGCGACCACGCCGGTGCCCTGTGACGACCGGCTGACCGGGCCCGCAGCGCCGATGTCGAGCGGGATGTCGAGCCGACTCTTGAGCTCGACGAGCAGGCGCGCTGCCGTCTTCCTGCCCACGCCGGGGACCAGGCACAGGGCGGCGACGTCGTCCTCGGCCAGGACGCGGGCCAGGTCGACGGGGCCGTGGACCGACAGGATGGCCAGGGCGAGGGCGGGACCGACCCCGTGGGCACCGATGAGGGCGGTGAAGCACCGCTTTGCGTCGGCCGAGACGAAGCCGTAGAGCGCTTGGCTGTCCTCGCGGATGTGGTGGTGGATCCACAGGAACGCCTCGTCTCCCACGTCGCCGGCGGACAGGGCCGTGGTGGGGCTCACGACCACTCGGTAGCCGACACCGGCCACCTCGACCAGGAGCTGGTCCTCCCCACGCTCGAGCACGGTGCCCCGCAGCGAGCCGATCATCGCGAGACCCTGATCACGATGCGCTCCGGATCCGCGCCCGCATCGGGGCATGGGCCACGTGGCACAGGGCGACGGCGGCCGCATCGGCAGCGTCGACGGGACGGATGCGGTGCTCGATGCGCAGGAGACGCTGCACCATGGCCTCGACCTGCTGTTTGTCGGCCGCACCGTCGCCCGCGACGGCCAGCTTGATCTCGTTCGGGGAGTACTCGGTGACCCGCGCCCCCGCTCCCACGGCCTCGGCCATCACGACGCCGGCCGCCTGGGCGACCCCGATGGCCGTGCGCACGTTCACCGAGAACAGGATGCGCTCCACGGCCACCTCCGCCGGTGGATGCTCGGCGAGGAGTTCGCGGACATCGCGCTGGATGGCGTGGAGGCGGGCGGGGACCGTGGCGTCGGGCGGCGTGGAGAACACGCCCATGGCCACCGGGCGCGGGCGCCGACCAGCGGTGTCGAGCACGGCGTACCCACATCGCGACAAGCCGGGATCGATCCCCCACACGAACATGGGTTCGAGCCTACCGCGGGATGGTGGCGTGGTCGCGGACCGCGCGTCTGCTCAACTCAGACCGTGCGGACGCCGATGCAGTGGTGGTGCTGATGACCGACGGTCCACCCCTCGCGCCCGACCCGACCGTTCCCGAACCGGCGAGCACCCTTGCGGATGCGGTGGTCGAGCTGCAGGCCGTCCACCGTCGCTTCGGTGCCACGCCGGCGCTGACCGGGTTGTCCTTCGCCGTGCCATCGAAGTCGATCACGGTGCTGCTCGGGCCCAACGGTGCCGGCAAGACGACGTGCACCCGGGTGATCACCGGCGCGCTCGCCCCCGACGGCGGCGCGGTCCGGGTGTTCGGCCTCGATCCCACGGTCGATGGCGAAGCGGTGCGGCGCCGCTGCGGGGTCGTGTCGGCCAAGCCCGCCCTCTACGACCGCCTCTCGGGGCAGGACAACCTCGCCTACGCAGCCGAGCTCTACGGCCTCGGGCGGCGACAGCTGGCGCGCGAGCGCATCGCTGCCGCCGCGCACCGGTTCGGGAGCAGCGGCTCGCTCGACGCCCAGGTGGGCGGCTATTCCACCGGCATGAAGACCCGCCTCGCCCTCGCCCGATCGGTGCTGCACGAGCCCGACCTCCTCCTGTACGACGAACCGACCTCCGGCCTCGACCCCGAGTCGTCCAACGCCGTCCTGGAGCTCATCCGGGAGATGACCGACGAGGGGAACACGGTGGTCATGTGCACGCACCTGCTCGTGGAGGCCGAGGGGCTCGCCGACCAGGTGGTGATGCTCCAGGAGGGACAGTCGCTCATCGCCGGCACCCCCGACACGCTGGTACGCCGCTACTGGCCCGACGACACCGTGGTCCTCGACGCCGAGGACCGCAGGGGCTTGACCCGGCTGGCGTCGGCCCCCGGTGTCCTGCACACGAGCGGCGGCACCGATGCACCGATGACCGTCGCGCTCGACGACCTGGACCGGGTACCGGACCTCGTCTCCCTCCTGGCTGCGGCCGGCACCCGGGTCACCCGCGTCACGCCGGTTCGCCACTCCCTCGAGGACCTGTACTTCGCCGTCAGGCGCACGAGCGGCGAGAACCCGATCGGCGAGGTGCAATCATGACCGCCGTCGCCCCGAGCCCGGCCCGCATCCGTGAAACCGGCCCACTCCGTTGGGGCTTGCTCGGCACCGTGGCCCGCACCGACCTGAAACAGCTCATCCAGTCCAAGGACTTCTGGATCCCGATGGTGGCGCTGGGGAGCCTCTTCTTCCTGGTGGTTCCCTTCATCCTCCTGATGATCATCACCAACATCGGCAACGTCGATGCCGTGCAGCAGATCAGCCAGGCCCTCGAGGTGCTCCCGGAATCGACCCGCACCGCGGTGTCGGCCGCGACAGGCGCTTCCCCGCAGGGCCGGGCCTCCTACACCCTCGCCGTCTACCTCTTCGCCCCGGTCGCCGTGGTGGTGCCGCTCACGATCTCCACTGCCGTGGGCGCAGCGACGATCGTGGGCGAGCGGGAGCGCGGCACCGGCGAGTTCCTCGCCCACTCCCCCGCCGGCATCCGGGAGATCTACCTCGGGAAGCTCATCGCGTCGCTCCTGCCCGGCTACGGCACCACCATCGTGGGTTTCGGGCTCTACTCGCTGATGGTCAACCTCATCGTCGGACCCGAGGTGGGTGGCTGGTTCTTCCCCACGCCGCAGTGGTGGATCCTCATGCTGTGGATCATCCCGCCCTTCTTGGCCCTCACGCTGTCGCTCGTCCTGCGACTGTCGGCACGCGTCAAGTCCACGGCCGCTGCCCAGCAGGCATCCGGACTGGTCAGCCTCCCGCTGATCATCATCGCCTACTCGCAGTCCACCGGCGCGCTCTTCGGCGGCACCTCCACGTCCTGGATCATCGGAGCTGCGGCATGGCTCCTGGCCATCTTCAGCCTCAGCCGCGCCATGCGCGCCGTCTCCCGGGCCCGGCTGCTCGGCGTGGCCGACGAGCAGTAGCACCACCGCACCCCCACCAACTCGGTTCTGGCCCCGTACCGGTCGAGCTCGGTGGCGTGTCTCATCTCGGGACCAGAACGGGTTTCTCGGGCGGGGTGCCGCTACGTCCGCAGTAGCCTCGACCGTCCGTGTCTGCCCAGGTCGTCGCCCGCA
The DNA here is from genome assembly GCA_051306355.1 of Acidimicrobiales bacterium. Lineage (GTDB taxonomy): Bacteria > Actinomycetota > Acidimicrobiia > Acidimicrobiales > Salinilacustritrichaceae > Salinilacustrithrix. Next base: position 6,647 of record JBPPNA010000147.1, on the reverse strand, counting down.
AGCTGTCGTTCGCCCACGGTCCAACCGTTGTCCTCGCCGACGTGTCGCTCACCGTCGCAGCCGGGCACCGGATCGGTGTCGTCGGCCCCAACGGCGTCGGGAAGTCGACCCTCCTGCGGCTCCTCGTGGGCGAGCTCGACCCGGCGTCGGGCACGGTGGCACGCGTCCCGAGCGACGCTCGGGTGGGCCACCTCACCCAGGAGCTCGACGCCGCGGCCGGCGAGACCATCGCCGGGGTGATCGCTCGGCGCACCGGTGCGGAGATGGCACAGCGGGACCTCGATGCGTCGATGCGGGCGCTGGCCGCCGGCGACCACGACGCGGCCGACCGCTACTCTGCGGCGCTGGAGACCTGGATGGGCCTCGGTGTCGCCGATCTCGACTCGGCCATGGGCGCTGTCCTCGACCGGGTCGGCCTCGGGTCCGAGCGGGCTGCGCAACCGGCCGACACACTCTCGGGTGGCGAGCGGGCCCGGGTCAACCTGGCCTCCGTCCTCCTCGCCGGCTTCGACATCCTCGCCCTCGACGAGCCCACCAACGACCTCGACCTCGGCGGCCTGGCCCTGCTGGAGGACTTCCTCGTCCACTCCGCAGCCGGCTTCGTGCTCGTCTCCCACGACCGCGCCTTCCTCGAACGGGTGGTCACCAGCGTGGTGGAGATCGACGAGCACGAGCGCACCGCCACGCGCTTCGACGGCGGTTGGCAGGCCTACCAGGAGGCGAAGTCGACAGCTCGGCGCCACGCCGAGGAGGCCTACGCCGGCTACATCGACCGGCGCGACACCCTGCGGGGCCAGGCCCAGCAGACTCGGGAGTGGTCGGCCAAGGGCATCGGCAAGGCCAAGCGTTCGACGGAGCCGGACAAGAACGTCCGGCGGCACATGCTCGCCACCTCCGAGAAGCTGGCCGGCAAGGCGAGCCGGGCCGACAAGGCGCTCGAACGACTGGAGACCGTCGACAAGCCGTGGGAGGGCTGGGACCTCCGCCTCGACTTCGCCGATCAGGACCGCTCGGGCGACGACGTGATCGTTCTGCGAGACGTGGTGGTCGGCCGGGACGAGTTCGTCCTCGGGCCCGTGTCGCTCGACATCGGCTTCGGTGAGCGCGTCGCGCTGGTGGGACCGAACGGGTCGGGTAAGTCGACTCTGCTCGACGTCGCCCTCGGCGCCACCGCTGCGGACAGCGGCACGGCACGGCTCGGACGCTCAGTCGTGGTGGGCACCCTCGACCAGGGCCGGCAGCGGTTCTCCGGGGGCGAGTCGCTCCTCGACGCCTTCGTGGCGGAGACGGGCATCGATGCCACCGAGGCCCGGTCCCAGCTGGCCAAGCTCGGTCTCGGCCCCGACCACGTGGCCCGGCCGGCCGAGCGGCTCTCGCCCGGTGAGCGCACCCGAGCCGTCCTGGCCGCCTTCGCCCTGGCCGGTGTCAACCTGCTCGTGCTCGACGAGCCCACCAACCATCTCGATCTCCCGGCCATCGAGCAGCTCGAGTCTGCCCTCGATTCCTTCGGTGGCACGCTCGTGCTCGTCACCCACGACCGCCGCCTGCTCGAGACGGTGAGCCTCAGCCGCCGGATCGAGCTCGCCGCCGGCCGGGTGGCGGCCGATGTCATCTCCTGACCCGCACCCTCGCGGCGCTCAGCGGGCGGCTGCGACCGCCTCCACCAGCTCGGACGTCGGGCGGAACGTGAGACCGGCGATGGCGCGATGGCTGTAGGCCACCTTCCCCTCGGCGTCGATGACGAACACGGAGCGTCGGTAGAAGCCGATGGGCCCGATGATCCCGTAGGCCTGGCCCACGGCCTTGTCGGTGTCGGCCAGGAGCGGGAAGCCGAAGCCGCCCTGGTTCTCGGCGAACTCGTCGTGGCTGACCACGTCCTGCGGGGACAGGGCCAGCACCTGGGCACCGACGTCACGGAACTCGTCGATCTCGGCGGCGTAGGTGTTGAGCTGGCGCGTGCACACCGGCGTGTTGTCGCCCGGATAGAAGACCAGCACCACGGGCTGACCGCGGTAGGACGACAGGGTGTAGTCCCGCCGGCCCTCGTCGGTGCCGTCTGTCCCGGGGACGGTGAAGTCGGGCGCCGGTTCGCCGATGGCGACCATCAGCCGACCGCCGATTCGTAGAGCTCGCTGGTCATGTCGAAGTTGGCGTAGACGTTCTGCACGTCGTCGAGTTCCTCCAGGGCGTCGATGATCCGCAGGATCGCCTTGGCCTTGTCCGGTTCGGTGATGGGGATCGTCTGCTGGGGCAGCATGGTGACCTCGGAGTTCTCGACGGGGATCTCGGCGTCGTCGAGGGCTTGACGGACGTCGGGCAGATCCGTGGCCGCCGTGAGCACCTGCCAGACCTCACCCTCGTCGGTGATGTCCTCGGCGCCGGCCTCGAGGGCAGTCAGCATGAGGTCGTCCTCGGTGACCGTGCTACCGGGACCTGGCTTGGAGACGATGATCACGCCCTTGCGGTCGAACTGCCACGACACGGCGCCGGGCTCGGCCGCGGACCCACCGTTCTTGGTGAGCGCGTTGCGGACGTCGGAGGCGGCCCGGTTGCGATTGTCGGTGAGCACCTCCATGAGGACGGCGACGCCGTTGGGCCCGTAACCCTCGTAGGTGATCTGTTCGTAGACCACGCCCTCGAGGTCGCCGGTGCCCCGCTTGACCGCGCGCTCGATGGTGTCGAGCGGGATCGACGCGTCACGTGCTTTCTGGAAGAAGGTGCGCAACGTGGGGTTGGCGTCGGGATCGCCCCCACCTTCCCGGGCCGCGACCTCGACCTGGCGGATGAGCTTGGCGAAGACTTTGGCCCGCTTCTGGTCGGTGGCGGCCTTCTTGTGCTTGATCGTCGCCCATTTGGAATGGCCGGACATCTAGAGGACCTCCTCGAGAAAGTGCCGATGTATGCGCAGGTCGGACGGGCCGTCAGGAGCCGGCAGCTCCGGGTGGAATGCCACGACCATCACCGGTCCGGATGTGCAGAGTACGGGTCGCTCGTCAACGGTGGCGAGCACGGTGACATCGTCGCCGACCCGCTCGACGACCGGGGCGCGGATGAACGAAGCGGCGAAGGGCGCGTCGAAACCGGCCACGTCGACATCGACGTCGAAGCTGTCGACCTGGCGCCCGTAGCCGTTGCGACGCACGGCGATGTCGATGGTGTCGAAGCACCGCTGATCGGGACGGCCGTCGAGGATCTCGCTCCCGAGCAGGATCATCCCCGCGCACGTCCCGAGTGCGCCCATACCGTCGTCGAGACGCTTCCCGATCGGGTCGAACAGCTCGGCGCGTTCGAGCAGCATCGAGATCGTGCCGGACTCGCCACCGGGGATGACCAGGGCATCGACGTCGTCGAGGTGCTGGGGCCGGCGCACCTCGGCCGTCTCGACACCCAGCAGCTCGAGGGCGGCGATGTGGCGGGCGAACGCCCCCTGGAGAGCGAGCACACCGACCCGGGTCACCAACCGCGGGTCTCGAACTGCGTGCCGTCGTCGGCCGCCCCGTCGGCGTCCATGCCGATACCCGTCATCGGGGTGCCGAGACCGCGAGAGACCTTGGCGAGGATGTCAGCGTCGCGGAAGTGCGTAGTGGCCTCGACGATGGCCTTCGCCCGGGGCGCGGGATCGTCGGACTTGAAGATGCCCGATCCCACGAAGACCGACTCGGCCCCGAGTTGCATGGCGAGAGCGGCATCGGCCGGGGTGGCGATGCCGCCGGCGCAGAACAGGGGCACGGGGAGCCAGCCGGTCTCGGCCACCTCCTGCACGAGGGGCAGCGGTGCCCGCAGCTGCTTGGCCCACTCGAACAGCTCGGCCTCGTCGGCCTGACCGATCTTGCGGATGTCACCTGTGATGGTGCGCAGGTGGCGAACGGCCTGGACGATGTTGCCGGTGCCGGCCTCGCCCTTCGAGCGGATCATGCACGCACCCTCGCTGATGCGGCGCAGCGCCTCGCCCAGGTTGGTGGCGCCGCAGACGAAGGGCACGTCGAAGGCCCACTTGTCGATGTGGTGGGTCTCGTCGGCCGGGGTCAGCACCTCGGACTCATCGACGTAGTCCACCCCCAGGGCCTGGAGGATCTGTGCTTCGACGAAGTGACCGATGCGGGCCTTGGCCATCACCGGGATGGTCACGATGTCCTTGATGCCCTCGACCATCTCGGGGTCGGACATGCGGGCGACGCCACCGTCGGCTCGGATGTCGGCCGGCACCCGCTCGAGCGCCATGACGGCCACGGCGCCGGCATCCTCGGCGATCTTGGCCTGCGCCGGCGTGACGACGTCCATGATGACGCCGCCCTTGAGCATCTCGGCCAGGCCGCGCTTCACGCGGTAGGTGCCGTGCTGTCCGGTCTTGGGCTGTCCGGTCTTGGGCTGTCCCGTCTCGCGCTCCGCGGCCATGGTCGGAGTCTACGGTCGGGACCGTCGGGTCTCCGCACTCAGATCTCGCGGAGCAGATCGATCCGGTCCTCGACGGGTGGGTGCACGGAGAAGGGTCCGGCGGCGTCGGTGGGAGCGGCGAAACACAGGACGCTCAGGGTGGGTGGGACCGTCCCGACTGCGGTCGACACACCGCGAATCTCCTCCAGCGCGGCCACGAGACCGGGCGGGTACCGGGTGGCGCGCACGCCGTCGAGATCGGCGGCCACGACGCTGCGCGCCCGGATGGTGCGGTGCACCGCCCAGGCGATGGCGGCCTCGAGGGGCCCCTTGGCCACGCGGCCGAACAGGGCGCTCCCCACCGTGACCACGGGAAGGCCACCGTCGTGCACGATGGCGAGTTGGTGGCCGACCACGGCCTCGAGTTCGACCCGATCCATCGAGTCGAGCAGCCCGCTGGTCAGCGCGCACCGGAAGGAATCGTTGCCCGTGCCCCACACCACGGCGTTGCAGGCCGGGCTGTCGATGACGAACAACTCGGGCGGGGCCACACCGACAGCCATGGCCACGCTCTCGGTGACGCTCTCGAGCCGGGGGCGCTCACCGTCGGGGAGCCGAGCCGCACCCATGGTGGACGCCAGCCGCCCGTCGATCCCACGGAGGCGGAGTGCGGTCACGCCGACACCGACGACGAGCGCCACGACGATGGCGACCAGTGCAGGCAACAGGAACAGCGACACCAGGAAGACGGGAAGGGCGACGAGGGCCGCATGGACGGCGACGACACCGAGCACCTCTGTCGTGGCGTCTCGCTCGGCGGCGATGCGGAGTTCGGGCACGGTTCGACCTCGGGGCGCGTCTGGGACAGCGGCGAGTGTACGCATCGTCACCGGATCGACTCGTAGCGGTCCAGGTAGATCTCGGCCAGCCCGGCCATCGAGAAGGCCTGGGCCCGATCCCGCCCAGAAGCCACGAGCGCTCGCCGATGATCGTCGTCGACGAGCACCGAACCGAGGACCTCAGCGAGGCCGACGGGGTCGCCGACGGGCGCCAGGAGGGCGTCGCGCCGGTGTGTGGCCACGTTGCGGTAGCCGGCGAGGTCGCTGGCGACCACCGCAGTACCCGCAGCCATGGCCTCGAGCAGGACCACGCCGAACGACTCGCCCATGAGCGCCGGAGCGCAGAAGACGTCCGCACCGCGGAGACGGGCCATCTTGTCCTCATCGGTGATCCGACCGAGCCACTCGATCCTCGGATCGCCGGCGTATCGGGCCTGCAACTCGTCGGTCTCCGGTCCGTCGGAGCCGATCCAGACCCGGACATCGGCCGGCAGGTGCTGGAGCGACTCGAGCAACACGGCCAGCCCCTTGCGGGGCTCATGACGACCACAGAAGAAGATGGTGGGTGCGTCGGTGTCGGCCACGGGACCTTCGGCGTAGCGCTCGATCTCGATGCCGTTGTGGAGGATCTCGTACTGGCCGCCGAGATACCCCTCGGCCAGCTTGGCCGCATCGGGCGAAACGGCGACGCGATGACGGAGTCGGCGCAGGCCCCACCGCAGCGCGGGCGCGGCATAGCGGTACGACGTGGAGTCGCCGGCGGCGTGGAACGTGCCGATCATCGGCACGGCATTGACCAGCAGAGCCGTCAGGTTGGGCCCTGGGGCCAGTGGCTCGTGGAGATGCAGGACGTCGAAGCCCTCGTCACGGATCGCCCGGATGGTGCGCAGCTGCGCGGACGGGTCCGGGGCAACCGGCGCCACCGACCCGTTGGCGGCCGTGGGCACGCTCACCCCGAGCGGGGTCACGCCGGCGTCGGGCGGCACACCGTCGGCGGGCGCGAGGACCCGCGTCGGGTGCCCCATCGTGCGCAGCGCCCGTGCCAATCCGAGGACCTGACCCTGGACACCACCGGGGATGGTGACGCTGTACGGGCACATCAAGCCGATTCTCATGATTGTCCCATCATGACCGTCCCATCATGACCGGCCTGCGGCGGCGAGGGCAGCGTGGTCGCTCGGCCAGTTGGGCGACATGTGGTGGCGGGGGTCCGCTGACCTGCGGCGATGCGCCAGAAAGGTTCTCTGACCTGCGGTTCTCTTGCTCACCGTTGTTTGTCGTCTCTCGTTGTTTCTCGGCCTGCTGAGGACTGGCTGAGGACTGAACCCTACGCGCAGAGGCGCCCGGGCGACTTCGCCCAGCGCTCGACGTCGGGCCAGTTCCACACGAGCCCCATGCTCAGCCGTTTGACCGGCTCGGGGAAGTCGACGTAGC
>JBPPNA010000128.1:0-27764 GCA_051306355.1 Acidimicrobiales bacterium | reverse complement strand
GCTCGCAGCCGGTGAGCACGACCAGCAGCGCCGCCAGCAGAATGACCTTGCCGAACCTCATGCACTTGACCCCCGGGTCACGGTGACAGTTGGCACAAGGGTGACGCTTCCGGAAGTCCGGCCGCAAGCCGTCGGGAGACGACCCCCACCACAGGCTGGGTATGCCCTCGGATCAGGCGACGTCGCAGCCGGGCCAGAAGCATCGGAGTCCGCCTGGTTCTCGCAGGAATGCCTGCAGGAGGGCGGCTCCTCGGGAGGAGCCGGTGAAGAGCCGGCGGCGCCGGCCGAGGTCGATGACCGTGCCGGACGAGTCGACGACGACTCGGCGTACGAAGCCGACCATGGCGGCGGCCAACGCATCGGTGGGGTGAAGTGGTGTGCCGTTGATGGTGTGGCACACCCGCCCGTCGACGTCGATGTTCGGATCCGAATCGGTCTCCTCGCCGCAGGCTCGGCGGAGTTCGGCTTCGAAGGTCTTCTGGTCGATGACGATGTGCACGGATGGTTCGGGGCGGCGTCCGTCGGCGGGAGCGGATGCGGCGGCCGTGGCCATGGCGACGAGGGCGTCGGCCCGACGCTGTTCGCTGGTGCGGGGCAGGTCTGCGCCGCGGGCGTTGTCGCCGTAGCGCTGGCGGGCCCAGGCCCAGTCGGCTTCGAACTCGGCCTGTTCGTAGTGGTCGACGACTTCGGCCAGCGTGGCGCCCTGGAGGGCGCCGAACTGGCCGTCGAGGCTCCATGACGTGTCGAAGTTGTCATGGAGGTGCACCCGCCGTTTGGCGTGGTTGATCTCGTCGTCGCGTTCGGCGCCGTCGGGGTCGGCGAGGAGCTGCCATTGCTGCATCCACGACTGGAAGCGGTCGTAGGCGTCGACGCTGGCCCGGTTCGCGAAGAGCGGGTCGGCGGCTTCGAGGTGTTCGTGGACCCGGGGGTTGGCTGCGATCCGGGCGATGAGACGTATGTGCGCGATCGGGATCCGCCCCGCCGCATAGGCCGCTTCCACGACCGGGAGCAGCTGCAGGGCCCGGATGGTCTGGGTGCGGACCAGGGCTTCGGATCCGGACAGTCGCCCGAGGTGTTTGACGGCGTTGCGGACGTTGCGGTGCCCGTCGACCGAGAACGCAGCCGACGCGTCCAACAGACCCGTGGCCCGATCGGCGCCGTGTTCCACCCGGCGGCGGGCGACTTCGAGGAGGCGCACGTACCGCAACTGCTCGGCCGGCGCCATCGTGTCGAAGCTGACCTCTTGCACCTCGGCCACCGCAGTAGCCAGCCGGTTCAACGCGTTCATGTTCGATGCGGTGGTCATGGTGACGCCTCCGAACGGGCATCACCAGACCAGGACAGGAGTCGCCAAACCATGGCGTCGCCTCCTCAGCTCTGATGTCGAGGGTCGGCGCGAAGCCGACGAAGTGGCAGATCCAGCCCCAGCCGGACCACCTACCCACCACCTTACGAACCAGGTCTGACAAGAACCCCGGCTACCGACCGGTGCGCTCGCGGTGCTTGCACCCCGGCCAGCAGCACGGTCGGCGCTGGCCCTCCTCGAGCTCCTCCCGGGTCCGGCGGATGCGGCGTTCCCGGGTGGCGTCACGCTTGGCGTCCTCGACCCAGCAGATGAACTCGTTGCGGGCGAGCGGCGTGATGTCCTTCCAGGCATCGAGCACCACCGGGTCGGCGACCAGCGCCTCGCGCAGGTCGCGTGGAAGGTCGTGCACCACGCCACCAGGCACTCGCGGACCGCTCATGCGATCACGGTACCTAGGGAAGGGCGCCACGTTCGGCCTGATGGCCACGGCACCTGCTGGTCGCAGCCGACGGCCAATCTGATAGGTACAATCTATGGAGATCATAGAGACAATCGATGAGGATTATCTTGGTGCCGACGGGGACGCACCCGTACGGTGGTCGGTGTTCGCAATCCAGATACCACTTGAAAGGCACACCTAATGTCTGTCATCAGCACCGAGATCAAGCCGTTCGAGGCCACGGCCTTCCACAACGGCGAGTTCGTCACCGTGTCCGATCAGCACCTGCGCGGGCAATGGTCGATCGTGTTCTTCTACCCGGCCGATTTCACCTTCGTCTGCCCGACCGAGCTCGGCGATCTGGCCGACCACTACGAGGCCTTCCAGAAGCTGGGCGTCGAGGTCTACTCCGTGTCCACCGACACGCACTTCGTGCACAAGGCGTGGCATGCCTCCTCCGAGACGATCGGCACGATCCAGTACGCCATGATCGGCGATCCCACCGGGACGATCACCAACAACTTCGAGAACATGCGTCCTGCCGAGGGCGTCGCCGACCGGGGCACGTTCGTCATCGATCCCGATGGCGTCATCCAGATGGTCGAGATCACCCCGGAGGGCGTCGGCCGGAACGCGGCAGAGCTCCTCCGCAAGGTGAAGGCCGCCATCTACGTCCGCAACAACCCCGACGAGGTCTGCCCGGCCAAGTGGGAAGAGGGTGAGGCCACCCTCGCTCCGTCGCTGGACCTCGTCGGCAAGATCTGAGGAAGGGAGACCCTCATGCTCGACCCCACCCTGGCGGAGCAGCTCCGCACCCATCTCGCCAACGTGACGATGCCCGTCGAACTCGTCGCCTCGCTCGACGACGGTGACAGGTCGCACGAGCTGCGTTCCCTGCTCACCGAGATCGCCCACATGTCCGACGTAGTCACGTTGCGCATCGACGGTGATGACGAACGCCGACCCTCGTTCGCCATCACCCGCGCCGGTACCGACGTGCGCGTCGACTTCGCCGGCGTGCCGCTCGGCCACGAATTCACCTCCCTGGTGCTCGCCCTCCTGCACGTCGGTGGTCACCCACCCAGGGTCGCCGACGAGACAGCCGAGGCGATCCGGAACCTCGGCGGCGAGCACCGCTTCGAGACGTTCTTCTCGCTCTCGTGTCAGAACTGCCCCGAGGTCGTGCAGGCCTTGAATGTGATGAGTGTGCTCAATCCGAGCATCAGCCACGTCGCCATCGACGGGGCTGCCTTCCAGGACGAGGCCGAGTCGCGCCAGGTCATGGCCGTTCCCGCAGTCTTCCTCGACGGCGAGCTGTTCGGGCAGGGGCGCATGAGCCTCGACGAGATCCTCACCAGGCTCGACTCGGGGAGTGCCGAGCGTGCAACGGAGGAGATCGCGGCCAAGGAGCCGTTCGACGTGCTGGTCGTCGGCGGCGGACCCGCCGGCGCCGCGGCTGGCGTCTATGCCTCCCGCAAGGGCATCCGCACCGGCTTGGTGGCGGCGCGCTTCGGCGGGCAGGTGGGCGACACCATGGGTATCGAGAACCTCATCTCCGTCCCGTACACCGAGGGCCCGAAGCTGGTCGCCGCCCTCGAGGCCCACGTCAACGAATACGACGTCGACGTCATGAACCTCCAGCGGGCTGCCGAGCTCGTCCCGGCGACCGAGGAGGGCGGCCTGGTCGAGGTCGTCCTCGAGAGCGGCGCCAGCCTGCATGCCCGCTCGGTCGTGGTGTCGACCGGCGCCCGGTGGCGCAACCTCGGCGTGGCGGGTGAGTCCGAGTACAAGAACAAGGGCGTGCACTTCTGTCCCCACTGCGACGGACCCTTCTACAAGGGGAAGGACATCGCCGTGGTCGGTGGCGGGAACTCCGGTGTGGAGGCCGCCATCGACCTGGCCGGGATCGTGGGGCACGTCACGGTGGTCGAGTTCACCGGCTCGCTCATCGCCGACGACGTGCTGCAGCGCAAGCTCCGCAGCCTCCCCAACGTCGATGTCGTCCTCAGCGCCCAGACGACCGAGATCACCGGTGACGGCAACGTGGTCGACGGGCTCGTGTACCTCGATCGGGAGACCGGTGCCGAACACCGCCTCGTTCTCGACGGCGTGTTCATCCAGATCGGCCTGCTGCCCAACACCGAGTGGCTCGAAGGGTCCGTGGAGCTGTCCGACCGCAATGAGGTTGTCATCGACGAGCGGGGCCGGACCTCGGTCCCGGGGGTCTTCGCCGCCGGCGACTGCACGACCGTCCCGTACAAGCAGATCGTCATCTCGCTCGGTGCCGGTTCGACGGCAGCGCTGTCGGCCTTCGACCACCTCATCCGGACGTCGGCGCCGGCAGAGGAGAAAGCCGAGGCCGCGGCCTGATCAGCCGCTGATCAGCCGACGAGGTCCTGCAGGTCCATCACGACCAGCACGGTGAGCAGCACGATCACACTGGCGTTGAGTGCGCTCACCGGGACCTTCCACTGGTGGTCGGCCCGCCAGAACCGGCGGATGCTGGCCACGTTGAATCCGATGGCAACCAGCCCGATGACGAGACCGATGCCGGGGCCGACACCGCCGACGAAGCCGAAGGCCGGGAGCAGCCACGGGAACACGATGTAGGTGAGCAGGCACCGGACGGCCGAGATCAGGATCGAGGTGCTGAACGTCCGGGTGGCCGAGTCGCTCTCGGTGGCGACCGAGAAGGGCTCCTCGGCGAGCGGGGCGCGCAGGGATTCGGTGCTCGTCACGACCGCGAGTCTCGCTGTCCCGAGGGGTCCGAGTCCAGACGCGCCGCGCTGGCGACGACCGTGCCGGTCACATCGCCGAGATCGATGCGAGGGGTCCCTGGCCGCGACGCGTGTCCCCGGAGAACCACCTCGTCGCCGTCGGCGAGGAAGCTGCGCGCATCGCCCGCAACCGCGACTGGTTCGGCGCCGTTCCAGCTGGCCTCGATCAACGAGCCCCGCTGGCCGACCGCCGGGCCGGAGACCGTGCCCGACCCGAAGAGGTCGCCAGGCCGGACCGTGGCGCCGTTGACCGTGAGATGGGCGAGTTGCTGGTCGGGCGTCCAGTAGGTGCCGGCGAACCCGACCTCGCAGATCGTGGTCGCCACGGTGGCACCGGCGGGACGAAGATCGACCGACAGGGCGAGGTCGAGTCCCCACCGGTCCACCCGCTCCAGGTAGGGGAGCACCGGCGGGTCCTGGTCCGGACCGGGGACCCGGAACGGGTCGAGGGCATCGATCGGCACGACCCAGCCGGAAATCGTCGTGGCGAACGACTTGCCGAGGAACGGCCCCAGGGGCACGTACTCCCACGACTGGATGTCCCGGGCACTCCAATCGTTGAGCAGCACGACACCGAACACGTGCTCGCGGGCCTCTGCGATGTCGACTGGATGGCCCGGCCGGCTGGTCCCGCCGAGGACGAATCCCACCTCGAGCTCGATGTCGAGCTTCGTGCTGGGACCGAACACGACCGCGCCGTCCTCGAGGCGCTGCCCGCTCGGCCGCACCACCGGTGTGCCGCTGACCACGACCGTGCCGGCCCGGCCGTGGTACCCGACGGGCAGGTGACGCCAGTTGGGGAGGAGCGGTTCGGCATCGGGTCGGAACATGTGCCCGATGTTCGACGCATGGTCGATCGACGAGTAGAAGTCCACGAAGTCGGCCACGGGGAACGGGAGCCCCAGCTCCACGTCGTCGACGGGTACGAGGTACGGGGAGATCGTGTCCTGATCAGCGGAGCCGGCGACGAGGAGCGCGCCCAGCCGCTGCCGCACGGCCGTCCAGGTCGGCCTGCCTTCGGCCAGCAGGGGTCCGAGGTCGTCAGCTCGCAGGGCGTCTCGGACGCTGGAGGCGAGACCGTCGAAGCCGCCGGCGTCGGCCACGGCGCGAAGGTCGAGGGTCGATGCGCCGATGCGCACGCCGAGGAACCGGTGGTTTGCCACCCGACAGGCGCCGAATGCGAGGTTCTGGATGGGGAATCCCGAACCCATGCTGCCCGGCACCCACGAGGTCGCCATGGGATCGTCCGCCGAGGCCGGCGTCGTCATCCGTGCCCCGCGAGGATCTCCTCGGCGACGTCGTGCACCTTGCGCCGTTCGGATCGGGCCTGGCTGCGCAGTTGGTTGAAGGCGGCGACGGCGTCGAGGCCGTGGCGACCCATGAGCAGTCCCACGCAGCGCTCGATCGGGACGCGGGTGTCGAGGGCCTGTTGGAGCTGGCCCGCCAGCTCCGCATGGTGCTCGGCGAAGAGCGCCGTCGCGAGGTGGGCCTCCACGATCGACCCGTAGGTCTGGAGAGCGTGCTGATCGCTGGCGTCCCACTCGTGCTGTCCGTCGACGTAGACGTTCAGGGCGCCCACGGTGACGTTGGCGAGTCGGATCGGGACGCCGAGGACGGCGCCGATGTCGGAGTCGGCCAGTTCGGCCGACAGCTGGGGCCAGCGCTCGTCCTCGAGGACGCTCTGGGTCGAGATGACGTGGCAGTAGACCAACGTCTCGACGCACGGCCCCTCGCCCACGCGCTCCTGGGCGTGCTCCAGCTCCCAGCCCAGGGCGTCGGTGGCGAGGACCGAGTGCAGGAGCTGGTCGTCGTCCAGGAGCATCAGCCCGGCCCCGGTGAGACCGAACATCGAGGTGACCGAGTCGATCATCTGCTCGAGTGACTCCTCCAGCGAGGCGCTCTGCTCGGTCTGGATGCGGCTGAGCCTCTGGATCGAACGGTCGAGCGTCTCCTGACTGATGTGCACCTGCGCCCTCCTCCGATCCGATCCGATCCGTCACCGTCTGGGCCGACCGGGGACCGTAGCCCGGCGGACCAGACGCGGCCCGGAAACGCTGCTCACGCAGTGATCACCGGATCGACGGTTCGATCAGGCGCTCGAGGTCACACGCCGAGAGCACACGCCGGGTGACGGGGCTCGGCTCCCGGATGACGAGCTCTCCGCCGGCCGTCGTGCAGCGCTCGGCGTGGTCGACGAGCACGGCCAGCCCGTCGGAGGACAAGGTACGCACGCTGTGCGCGTCGACGACCAGGCGGTGTCGATCGAGGGCTTCGATCTTGTGGAGCTCGGCGTCGAGGTGGGGCGACGTGTAGGCACACACCACGCCGTCGAGGACCACGACCGTGCTGGCACCGCGCATCTCGAGCGTGATCGACAGGAAGTCGGCCGGGACGGGCTGGCCGTCGACGTCGCCGGCCGAGGCCGGGAAGATCCACGAGGTCATCGTGCGCCCCCCGGGGCAGCCCTCACGGGAAGGGAGAGATGCTGCGCTGGACCCATGAGTGCTCCTGTGTCTGTGTTCGGTGCATCCGCAGGGTTCAGGGCGGTGCCGGAGACGCTAGCGGGCCTGACGGAGCCCGACAACGGGCCGGCCCGCGACGTCAGCGAGACGTCAACTGAGGTCGTCTACGCCGCCGCGGTACACGACGCGCACGTCGTCGAAGCCGGCGGCGACGAAGAGGTCCTCGATCATGGTGGTCGTGTTGTCCTGAGCGGTCTCGAGCAGCTCGCTGCCGTCAGCCGCCTCGGCCAGGCGGTCTTCCGCCTCGAGGTACAGCTCCTTCTCCGATGTCGGCGCGTCGGAGAACACCCCGCCCACGCGGTCGAGGACTCCCCGGTCGCGGTCGAGCACGGCGCTCGCCTCGTGGTCCACCTCCGGGTCAGCGAGCGTGGCCGGCGGAAGGATGACGGTGACACTGCCGTCCTCACCCACGATCACCGATTCTTCATCGATGCCGCCGAGGTCGACGAGGGCATCCACCGTGCCCTGGGCGAGGAACGTGGTCCGCTCACCCTTCAGGAAGCTGGGGACGAAGCGCGTGTCGTCCTCGATGTCGATGACGACCTGGTACTCGCCGCTGGCGGCGCGGTACTCGCTCATGTCCTCGATCGACTGCAGGACGGCGGCGTGATCGCGTACCACGGTCTCCTCGCCGAACGGGTTGGGGAGGCCGGGCAGACCGAACATGGTCACGGCCAGGCCCGAGATCAGGATCACGGTGGCGGCAGTGATCACGGCCTTCAGTGTTGTCTTCATGCTGTGGATCAACGATCTCCAGCGCGATCTGTTCCCCATCTCCCGCATATGGCAGACAGTTTGCCCAAAGGTGCGACCGAACGGATGGGATCAGACGAGGGGTCGGGCCGACGGTTCGACCGGCGAGTGCAGCGCCGTGGCCCCCATGAGCTGGCCGTCCACGGCGGCGGCGCAGGCCCGCCCCTCGGCGATGGCCCACACGATGAGGCTCTGGCCCCGTCCCATGTCGCCGCAGACGTAGACCCCGTCGACGTTGGTGGCGTAGTGGTCGTCGCGGGCCACGTTCGAGCGGGCGTCGCGCTCGACACCGAGCTGATCGGGCAAGGAGCTCTCCGGGCCGGTGAAACCCATGGCCAGCAACACGAGCTCGCACTCGAGCTCGAACTCGGAGCCCTCGACCTTGGTGAACTTCCCGTCGACGAGCTCGACCTCGTTGGCGCGCAGGGCCCGCAGGTTGCCGTTGCCGTCGCCGAGGAACTCCTCGGTGTTCACGCTGTAGACCCGGTCGCCGCCCTCCTCGTGGGCAGACGAGACCTTGTAGGTCATCGGGTAGGTCGGCCACGGGTTGTCCTGGGCACGCTCGTCCGGTGGTCGCGGCATGATCTCGAACTGGTGGACCTCGGCGGCTCCCTGGCGGTGGGAGGTGCCGAGGCAGTCCGCGCCGGTGTCGCCGCCACCGATGATGACGACGGTCTTGCCCGCAGCGCTGATCGGGACCTCATCGATCGCGAGGTCGCCCTCCTGGGCCTTGTTGGCCCACGGCAGGTATTCCATCGCCTGGTGGATGCCGTCCAGCTCACGTCCGGGGATGGGGAGGTCACGGGCCTCGGTGGCGCCGCCGGCGAGGACGATGACGTCGAAGTCGCGCTGCAGCTCGTCGATCGGGACGTTGCCGCCCACGTTCGCCTCGGTGCGGAACTCGGTGCCCTCGGCCCGCATCTGCTCGAGACGGCGATCGATGTGGCGCTTCTCCATCTTGAACTCCGGGATGCCGTAGCGCAGGAGCCCACCGATGCGATCGGCCCGCTCGAACACCACGACGTCGTGGCCGGCCCTGGTGAGCTGCTGGGCGGCGGCCAGTCCGGCCGGACCGGAACCGACGACGGCGACCCGCTTGCCGGTCCTCGACTCGGGCAACACGGGGGTCACCCAGCCTTCCTCGAAGGCACGGTCGACGATCTCGACCTCCACCTGCTTGATGGTCACCGGATCCTGGTTGATGCCGAGCACGCACGCCCCCTCGCAGGGAGCCGGGCACAACCGGCCCGTGAACTCGGGGAAGTTGTTGGTGGCGTGGAGCCGGTCGATGGCGTCGCGCCAGTGATCCCGCCAGACGAGGTCGTTCCAGTCGGGGATGAGGTTGCCGAGCGGGCAGCCGTTGTTGCAGAACGGGATGCCGCAGTCCATGCACCGGCTGGCCTGGGTCTGGAGGTGGTCCTCGGGGAAGTCCTCGTAGACCTCCTTCCAGTCCTTGATGCGAACCGGCACCGGCCGCCGGGCCGGGAGCTCGCGTCCGTGCTTGAGGAAGCCCTTGATGTCAGCCATGTCCCGTTACTCCTTGTCCAGCGCGGCCGAGGCCATGATCGCTTCGTCGACGTCGGCACCCTCGGCCTCGGCCCGGTCGATGGCGGTCAGCACCCGCTTGAAGTCCTTGGGCATGACCTTCTTGAAGTGGCGCACGTTCTTGTACCAGCGGTCGAGGATCCGCTGCGCGACCGCCGAGTTGGTCTCCTGCAGGTGGAGTCGGACCCGGTCACGCACCCACTCCTGGTCGTCCTCGGCGAGGGGGTCGAGGTCGACCATCTCGTTGTTGAGGTTCCGGTGGAACAGGTCGTCCGGGTCGTACACGTAGGCGATGCCACCGGACATGCCGGCGCCGAAGTTGCGCCCGGTCCCGCCGAGGATCACCGCCCGGCCGCCGGTCATGTACTCGCACGCGTGGTCGCCCACGCCCTCGACCACGGCAACGGCACCCGAGTTGCGCACGCAGAACCGCTCGCCCACGACGCCCCGGATGTACACCTCGCCAGCCGTCGCCCCGTAGAGGATGACGTTGCCGGCGATGATGTTCTCCTCGGCGACGAGTTTGGGATGGCTGTCCTCGGGGGGACGTACCACGAGTCGCCCACCGGAGAGGCCCTTGCCGAGGTAGTCGTTGGCGTCGCCGTACAGGCGCATGGTGACGCCTCGAGGCACGAACGCCCCGAAGCTCTGGCCGGCGGAGCCGGTGAGGCGCACCTGGATGGTGTCGTCGGGCAGGCCGTCTTCGCCGTACCGCTTGGCGATCTCGTGGCCGAGCATCGTGCCGACGGTGCGGTTGCGGTTCTCGATCGGCAGCTCGATGGCCACCGGCTCCTTGCGCTCGATGGCATCCTGGGCCATCTCGATGAGGTCGTTGTCGAGGGCGAGGCCGATGGCGTGGTCCTGCACCTTCGTGCAGTGCCGGTCCTGGTCCCACGGGCTCTCGGGCACGTGGAGGATCTTCGACAGATCGAGCCCGTCGGCTTTCCAGTGTTCGACGGCTGCGGAGACGTCGAGCAGGTCGACCCGGCCGATGGCCTCCTCGAGGGTGCGGAAACCGAGCTCGGCGAGCAGCTCGCGCACCTCCTCGGCGATGAAGGTCATGAAGTTCACGACGTGGTCGGCCTGGCCGTTGAACCGCTCGCGGAGTGCGGGGTTCTGGGTGGCGACGCCGACCGGACAGGTGTCGAGGTGGCAGACGCGCATCATGATGCAGCCCATGACCACGAGCGGCGCGGTGGCGAACCCGTACTCCTCGGCGCCGAGCAACGTGGCGATCATCACGTCACGACCGGTCTTGAGCTGACCGTCGGTCTGGACCACGATCCGGTCGCGCAGGCCGTTCATGATCAGGGTCTGCTGCGTCTCCGCCAGACCGAGCTCCCAGGGTGTGCCGGCGTGCTTGAGCGAGTTCAGGGGGGAGGCGCCGGTGCCGCCGTCGTGGCCGGAGATGAGGACGACGTCGGCCTTGGCCTTTGACACACCGGCCGCCACGGTGCCCACGCCGACCTCCGACACCAGCTTCACGTGGACGCGTGCGGTGGGGTTGGCGTTCTTCAGATCGTGGATCAGCTGCTTGAGATCCTCGATCGAGTAGATGTCGTGGTGCGGCGGCGGGGAGATGAGCCCCACGCCCGGCGTGGAGTAGCGGGTCTTGGCGATCCAGGGCCACACCTTCTGGCCCGGCAGCTGCCCGCCCTCGCCGGGCTTGGCGCCCTGGGCCATCTTGATCTGGATGTCGTCGCTGTTGGTCAGGTAGTTGGCGGTCACGCCGAAGCGGCCGGAGGCGACCTGCTTGATCGACGAGCGCTTGGAGTCGCCGTTTGGCATCGTCTCGTACCGCTCGACGTCCTCACCGCCTTCGCCGGTGTTCGACTTCGCACCGAGTCGGTTCATGGCGATGGCCAGCGTGGTGTGCGCTTCCTCCGAGATGGAGCCGTACGACATGGCACCGGTGGAGAAGCGCGTGACGATCTCGCTGGCCGGCTCGACCTCGTCGAGGGGGACGGGCTCGCGGTCACCGGTCTTGAAGCCGAACAGGCCACGGAGGGTGGCCACCCGCTCGGCCTGGTCGTTGACGCGCTGGGTGTACTCCTTGAAGATGTCGAAGGATCCCTCGCGGGTGGCGTGCTGGAGCTTGTAGACGGTCTCGGGGTTGAAGAGGTGGTACTCGCCCTCACGACGCCACTGGTACTCGCCACCCATCCAGAGGTCGCGGTGCGCGGCCTCGGACGGGTTGTCGAGATAGGCGAACTCGTGACGACGCCGCACCTCCTCGGCGATCACGTCGAGGCCGATGCCGCCGAGCTTGGACGTGGTGCCGGTGAAGTACTCGTCGACCAGGTCTTGGCCGAGGCCCACCGCTTCGAAGATCTGGGCGCCCGTGTACGACGCGATCGTCGAGATGCCCATCTTGGACATGATCTTGAGGACGCCCTTGGTGCACGCCTTGGTGTAGTTGCGGTGCGCCTGGCGGGAGCTGATGTTGTTGATGTAGCCGCCCTCGATGAGGTCGTCGATGGTCTCGAAGGCCAAGTACGGGTTGATGGCGCCGGCGCCGTAGCCGCACAGCAGCGCCATGTGATGCACCTCGCGAGCGTCGCCGCACTCGACCACGAGGCCGACCTTGGTGCGGCTCTTGTCCCGGACGAGGTGGTGGTGCACGGCGGCCGTGAGCAGGAGCGACGGGATCGGGGCGAGGTCGGCACTCGAGTGCCGGTCGGAGAGGATGATGATCTTGGCGCCGCCTTCTCCGTCGGACCCGGTGATCGCCTCCGACACCCGCCGATTGACGTCGGCGATCGCAGCCCGCATCCCCTCGCCACCCTCGGATACGGGATACAGCCCGTCGATGGCGAACGGCTTGAACTGGGCCATGTCGTCGTCGTCGTTGATGTAGAGGAGCTTGGCCAGCTCCTCGTTCGAGATGATCGGCGTCGGGAGTTCGATCTGGCGGCAGGACGCCGGCCCGGGGTGGAGCAGGTTGGCCTCCGGGCCGATCACCGACGACATCGACGTCACCATCTCCTCGCGGATGGCATCGAGCGGCGGGTTCGTGACCTGGGCGAACTGCTGGGTGAAGTAGTCGAAGAGGAGGCGTGAGCGGTCCGAGAGCACGGCAACCGGTGTGTCGGATCCCATCGACCCGATGGGCTCGTAGCCGTTCTGGGCCATGGGGCCGAGGAGGATCTTGAGCTCCTCCGCCGTGTAGCCGAAGACCCGTTGGTGCTTCACGACCGAGGAGTGCTGCGGCGTGAGCAGGAAGCGCGAGGGCAGGTCCTCGAGGCGGACGAGCCCTTCGTGCAGCCAGTCGTCGTACGGCTGGGCGTGACCGAGCTCGCGCTTGATCTCCTCGTCCTCCACGATGCGTCCCTGGTCGGTGTCGACGAGGAACATGCGTCCCGGCTGCAGGCGACCCTTGCGCACCACCTTCGACTGGTCGATGTCGAGGACCCCGACCTCGGATGCCATGACGACGAGGCCGTCCTCGGTGACCCAGTAGCGGCTGGGCCGGAGACCGTTGCGGTCGAGGACGGCGCCGATGATCGCTCCGTCGGTGAAGGCGATGGACGCGGGGCCGTCCCAGGGCTCCATCAGCGAGGCGTGGAACTGGTAGAAGGCCCGCAGCCAATCGGGCATCGTCTCGTGGTTCTCCCACGCCTCCGGGATCATCATCAACACCGCGTGGGGGAGGCTGCGTCCGGCGAGGTGGAGCAGTTCCAGGCACTCGTCGAAGCGTGCGGTGTCGGACGCACCGGCGGTCATCACCGGGTAGGCCCGCTCGAGGGAACCCTCGAAGCGCGGGCTCTCGAAGGACCCCTCACGGGCCCGGAGCCAGTTCTCGTTGCCCTGCACCGTGTTGATCTCACCGTTGTGGGCCACCATCCGGTACGGGTGGGCCAGCGGCCACGAGGGAAAGGTGTTGGTGGAGAACCGGGAGTGGACCAGCGCCAAGGCGGTCTCGAACCGCTCGTCGTGCAGATCGGGGAAGAATTGCTCGAGCTGGTTCGGGGTGAGCATCCCCTTGTAGACGATGGTCCGCGAGGACAGCGACGGGAAGTAGATGTCGGGCTCGGTCTCGTGCTCCACCCGCTTGCGCAGGACGAACGCCCGCCGGTCGAGGTCGATGCCCGTCAACGCATCGCCGCCCGAGTCGCCGGCGACGAAGAGCTGGCGGAAGGTCGGTTCGGCGTCGCGAGCCATCGATCCGATGGTGGAGTCGTCGATCGGGACGTCGCGCCAGCCCAGGAGGGTCAGGCCCTCGGCGTCGACCAGCTTCTCGATGGCCGTGGCCGCGGCGTCGGCCTCGGCTCGGTCGCCGGGCAGGAAGGCCAGACCGACCGCGTAGGCGCCGGCCGCCGGGAGCTCGAAGTCGCACACCGCACGGAAGAGTCGATCGGGGATCTGGGTGAGGATCCCGGCGCCGTCGCCGACGTTGTCCTCGGCGTTGGTGGCACCCCGGTGGTCGAGGTTGCACAGCGACTGCAGGCCCCGCTGGACCATGTCGTGGGTCTTGCGGCCGTGCATGTCGACGACGAAGGCGACGCCACAGGCATCGTGTTCGTACGCGGGGTCATAGAGGCCCTGGGGGGCGGGGAGCTGGTTCATGTGGGATCCCGTGGAGAGTCGGAGACGCTGGGCGTCGTTCAGGCTCTGCAACATGGGACGTCGTTGGCCCAACGGCAGTGGAAGAAGACTACTGCGAAGGCGCAGGCCGATCGAAACCGGCGCCCTCCACCTCGACGTGGCCACCGCCGGCGTTCTCGGCTCGGTACATGGCCCGATCGGCCCGGCCGTGGGTCCTCCCGAGAGGACCTCAGTCCAGGAGGCTGGCGGCCACCGTGGCTCCGAGGTTCCAGCAGGCATCCCGGGCTGCCTGGTCGGGCCGGTCGAGCACACGGACGTGCGCGGCGGCCTGGCTCCATCCCAGTCCCGTGATGATCTTGTCGATGTCGCGCAATGCGCCGTCGACGTCGTTGTTGCCGTGTACGGCGCAACCGAACGGCCGGCCCCGGGTCTCGTCGAGGCACGGGTAGTAGATGGTGTCGAAGAAGTGCTTGAGCGCCCCGGCCATGGTCCCGAGGTTGGCGGGGGTGACGAGCACGTACCCGTCGGCGGCGAGGACATCGACCGCGACGCACGACAGCGCGGCTCGCGATGTCACCTCCACGCCCTCGAGGCCCTCGGTGCGGGCGCCGTCGAGGACGGCACCGACCATGTCGTGGACCGACGGCGAGGGGGTGTGGTGGACGACGAGGAGCCGAGGCACGGATCGATCCTCGCGCGACCGGTGCTGGCGCGACCTCAGCGGCGCCGGAGCCCATCGAGGCTGGCCGCCACGTCGCCGGCCTCCGCGCTGGCGGCCAGGTCGACCGTCACGGCCAGGTACCACTCGTCGTGGCCCTCGGGGTCGACCAGGATCTGTTCGACGTTCCACGTCCCCCCGCCGGCGTCGTTGCCCTCATCGGCGACGAGGAAGCGATGGGGGCCCCGGGCGTCGCCGTCGATGCCGATGGAGCCGTGCTCCTCGAAGTACTGCTCGAACAATTCTTGGAGCTTGCGTTCGTTCCAGCCTCGGTCGCCGATCTCGGTGAGGTCCTCGGACCATGCCGTCCACTGCCCGGTGGCCGCGTACTGCACCCAGCGGAAGACACGGGTGCGCACCAGGGCCCGGAAGGCCCGTCGATCGGAGGTGACGTCGGGGGCGCGGTCTTCCATCTCCCGGATCGACGTGACGTCGGCGTCGGGTGTCGCGGGATCGAACAGGGCGGTCCACTCGTCGACGAGGGAGGAGTCGGTGGCGCGGATGACCGCGCCCAGCCAGTCGAGGAGCTCACGGACCTCGTCGGTCTTGGCCTCGTCTGGGACGCTGCGATTCATCGTCTTGTAGACGTCGGAGAGGTACCGCAGCAGGAGCCCCTCGGAACGCTTGATGCCGTAGTGGCGGACGAAGGACGGGAAGTCCATGGCCCGGTCCCACAGGTCGCGCACCACGCCCTTCGGCGCGATGTTGCGGTCGCCGATCCACGGGTTCGCCACTCGCCAGCGGTCGAAGACATCGTAGATCTGCTCCCGCATCGGCTGCGGGAAGTTGATCTTGTCGAGTTCTTCGATGCGTTGGTCGTACTCGACGCCCGCGGCCTTCATCGCGGCCATGGCCTCGTCCTTGGCCTTGTCCTTCTGGGCCATGAGGATCGGCATGGGGTTGTCGACCACGGCCTCCACCAGGGCCAGCATGGCCAGGGCGTACCCGTCGTCGTCGGTGTCGAGCTGGGGCACGGCGTGGAGCAGGAACGGGGCCAGGAGCTGGTCGAGCGCGAACTCGTCCTGGAGGCGGTGGTCGACCTCGACGAAGCGCCCGTAGCGATCGGGCTCGTCGAGGCCGCGAACGACGCCCGCGGTGCGCAGTGCCTTGTAGAGGTTGAGCGTCTGTCGCACGTGGCGCCGCTGTCGTTCGCGGGGCTCGTGGCTGCCGAGCAGGAGCGAACGTCCGTGCACCCATGCATCGCCCGGTCGGTCGAGGAGCTGCATGAGCATGCCGGGGGTCATCTTGAACGACGATTCGAGTGGTTCCGGGATGGCCGCCTGCAGCTTCTCGAAGGTCTCCTCGTCGTAATGCACGAAGCCTCGTGGAGGCGACGACTTCTTGAGCTTCCGCTTCTTCTTGGGGTCGTCGGCCGCCTTCGACTCTGCCGCTTCGTTCTCGGCCACGTGGTCCGGCGCGAGGGCCACCACGAGACCCTCGGTGTCGTACCCCGCTCGCCCGGCCCGACCGGCGATCTGATGGAACTCCCGAGCGGTGAGCAACCGGTTCGCGATGCCGTCGTACTTGTAGAGCCGGGTGAGCACCACGGTGCGGATCGGCAGGTTGACCCCGACCCCCAGGGTGTCGGTCCCGGAGATGACCTTGAGCACACCCTTCTGGGTCAGCTTCTCGACCAGACGCCGGTAGCGGGGGAGCATTCCTGCGTGGTGCACGCCGACGCCGTTGCGGAGCAGGCGGGCGAGATCGCGTCCGAAGCCAGCCGGGATCTTGGCCTCGGCGAGGGCCTCGCTGACCACGGCCTTGGCCTCGTCGTCGAGCTTGGTCACGCTCGCCATCGCCGACGCCTGGGCAACGGCGTCCTTCTGGCTGAAGTTCACCAGGTACAGCGGTGCGGCGTCCGTGGCCACCAGTTGCTCGACGGTGTGGTGCAGCAGTGTGCGGTGGTACTCGAATCGCAGCGGGACGGGACGGACCGCGTCGTCGATCAGTGCCGTCGGCCGTCCCGTGCGCCGCGTCAGGTCTTCGCGGAAGAACCGCACGTCCCCGAGCGTGGCCGACAGGAGCAGGAACGAGGCCTGGGGCAGCTCCAGGAGCGGCACCTGCCACGCCCACCCACGATCAGGATCGCCGTAGTAGTGGAACTCGTCGAGCACGACGGTCTCGGCATCCGCCTCCACGCCGTCCTTGAGGGCCACGTGGGCGAGGATCTCGGTGGTGCAGCAGATGATCGGTGCGTCGGCGTTCACCGCCGAATCACCGGTGAGCAGACCTACGTTCTCGGGACCGAACTGCTGGCAGAGGTCGAAGAACTTCTCCGACACGAGGGCCTTGACCGGTGCCGTGTACCACGACCGACCGCGGTGCCCGCTGCGGTGGGCTGCGACCGAGCGGGCGTGCGCGGCCAGGGCCACGAGCGACTTCCCGGACCCCGTCGGCGTGGCCAGGATCACGTTGCTCCCCGACAGCAGCTCGAGGATGGCCTCCTCCTGGTGGGGGTACAGCTCCAGGCCGGAGTCGATGGCCCACTCGGTCATCGCCAGCAGCAGAGCGTCGCCGTCGGCCGGGCCGTCGGCGGACGGCGGGAGGAAGTCGACGAGTCGGGACGGCACGCAGCCAGTGTGCCCGCCGCGGGTACGGTCGCCCGGATGTTCCGCCCCGGTGAGCTCTCGCCGCGCACCCGCAACGCGGCAGCTGCAGTCATCCAGCGGAGCTGGGAGTGGATCTGTGCCGTGGGGGCCACGTCGCCGGACGATGCCCACGGGCGCCGCTTCCGCGCCATGGGCCTTGGATCGATGATCGCGTTCCCGCCCGGTGCCCGCTTCGGCGAGCACTGGATCGAGATCGGTGCCCGCACCCTGATCGGGCCCCACGTGTCGATGTCCGTGGGGCTCTTCGGCGAGCGCCTCGATCCGTCGCTGCCGCCCGTGCTGCGCTTCGGCGACCGGTGCAACATCGGTCGGAACGCCTCCTTCGTCGCTCGCGTCGGCATCGAGATCGGAGACGACGTGACCACGGCGCCCGATCTCTACGTCACCGACCACAACCACGCCTACGACGACGTCACCCGGCCCATCGCCGCGCAGTGGCCCCACGAGGCGCCGGTGCGCATCGGATCGGGGAGCTGGATCGGCGCCGGCGTGGTGATCCTGCCGGGCACCACCATCGGCGAACACGTGACGGTCGCAGCGGGATCCGTGGTGCGGGGCGAGATACCCGACCGGTCGGTGGTGGCCGGCGTTCCCGGCGCCGTGGTCCGTCGCCACGTCGACGGGCACTGGGATCCCCCGCTGGCCGAGCGCACGAACGAACCCCCCGACGACTGGCCCTCGGCCGGACGGTGATCCCGCGTCCGGGGCGGCTGTAACCCGGTGATGGGGTGAGGGTCTGACACCCGTGAGGAGCTTCCGTCGCGTCGCGATCGTCAATCGGGGGGAGGCGGCGATGCGTCTCGTCCACGCCGCCCGTGAGTTCGGTACGCCGCTGGTGACCATCGCCCTCCACACCGCGGCCGAGCGGCGGGCCATGTTCGTCCGGGAGGCGGACGAGGCCATCTGTTTCGACGACCTCGTCGTGGCGGCCAGCCGGCGATCCGCGGGTTCGCCCTACCTCGACCTCGCGCTGCTGGAGGCGGCGCTGCTCGCCGCTCGTGCCGATGCAGCCTGGGTGGGATGGGGCTTCGTGGCCGAGCGGGCCGAGTTCGCCGATCTCTGCGACCGCTCTGGCGTCACGTTCATCGGCCCGTCCGGCGACGTGATGCGCCTGCTCGGCGACAAGATCGCGGCCAAGCGCCTCGCCGAGGACGCCGGCGTGCCGATGGCGCCCTGGAGCGGCGGCCCGGTCGAGACGCTCGACGAGGCCATGGCGGCCGCCGGTCGGATCGGCTACCCGCTGATGGTCAAGGCCGCAGCCGGGGGTGGTGGTCGCGGCATCCGCCGTGTGGACCACCCCGACGAACTGGCAGGCGCTGTGGAACGCGCCCGCTCCGAAGGCGCGTCGTCGTTCGGGGATCCCACCGTCTTCCTCGAGCGGGTGGTCACCGCCGCCCGCCACGTCGAGGTCCAGATCATCGCCGACGACCACGGGACGGTCTGGGCGCCGGGGGTGCGCGACTGCTCGATCCAACGGCGGAACCAGAAGGTCATCGAGGAGTCGCATTCCAGCGTCCTCGACCCGGATCTGGAGAAGCGACTCCGCGACGCTGCGGTGCGGATCGCTCGGGACGCCGACTACCGCAACGCTTGCACGGTCGAGTTCCTCTACGATCCTGCCGAGTACCTGGTCGCCTTCCTCGAGGTGAACACGCGCCTGCAGGTCGAGCATCCGGTCACCGAGGTCACGGTGGGTATCGACCTCGTCCAGTTGCAGCTCCACGTGGCCATGGGCGGCCGGCTCGACGGCGACTGCCCCGCACCACGCGGTCACGCCTTCGAGGCCAGGCTCAACGCCGAGGACCCCGATGCCGGCTTCGCTCCGGCCCCGGGGCGCATCGAATCGCTCGTCCTGCCCAACGGACCCGGCATCCGGGTGGACACGGGGGTGGCCGCCGGCGACGAGATCTCACCGGACTACGACTCGATGATCGCCAAGATCATCGCCTGGGGTCCGGATCGTGCCGCGGCCCGCACCCGGCTGCAGCGTGCGCTGTCGCAGACGACCGTGCTCGTCGAGGGCGGTACCACCAACAAGTCGTTCCTCCTCGACATCGTCGACCGACCGGAGGTCGTCGCGGGGACTGCCGACACCGGGTGGCTCGACCGGCTCACGGGGGCGAACGAGCACCGTTCGGACCGCTTCGCCGAGATCGCCCTGATGGTGGCGGCCGTCGACGTGCACGAGGCCGAGAGTGAGCTCGATCGTCTCCGGTTCCTCAGCGCGTCGGCGAGGGGCCGACCGGAGGCCGACACCGAGATCGGTCACGAGGTCGAGCTCCGCTGGCGGGGAGGGGAGCACCGGGTCCACGTCGCGACCGGCGACCTGAACGGCTGGTACCGGCTGCGCCTCGATGGCGTGGTGGCTGACGTCGTGCTCGAGCGCCTCGGCGAAGGCCGGGGTCGCCTCACCGTCGGACGCAGCAGCCACCGGGTCGTGTCCCAAGCCCTGCGTGGTGCGCACCTCGTGGAGGTCGATGGCGTGGCTCATCGGCTGTCGCGAGACGACGGTGGCCTGGTCCGGTCACCGGCGGTGGCGCTCGTCGTGTCCGTCGATGTCGCCCCCGGCGACGAGGTACGGGCTGGGCAGCGGCTGGCCGTGGTGGAGGCGATGAAGATGGAGACGGCCGTGGTCGCTGCAGCCGACGGGGTGGTCCAGGAGGTCCTGGTGACGCCCAACACGCAGGTCGACGCCGGTGCACCGCTCCTGCGCGTGGCCGCCCACTCCGTCAGATCGACCGACACCGAGGCCGGCGACCGCCTGCGACGACGGCTCTCCTTCGCGCACGAGACGGTGGTGCCGGTCGACGGCTCGGACACCACCACCCGGCTCGACGTGCTCGAGGCCATGTTGCTGGGCTTCGACGTCACGGACGAAGCCGCTCCTGCCGACGCCAGCGGGGACGGGGCCGAGGCGGTGCCGGTCAGCGGCCAGCACCGGGCTGACGACGCGATGCATCCCGAGGTCCGTGATCGCGAGCTCCGGATGCTGGGCGCGTTCGCCGACCTGTGCGGGCTCACCCGCGATCGTCGCTCGTCTGACCGCGACCACGACCACGAGGAGCGCAGTCCGCGCGAGCACTTCAACGCCTACCTGCGTTCCTTCGACGCCGACGGCGAGGGGTTACCGGACCGCTTCCGGGTGCGGCTGCTGGACGCCCTCGACCACTACGGGGTCACGTCGCTGGAGCGCTCCCCCGAGCTCGAGGCTGCCGTGTTCCGCATCCACCTCGCCGCCCAGCGCCGCCGGGAACAGCTCCCGGTCATCACCGCCCTGCTCGAGCGCCGCTTCGACCACTGCGGTGACGCCGGTGAGCGCGATGCACTCCGCGACACCCTCGATCGACTGATCGCCGCCAGCCAGTCGCTCTACCCGGCGATCGGCAACCTGGCCCGCAGCGTGCGGCACCGCTGCGTGGACCGTCCGATCCTCGACGTGGCCCGTGGCGCGATGGAGGCCGAGGTGCAGACGACCCTCGCAGCCCTGATCGAGGACCCAGGCGACGGGACCCTGGTGGAGCGCCTCGTCGGCACCCCGGTGCCGGTGATGGGCGTGATCAGCGACGATGACGGCTTCGCCGTCTCGAGTGAGGTCGGTGCGGCCTTGGTCGAGGTGCTGACCCGTCGCTTCTACAAGATCCGCGGACTGCGCGACATCGAGCGTCGCACGTCGCCCCATCCCGTCGTCACGACCTGGTACCACCACCGGGGACGAGACGTGAGCGTGGTCGCCGCCGCAGCGGACCTCCGCGACCTCGATGCCGTGGTGGCCGAGGTCGTGGATCTCGCGGCCGCGGACGCCCTGCCCACGGTCGTCGACCTGTATCTCCGCGTCGACCCGGCCACCACGACGGACGGACTGGCCGCCACCGTGGACGAGGTCCTCCGGTCGATCGAGCTCCCGGACTGCGTCGGTCGACTCGCCGTCGTCGCAGCGGTCGCCGGCGACGGGCAGGGCCCTGCGCCGGCATCCGGCCGCGAGCGGATCGGCCCGTTCACATGGGAGCGAGACGGCGCGGGGAACCTCGTGGAGCAGGTGGTCTACCGGGGCCTCCACCCCATGATCGGTCGGCGCCTGAACCTGTGGCGCCTGGAGAACTTCGAGGTCTCGCGCCTCCCCGGCGCCGACGACACCCACGTCTTCGACTGCGTCGCCGTGGATCAGCCCTCGGACGAGCGCCTGATCGCCGTCGCAGAGGTGCGAGACATCACTCCGCTCCGGGACGCCGACGGCACCCTCATCGCCCTGCCCGAACTGGAGCGGGTCCTGGCGAGCTGCCTCGACGGGATCCGCCAGGCGCAGGCTGCGGACCCCGACCGGCAGCGCCTCGAGTGGAACCGGGTCATGCTCTTCGTGTGGCCTCCCGTCGAGATCTCCCTCGATGAGGTGAACGCCGTGGCCAAGCGCCTCGTGCCCCTCACCACCGGCCTCGGCATCGAGCAGGTGATGGTGCAGGGCCGCCTGGTGGATCCCGGGTCCGGCCGGGCCGACGACGTCGTGGTCCGGCTCGGCTACCAGCCCGGCAGCGGACTGACCTTCAGCATCACCGAGCCACCCACGGCCCCGATGCAGCCGCTCGACGACTACACGCAGAAGGTCCTGCAGTGCCGCCGCCGGGGCACGGTGTACCCGTACGAGTTGGTGCCGCTGCTCACGACCGAGGCTGAGGACGGCGAGGGCCACTTCGTCGAGTACGACCTGGCTGCGGACGGCCGCCGACTCGAGGCGGTCGACCGTCGCTTCGGGCACAACGACGCCGGGATCATCGTCGGCCTCGTCACCACGGCGACCGAGGTCCACCCGGAGGGGATGACGCGCGTGGCGGTGTTCGGCGACCCGACGAAGTCGATGGGATCCATCGCCGAGGCGGAGTGCCGGCGCCTCATCGCCGCCATCGACCTCGCAGAGGAGCGCCGCATCCCCATCGAGTGGTTCGCGCTGTCCGCCGGCGCCCGGATCGCGATGGACAGCGGGAGCGAGAACCTCGACTGGGTGGCCTCGGTGCTGCGCCGGATCGTGGAGTTCACCCAGGGTGCGCCAGGAGAACCGAACCGGGAGATCAATGTGGTCGTCGCCGGCGTCAACGTCGGCGCGCAGCCGTACTGGAACGCCGAGTCCACCATGCTGATGCACACCCAGGGCATCCTCGTCATGACCCCGGACGCCACGATGGTGCTCACCGGCAAGCAGGCCATCGACTTCAGCGGCGGGGTGTCGGCCGAGGACAACATCGGCATCGGTGGGCACGAGCGGATCATGGGTCCGAACGGGCAGGCGCAGTACTGGGCGCCCGACATGATCGGCGCGGTCGACATCCTCTTCGCCCACTACGACCACAGCTACGTGCGGCCGGGCGAGGACGGGCCCCGCCGGGCCATGACCACCGACCCCGCCGATCGCGACGTCACCGCCGAACCCCACAGCGGAGCCGGCACCACCTTCACCACCGTCGGGCAGATCTTCAGCGACGAGACCAACCCCGGTCGCAAGCAGCCCTTCGACATCCGATCGGTGATGCGGGCCGTGATCGACCACGATCTCGAACCGCTGGAGCGATGGACGGAGATGGCCGAGGCCGAGGGCGCCGTCGTGTTCGACGCCCACCTGGGAGGCGTGCCGGTCTGCCTGATCGGCATCGAGTCGCGACCGCTGCTGCGCACCGGCCAGATCCCGGCCGACGGCCCGAGCCAATGGTCGGCCGGCACGCTGTTTCCGCTGTCGTCGAAGAAGGTCGCCCGGGCGGTGAACGCAGCGTCGGGGAACCGGCCGGTGGTGGTCCTCGCCAATCTGTCGGGATTCGACGGCTCCCCGGAGTCGTTGCGCCGCCTGCAGTTGGAGTACGGCGCGGAGATCGGTCGGGCGATCGTGAACTTCGAGGGGCCCATCGTCCTCTGCGTCGTGTCCCGCTACCACGGCGGCGCGTTCGTGGTGTTCTCGGGCCGGCTCAACGACCGCATGCAGGTGCTCGCCGTCGAGGGTGCCCACGCGTCCGTGATCGGTGGCGCGCCGGCGGCCGCGGTGGTGTTCACGCGCCAGGTGAACGCCCGGACCCAGGCCGACCAACGGGTGCGGCAGCTCGAGGCGGCCATCGCCGAGGCCCCGGCGCCCGAGCGAGCCCACCGGCGATCCGAGCTGGCGTCGGTTCGAGCGGCGGTCCGCAACGAGATGGTGGGCGTGGTGGCGGCCGAGTTCGACGCCGTGCACTCCGTCCAGCGGGCCAAGGAGGTCGGATCGGTCCACGAGATCGTGCCGGCCCCTCGGCTGCGTCCCGAGTTGATCGCTGCGGTGGAGCGCGGATTGGCGAGCGCCCGACCCTAGGGTTCCTGCTGTGCGCCGGATCCTTGCCGCCCTCCTCGCCGCCGCCTGTCTGCTGGGGGCATGCAGCGACGATGACGCCGGCGATGGCACGGGCGACGACGCCGGAGGCGCCGAGGCGGATGGATCCGACAACGTCGATGGCGCAACTCCGGGGACGCCGCACTTCTGCGACGCCTACCTCGACTACCTGGCCGATTCGACGGCGGCCAACCTGACCGTGGTGGAGGAAGCAGCCGACGATCCCCAGGTCAGCGAGTACGCCGACGTGATCGAGTCCGAACCGGACATCACCAGCCTGCTGGCGGCCACGCTCGACCTCGACGACCTGGCCCGGTCCCGGTGCCAGCCCGAATGGACGGCGGGCGCCCAGGGTGCCGGCGAAACCGGCGCGGCAGCGCAGGCCTTCTTCGATGCCGTGGTGGCGGGCGATCGCCAGGGTGCCCACAACGTGGCGTCGGCCAACGCCATCGCCGTCCTCGAACCGTGGGAGCCCGTGGAGGCCGACCCGGAGGTCGGGTCGCCATCGCTGGCCGACGTGGGGGGCGAGAGCTTCTCGCTCGTGCTCGGTGTGACGGACGTCGTGCAGTGCGAGGTCGAGGCTGGTGTGGTGGTGGCCTGCCAGCAGGCCGGCTGACGCCGCTCAGCCTCTCGGGGTGGGCGGGACCATCTCGGCCATGTCGGCCTCGATTCCGGCGCGGACGTCGTCGGCGATGGCCTGGCGAAGTCGCCGCTTGGTGAAGGCGTAGGCCTGCGCCGGGAGCGAACCGAGCTCTCGCGCCCGTTCGACGGCGGTGGACACGACCGCATCGGGTGCCACCAGCTCGTCGAGGTACCCGGCGTCGGCCGCGCCGGCCATGTCGTAGATCTCGGCCTGGAGGATCGAACGCTGACGGTGGCGCATCGAGAGCCGAGCCTCGCCGAGGCGCACGGCGTACCAGGGCAGGCCCATCCCGATGGCCGTCTCGTTCAGGCCGATCTTGGCCGGGAGTCCGGCCGACCCGATCCGGGTGTCACAGGACAGACACAGCAGTGCCCCGGCCGCCAGCGCGTGACCCGTGACGCCTGCAACGACGGGTTGGGGGTGGGTGAAAACCCGCATCATCAGCTCGCCCCCCGCGCCGACGAGTCCCCGGGTGGCGTCGGCTCCCTGGGTCATCACGGAGAGATCGAAACCGGCCGAGAACTTCCCCTCCCGACCCACGATGGCGACGGCCGTGGCTTCGGCTGCGGCGCGGTCGAGCGCGGCGTGGACGGCGTCGATCACCGCGTGGGACACGGCGTTGGCCTTGCCGTCGTCGAGCCGGACGACGGCGACGCCGTCGTCGATGGTCACGGTCACGGATTCGGTCACCCGTTCACCCTTGCACACGCGCCCCACTCCGATGTCCGGATCCCGCCAGACGGACGTGTGCGGATGGGGCAGGATCAGTCCCGTGCTCCTCGACCACCAGCAGTGCTACGACGCACTGCGCAGTCGTGACGGCCGCTTCGACGGCCGGTTCTGGGTCGGGGTCCGGACCACGGGGATCTACTGCCGGCCCGTGTGCCCGTCCCGCACCCCGCTGGCCCGCAACGTGGACTTCTATGCCCACCCCGCCGCAGCAGAGGACGCAGGGCTGCGACCCTGCCGGCGGTGCCGACCGGAAACTGCGCCGGGGTCGAGTGACTGGTCGGGCAACGCGGCAGTGATCGAGCGGGCCCTGCGCCTGGTCGACGAAGGCGCCCTCGACGCAGGAAACGTCGACGCGCTGGCCGCCCGGCTGCACGTGGGTGGCCGACACCTCCGCCGGCTCTTCGCCGAGCACCTCGGGACGTCGCCCGATGCCGTGGCCCGGAGCCGCCGAGCCCATCTGGCCAAGCGGCTCCTGGTCGACACCGACCTGCGCGTGGCCGACGTGGCGTTCGCCGCCGGGTTCGGGAGCGTCCGCCAGTGCAACGACGTCGTGCGGCAGGTGTTCCACCTCACGCCCACCGAGATCAGGGTCGACCGCACGAGCACGCCACCGGTCGGTCCGCTGCGCCTGCGCCTCGCAGTCCGGTCCCCCTTCGACGGTGACGCGCTGCTCGACTGGTTCCGGGGCAGGGCGGTCCGAGGCCTCGAGCAGGTCACGGCGACGAGCTACCGCCGCCGGGTCCGTGTCGGCGATGCCACCGGCGTGGTCGAGGTGACCCCGGTCGGTGATGCGGTGGTGCTCGCCGTCGACCTCCCGCCCGGCACCGGGCTCGGGGCCCTCGTGGGTGGCGCTCGACGACTCTTCGACCTCGACGCGGACCCCGATGCCGTGGACGAGCACCTGGGCTCGGACCCGCTGCTCGCGCCGTCGGTCGCCAGGCGCCCCGGCATCCGTGTCCCGGGCTGCTGGACGGGCTTCGAGGCGGGCGTGCGGGCGGTGGTGGGCCAACAGATCTCCGTCGCCGCGGCCACCACCGTGGTGGGCCGCATCGTGGCCCGGCACGGCCGCGGGGGAGGCTTCCCCGACCCGGCAGACCTCGCCACCGCCCCCCTCGAGTCGATCGGCCTGACCGGCCGGCGGGCCGAGACACTCCGGACGCTGGCCCGTGCCGTGCTCGACGGCGAGGTCGTCCTCGACGGGAGCCTCGATCACGACGAGCTGGTCGACCGGCTCGTCGCTCTCCCCGGCATCGGCCCCTGGACCGCGTCCTACGTGGCGCTCCGCAGCGGTGAGCCCGACGCCTTCCCGGCCGGCGACCTCCACCTGCTGCGCATGCTGGGTGTGCGGTCCGAGCGGGCCGCCCTCGCCCGGGCAGAGGCGTGGCGACCGTGGCGCGCCTACGCCGCAATGCATCTCTGGCAGACCCCTTCGACCCAGGAAGTGAACGTGACATGACGACCACCACCACGACCACCATCACCACCGCCGAGGTCGACACGCCCGTCGGCAGGCTCTGCATCGCGGAGCGGGACGCGACGGTGGTCGCCTGCGGCTTCGCCGACCACTGGGACCGGATCGTTGCCGAGGTGCGGTCGCGGTTCCCGGATGCCACGTGGGAGGCCGGGGACAGTGCGTCTGTCCGGTCGCTGCGCGCCTACGTCGGCGGCGACCTCCACGCCCTCGACCGGTTGGCGGTCGAGGGCGGGGGCACGCCGTTCCAGCAGCGGGTATGGCACGCGATTCGCACGATCCCGGTCGGATCCACCTGGAGCTACACCGACCTCGCCGCCGCCACCGGTTCGGGTGCCGCCACCCGGGCGGTGGGTCGCGCCAACGGCGCCAACCCCGTCTCGGTGATCGTGCCGTGTCATCGAGTGATCCGATCCGACGGAACCCTGGGCGGCTACGGCGGCGGGCTCGATCGCAAGACCTGGTTGCTGGCCCACGAAGGAGCGCTGCTCCTCGGGTGAGCCGGTCGCCGGATGCGTCGTGGCCGGGCGCATGTCACATGTCGGAATCGGGCCGTTCGGCAGCCTCCGACCGTAGGCTCTCGCCGACGGTCCAACGGGAGGATGAGCTGTGTACATGAAGATCGGCCGGTGGTGCTTCCGGCACCGCCGGATCGTCGTCGCCACGTGGCTCGCGGCGATCGTCGCCGTCTGGGTCCTCGTCCGTGCGCTCGGTGCAGACTTCGGCGGCGATCCCGAAGCTCCCGAGTCGGAGAGCCGCACGGGCCTCGAGGTCCTCGAGGAGCGGTTCGACGGTATCGGCACCGGCCAGAGCGGCACCATCGTGTTCCGGGCCGAGTCCGGCGTCGAGGACCCCGCCGTGGTCGACGCCGTGTCCGAGCTCTTCGACTTCGCAGACGAGCACCCCGCCGTGACCGTGGTCGGCCCCTACGACGAAGGGTCGTTCGGCCAGATCGCCGGCGAGGGTGATCTCGCCGGTCAGGTCGCCTTCGCCCGGGTCGAGCTGACCGACGACATCACCTTCGCCGAGTCCGGCGAGCTGGGCGTCGAGCTCCTGGAACGGGCCCAGGACATCGAGGACGAGGTCGACGGGCTGCAGATCGAGATCGGCGGTTCGGCCCTGACCGAGTTCGAGCCCCCGCAAGCCGAGCTGATCGGCCTCTCGTTCGCCGTGGTCGTGCTGCTCGTCTCGTTCGGGTCGGTTCTCGCCATGGGCCTGCCCATCGCCGTGGCACTGGGCGGCGTCGGCCTCGGTCTCGGCCTCACCAACCTCATGTCGAACGTGCTCGTCATGCCCGACTTCGCCACCATCATCGGCGCCATGATCGGCATCGGGGTGGGCATCGACTACGCCCTCTTCGTGGTGTC
>JBPPNA010000121.1:0-13026 GCA_051306355.1 Acidimicrobiales bacterium | reverse complement strand
TCCAGTCCCGTCAGTCGTCCCCACCCCCACGGCCAGCCTCCCGCACCCGACCCGACCAGGTCTCGGCCCACCTTCCATGATCAAGCTCGAGAACGTCACCAAGACGTACAAAGGCGACGTCCCGGCGTTGCGCAACGCCGACGTCGACATCAACAAGGGTGAGTTCGTGTTCCTCGTCGGCGCGTCCGGGTCCGGGAAGTCCACCTTCCTGCGACTGGTCAACCGGGAGGAGAGCCCCGAGGTGGGCCGGATCTTCGTCGCCGGCAAGGACATCCTCGAACTGAGTTCATGGAAGGTCCCCTACCTGCGTCGCAACATCGGCTCGGTGTTCCAGGACTTCAAGCTCCTGTCGAACAAGACGGTGTACGAGAACGTGGCCTTCGCGCTCGAGGTGATCGGGCGGCCCAAGCACGTGGTCAAGTCCCAGGTGCCGGCCATCCTCGAGCTGGTCGGTCTGTCGAAGAAGCTGGACAGCTTCCCGCACGAGCTGTCCGGCGGCGAGCAGCAGCGCGTCTCGGTGGCTCGGGCCTTCGTCAACCGTCCGCTCATCCTCCTGGCCGACGAGCCCACGGGCAACCTCGATCCGGCCACCTCGGTCGGCATCATGCGCCTGCTCGACCGCATCAACCGCACGGGTACCACGGTCGTGATGGCCACCCACGACCGATCCATCGTCGACACGATGCGCCGTCGGGTCATCGAGCTCGACCGCGGCTCCATCGTGCGGGACCAGCACCGCGGCGTCTACGAGTAGGAACGCATGGCACTCAAGCTCGACTACATGGTGCGCGAGACCAGCACCAACCTGTTCCGCAACTTCTCGCTCACCGTCGCCTCCATCCTCACGGTCGCCGTGTCGCTCTCGCTCGTCGGTGGCGCGTTCCTGCTCCGTTCCGCGGTCGACAACGCCACCCAGCAGTGGGAGGGGGGAATCGAGTTCATCGTCTTCATGCAGCCCGAGGCGCCCCAGGACCAGACCGACGCGGTCCAACGCCAGCTGGAGGACTCGACCCAGGTCGAACGATGGGACTACTTCGACCAGGATGAGACCTTCGAGGAGTTCCGGGACCTGTTCCAGAACACACCCCAGATCGTCGACTCCGTCACCCCCGAGATCCTCCCGCCGAGCTTCCGCGTCGTCCCTGTCGACAAATCCGCCGAGACCATCGAGGGCCTGCGGACCGTCTTCGAGTCCCAGCCCGGTGTCCGCGAGGTCGTGGCCGCCTTCGACTCGATCCGCACCATCCGGAATCTGTCCAACCTCATCGGTGTCGGTCTCTTCGTGGTGGCGACCTTCCTGCTGGTCGCAGCCGCACTGCTCATCCTGAACTCGATCCGCATGGCGATGTTCGCCCGCCGCCGCGAGATCGAGGTGATGAAGCTCGTGGGGGCCAGCAACTGGTTCATCCGCGTCCCGTTCATGCTGGAGGGTGTGGTCCAGGGGCTCATCGGGTCGGGCTTCGCCATCGGCGTGGTGTTCGCAGTGCAGCGCGTCTTCGACAACATCGCTTCCGACCAGCGGTTCTCCCTCTTCGCCGGTCTCCTCGTGGACAGCCAACAGGTCACGTTCACCGCCATCTTGGTGGTCGTGGCCGGCGTGCTCATCGGTGCACTGGGTTCGGCCTTCGCCGTCTCGCGCTTCCTGGACGTCTGATCCGCGATCTGTGTGAGTGAGCGCTCACTCACGTAGGATCAGAGCTCGTGACCGAGCCCTGTTCCCCCCATCGCCGCGCTGCGGCGTTGCCGGCCGATGAGCGACGGGCTGCCATCATCTCGGCCACCGAGCCCCTCGTGCTCGAGCACGGCGAATCGGTCACCACAAAGCAGATCGCCGCCGCAGCCGGCATCGCCGAGGGCACCATCTTCCGGGTCTTCGCCGACAAGGTCGAGCTCCTCGCTGCGACCATCGAGTCGGCGGTCGATCCGAAGGCCTTCGAGGCCGCCATCTCGGCGATCGACCCCGGACTCGACTTCGAGGACCGGCTGGTCGCCGCGACCGAGATCGTCGAGCGGCGAGTGGTGCACATCTGGCGCCTCGTCTCCAACCTCGGGCCCCGCCTGCGGGACCAGGCGTCACGCCCGCTCCCCGACAGCGAGGCACTCGCCGAGCTCTTCCGGAGTGAGCCCGGTCGGCTCCGGCTCGACCCGCTGGCGGCCGCCCGGCTCCTGCGAGCCCTGACCCTGTCGTTGACCCATCCGATGCTGGCGGCCGAGCCGCTGCCGCCGTCGGAGATCATCCAGATCCTGCTGCACGGCATCGAGGACCGATGAGCCTGCGCCGGCTCCTCCGATCGCACCTCGGGCCGTACGCGGCGCTCCTCGGCCTCGTCTTCTTCCTGCAGGCGATCCAGACCTTCGCCACCCTCACGCTGCCCACGCTCAACGCCGAGATCATCGACTCCGGCGTGCTCGCCGGGGACAACGGCGTGATCCTGCGGACAGGCGCCGTGATGGTGGCCTTCACCGTCGTGCAGATCGTGTTCGCCGTCGGAGCCACCTGGTACGGCGCACGTGCTGCCATGCGCTTCGGGCGCGACGTCCGACGCGACCTGTTCAACCGGGTCCTGGACTACTCGGCCGAGGAGGTCGGGCACTTCGGCGCGCCGTCGCTGATCAACCGGATCACCAACGACGTCCAGCAGGTCCAGATCATGGTGGTCACGGCGTGCACGATGATGGTGGCGGCCCCGCTCACCATGGTCATCGGCGTGATCATGGCGTTGCGAGAAGACGTCGGACTCTCCGTCGTGCTGCTCGTCAGCATTCCCTTCGCCGTCGTGGTGCTCGGCAACGTCATCCGCAGGATGGTCCCGGCCTTCCAGGCCATGCAGGAGCGGATCGACGTGGTGAACCGCATCCTGCGAGAACAGATCACCGGCATCCGGGTGGTCCGGGCCTTCGTGCGGGAACCGGAGGAAGCGGCTCGCTTCACGCAGGCCAACGACGACCTCACCGACGCGGGACTGCGTACGGGCCGGCTGATGGCCGCCATGTTCCCTGTCGTCATCTTCGTCATCAACGCGTCCAGTGTCGGCGTGATCTGGATCGGTGCTGACCGAATCGGGGCTGGTGACCTGCAGCTGGGTTCGCTGGTCGCGTACCTGACCTATCTCGTGCAGATCCTGATGGCCGTGGTCATGGCCACGTTCATGGCGTCGATGATCCCCAGAGCCGCCGTTGCGGCCGACCGGATCCAGGAGGTGTTCGACACCGAGTCCTCGGTACGGGCTGCGCCTGACCCGGTCATGGCCACGGTCGTAGACGGCACGCTCGAGTTCCGTGGCGTCGAGTTCGGGTACCCGGGAGCGGACGCCCCGGTGCTCCACGACATCTCGTTCTCGGTGGGACCGGGGCAGCGCACGGCGATCATCGGCAGCACGGGGGCGGGAAAGTCGACGCTCGTCGATCTCGTGCCCCGGCTGTTCGATGCCACGCGGGGAACCGTGTTGGTCGGTGGCGTCGACGTCCGTGCGCTCGATCCCGACCTGCTCTGGTCGAAGATCGGCTACGTCCCGCAGAAGCCTTACCTGTTCTCGGGCACCGTGGCCTCGAACCTGCGGTACGGCCGACCAGAAGCCACCGACGACGAGCTCTGGGAGGCGCTCGAGATCGCCCAGGCCGCCACGTTCGTTCGCGCCATGCCCGCCGGCATCGACAGCGAGATCACCCAGGGCGGGGCCAACGTGTCGGGAGGGCAGCGTCAGCGGCTCAGCATCGCCCGGGCCTTGGTCGTGCGGCCGGAGATCTATGTCTTCGACGATTCGTTCTCCGCGCTCGACCTGGCCACCGATGCGATGCTCCGGGCGGCACTCGAACCCCACACGGCCGACGCGGCCACGCTCGTGGTCGCTCAGCGGGTGTCGACCATCATCGGCGCCGACGCCATCATCGTGCTGGAGGACGGGAGCATCGTCGGGCGGGGGACGCACGAGGAGCTCCTCCGGACCTGCGAGACCTACGTCGAGATCGTTGACTCGCAGCTGGGTGCGGGGGTGTCGTCGTGACCGACCGGCAAGCCCACGAGCAGAACGGCAACCAGAACGGCAACCACAACGGTGCCAGCAAGCGCACGACCGACGAGGAGCGCGAGGTCCTCGAGGCCGCCGGCACACCCACCGAGCGGCGCCAGGGTGGGTTCGGGCACGCGGTCGGTATGCCGGTCGAGCGCAGCGACGACTTCGGTCGCACCGTGCGCCGGCTGTGGGCGCTGCTGTCGACCGAGCGGTGGCGCTTGGTGTTCGTCCTCGTCCTCACCGTGGCGAGCGTCGCGATGGTCGTCGTGGGTCCGAAGCTGCTCGGCGAGGCCACCGACGTCGTGTACCGGGGCGTCACCGGCGACGGTATCGACTTCGAGGCCCTCCATCGCCAACTACTCCTGGTGGGTGCGCTCTACCTGTCGTCCCTGGCGCTCTCCTACACCCAGGCCTACATCCTCGCCGGGGTCGTGCAGCGCTCGATGCATGCCCTGCGCGAGTCGGTGGAGGTGAAGCTCAACCGACTGTCCCTCCACCACATCGACAGCCAACCCCGTGGCGACCTGCTCAGCCGGGTCACCAACGACATCGACAACCTGGCCCAGGGCCTCCAGCAGACGGTCAGCCAGATCCTCGTCTCGACGCTGACGCTGATCGGCGTGGTGGTGATGATGCTGACCATCTCCCCGTACCTGACGGTGGTGGCGCTGATCACCGTGCCGGCCTCGGTGTTGGCCATCAAGATGATCGGCGGACGGGCCCGGCCGCGCTTCATGTCGCAGTGGGCCCACACGGGGGACCTGAACGCCCAGGTCGAGGAGGCCTTCACCGGTCACGCCATCGTGAAGTCCTTCGGTCGTCAGCGCGAGGTCGAGGCCCGTTTCCGGGAGACGAACGACGAACTGTACGAGGCCAGCTTCGGCGCCCAGTTCATGGTGAGCCTCATGCAGCCCGCCATGCTCTTCCTGGGCAACATCCAGTACGTGTCGATCGCCGTGGTCGGTGGACTGCGGATCGCCAGCGGCGCCATCACC
Source organism: Acidimicrobiales bacterium (assembly GCA_051306355.1). Taxonomy (GTDB): domain Bacteria; phylum Actinomycetota; class Acidimicrobiia; order Acidimicrobiales; family Salinilacustritrichaceae; genus Salinilacustrithrix. The sequence goes on along the minus strand of JBPPNA010000121.1, from coordinate 8,018 downwards.
GTCGGCGACATGCAGGCCTTCATCCAGTATGGCCGACAGTTCTCCCAGCCCCTGACCCATCTGGCGTCGATGGCCACCGTGTTCCAGTCGGGGATCGCCTCCCTCGAGCGGGTGCACGAGTTCCTCGACGCCGACGAGCAGAGCGAGGAGCAGGCCGACACCGTCGATCCGCCACCCGTGCTGGGCCATGTCGTGTTCGACCACGTCGACTTCTCCTACGAGGCCGACTCGCCCCTCATCGAAGGGTTGTCCGTGGTCGCCGAGCCGGGCCAGACCATCGCCATCGTGGGTCCCACGGGAGCGGGCAAGACCACGCTCGTCAACCTGATCATGCGGTTCTACGAGCTCGACGGCGGAACCATCAGCCTCGACGGGCGCGACATCTCGAGCTTCCCGCGCCGAGAGCTGCGGTCGAAGGTCGGCATGGTGCTCCAGGACACCTGGCTCTTCGGCGGCACGATCCGCGACAACATCGCCTACGGGAATCCGCAGGCCACCGACGAACAGATCGAGGAAGCTGCCCGCGTGACCTACGTCGACCGCTTCGTGCACACGTTGCCCGATGGCTACGACACGATCATCAACGAAGAGGGCGACAACATCAGCGCGGGGGAGAAGCAGCTCGTGACCATCGCCCGGGCCTTCCTCGCCGACCCCTCGATCCTGATCCTCGACGAGGCCACGAGCTCGGTCGACACCCGGACCGAGATGCTCATCCAGGAAGCCATGCATGCCTTGCGCGCCAACCGCACCAGCTTCGTCATCGCCCACCGACTGTCCACCATCCGTGGCGCCGACGTCATCCTGGTGATGGAGGAGGGCAAGATCGTCGAGCAGGGTACGCACGAGGACCTCCTGGCGAGCGGGGGCGCGTACGCCCGACTCCACAACTCCCAGTTCGCCGGCGCCGCGGTCGACATCGCGTGACATCGTGACCACCACCGAGCAACGCCCCGCCGTCGCCATCGATGTCGATGCACCACCCAGTCCGTTCGAACCTGCGCCACCCCGGGCGCACTACGGGCCCCCCAACGGGCGAATCCACCCTGATCCGTCGCTGGGATGGATCCGCCGGATGCAGCCCGTCGTCGCAGGGCACAAGCGATCGTTCGTCATCGCCATGTCGATGGCGGCCGTGGCCCTGACCGCCAACGTGGCGATCCCCGCCGTGGTGGGTACCGGCATCGACGAGATCCGTGCCGACGGCGACGGTGTCCCCGCCCTCGTCACGGGCCTCCTCGTGCTCGCCGTGCTGCGAGCCGTCTTCACCTACGGCTACCGCAGCCGGCTCTACAAGTTCGCCTATGCCATCGAGTACGACCTTCGCTCGCTGATGTTCCGGCACTTCGCGGCCATGTCGCACGGTTTCTACGACAAGGTCCAGACCGGACAGCTGGTGAGCCGGGCCAACAGCGACATCCGCTCCGTGCAGATGCTGCTCGCCTTCGCCCCGTTCATGTCGATGATGATGCTGACGTTCGTGTTGGCCTTCGCCTTCATGCTCACCAAGCACGTCTTGTTGACCCTGGTGGCCGTCTCGACCCTGCCGCTCGTGTACGTCTTCGGCGTGAAGCTGCGCAACATCATGTTCCCGCTCTCCTGGGTGGTGCAGAGCCGGCTCGCCGACGTGGCCACGACGGTCGAGGAGAACGTCACCGGCGTCCGAGTGGTCAAGGCCTTCGCCGGCGAGCGGCGCCAGATCGACCAGCTGGCCGGTCAAACCCGCCGCCTGCGCTGGGCCGCCGTGCAGGTCAACGACGCCAGGGCCCGCTACGCCCCGCTCATGGAGAATCTCCCTCGCCTCGGGATGGCGCTCACCCTGCTCTACGGCGGCTATCTCGCCATCGACGACCAGGTCACGGTCGGGACGATCATCACCTTCTCGTCCTACGTGCTCCTGCTCCAGGCGCCGTTCCGGATGCTCGGGTTCTTCATGATCATGAGCCAGCGTGCCGCGGCATCTGCGGGCCGCATCTTCGAGATCCTCGACACGCCGGCGGAGGTCACCGACCGCCCGGGTGCCATCGATCTGGTCGATCCGACCGGCACCGTGCGCTTCGACGCCGTCCGGTTCCGGTACGGCGCGGACGAGCCGGCAGCCAGAGATCCGGGGCCAGGAGATCCGGGACCGGGAGATCCGGGACCAGGCGAAGCCGGCGATGTGCTCGACGGGTTCGATCTCGAGATTCCCGCCGGCGAGACCGTGGCGATCGTCGGTGGTACCGGGTCGGGCAAGAGCACGATCGCACGGCTCCTGCTGCGCTTCTACGACGTGAACGACGGTGCCGTGCGTATCGATGGACACGACGTCCGCGACCTCACCATGACGTCGATCCGCCACCACGTCGGCATGGTCACCGACGAGCCGTTCCTCTTCTCGGCCTCGATCCGCGACAACATCGCCTACGCCCGACCCGATGCCACCGACGAGCAGATCTTCGCGGCCGCACACGCAGCGAATGCGCACGAGTTCATCTCCGACCTGTCCGAAGGATACGACGCCGTCGTGGGTGAGCGGGGCTACACGCTCTCGGGCGGGCAACGGCAGCGCATCGCCATCGCCCGCACCCTGCTGGCCGACCCGGCGGTGCTGATCCTCGATGACGCCACCAGTGCGGTCGACGTGCGCGTCGAAGCCGAGATCCACGACGCCATCGAGCGCCTCTCCGCCGACCGCACCACCATCGTCGTGGCCCACCGTCTGTCGACCATCTCCCTGGCGGACCGGGTCGCGCTCGTCGAACGCGGCCGGGTCCTCGCCTTCGACACCCACGAGCGCCTGCTGGCCGACGTACCCCACTACCGAGAAGTCCTGGCCAGCGTCGAAACCGACCTCCAGGTCGCCGACGATGCCGACCCGGACGAAGCGGCGGTGGATTGATGGGCGGCTTCGGCCCCCCGGCGGGCTCACCGTTCGCGCAGCCCGGCGCCACCGGACTCCCCTTCGCCGGCGTTCCCGAGGAGCTGCAGCGCAGTGTCGATGCGCTGCTCGACGCCGAACCGGTGCACGACGTCCCCGACGTCGACTTCTCCCAGGCGAGCTGGGACCGCCGCCCCTTCACCCTCCGCCGCTTCGTCGGTGAGAAGGCCGGTGCGGTGGCCCTGGCCTTCGTGCTCGTGGTGCTCGAGACCTTCATGGTCACGGTCGGTCCCTTCCTCACCGGCGAGGCCATCGACCGCGGCATCATCCCGCGAGACCGCGACATGCTGCTGCTGATCGCCGGCATCTACGTGGGCTCCGTGGTCCTCGGCACGATCCTGTCGGCGGGTCGCGTGGCGTGGACGGGTCGCGTGGGTGAGGCGCTGATGGAGTCGTTGCGCATCCGCGTCTTCACGCATTTCCAGCGCCTGTCCCTGAGGTTCTTCACCCGGGAGAAGGGTGGCGTGCTCATGACCCGCATGACGAGCGACATCGACGCCCTCACCGCTCTGTTCCAGGAGGGTCTGGTGAACATGTTCGTCCAGTTCCTGACCCTCGCCATCGTGACCGTCGTGCTCTTCGTGGTCAGCCCGACACTCGCCCTGGTGCTCTTCCTCGGGGTGGTCCCGGTGATGTTGGCCCTGACGCTCTGGTTCCGGAAGGCGTCCGACGTCGCCTTCCTCGCCGTGCGGGACCGGATCGCCGATGTGATGTCGGACCTGCAGGAGAACCTGGGCGGGATCCGCATCGTCACGGCCACCAACCGGGCCAAGCACAACGTGGTCAGTCACGACAACGTGCTCGGCTCCCACAAGGATGCCAACGACCGCACCGCGGTCATCGGAGCGGTGTACGGCCCGGCCACCGAGCTGGTCGGGTACCTGGCCCAGGCGCTGCTCCTCGGCCTCGGCGGATGGCTGGTCAGCCGGGGCAGCTTGACCGTCGGCGAGCTGGCTGCGTTCTTCCTCTATCTCACGATGTTCTTCGCCCCGATCCAGCAACTCGTCCAGCTGTACAACACCTATCAACAGGGTCGCTCGGCCGTCCGCAAGCTCTCCGACCTCTTCGCCACGGAGCCCGATGTGGTCGAGTCGCCCCACGCCGCAGACCTGCCGGCGATCGAGGGCGCCATCGAGTTCGACCACGTGACCTTCGGCTACGACCCCGCCGTGCCCGTGCTCCACGACATGACCTTGCGCATCGCCGCCGGTGAGACCGTGGCGTTCGTGGGGGAGACCGGCGCCGGCAAGTCCACGGTCGCCAAGCTGATCAATCGATATTACGACCCGACGGACGGCACCGTGCGCATCGACGGCCACGACCTGCGCACCGTCACGCTCGCTTCGGTCCGCAGCCAGATCGGCGTCGTCCCGCAGGAGCCGTTCCTCTTCGCGGGATCGATCCGGGACAACCTCGCCTTCGCCGCCCCCGGGGCATCCGACGAGCAGCTCTGGGACGCAGTCGACGCGGTCGGTCTGCGAGACCTCGTGGAACGCCAGAGCGCGGGGCTTGATCAGGTCGTCCATGAGCGGGGATCCTCGCTCAGCTCCGGTGAGCGCCAGCTGGTCGCACTGGCTCGCGCCTTCCTCTCCCAACCACGCGTGCTCGTGCTGGACGAGGCGACCTCGAACCTCGACCTGTCCAGCGAGACGCGCATCGAAGTCGCCCTCGATGCCGTGCTCGAGGGACGGACGGCGATCATCATCGCCCATCGGCTGGCAACGGCCATGCGCGCCGATCGGATCGCCGTCGTCCACGACGGTGAGGTCGTCGAACTGGGCAGCCATGCCGATCTCGTCGCGCTCGACGGGCGCTATGCGTCCCTGCACCGGACGTGGACGTCCCAGGCCGGCGTCACGCCGTCGTCGAGCGTTCCGGGTTGAGAGCCGAGGCGACGTGAGCGGTTGGCAGATCGCTGTCATCGTCGGGGTCTCCGTCGCGGGAGCGTTCGTGCAGGGTTCGGTCGGGTTCGGGCACAACCTGATCGCCGCCCCGGTGCTCGCCCTCGTCGACGGACGCTTCGTGCCGGGACCCGCCATCGCAGCCGCCACCGTCCTGACGGCGCTGATGGCCGTCCGGGACCGCCACGGCCTGGACCTGGGCGAGATCCGCACGGCCATCATCGGCCGGATCCCGGCCACGCTCCTGGCCGCTGCCACCGTCGCGCTCCTGCCACCGGAGTCGCTGGCGATCCTCTTCGCCGTGCTGGTGCTCTTCGGCGTGGCCCTCACGGCTTCGCGCCTCCGTCTCCGGCCCACGCCGACGGGCCTGCTCGTGGCGGGCGGGCTCTCGGGCTACATGGCCACCGCGACGTCCATCGGCGGCCCGCCCATGGCCCTGCTCTATGCCAACGAGGAGGGTCGGCGAATGCGAGGCACCCTGGCCGGGTTCTTCCTCATCGGCTCGTTCCTCAGCATCGCAGCGCTGGCCGCAACCGGGAGCTTCGGCACCACCGAGGTCGGTCTCAGTCTGATCGCGGCGCCCGGCGTGGTCGTGGGGTTCCTGGCCTCGTCGTCGGGCGCCCGGTTCCTCGACGCCGGGCGCACCCGACCTGCCGTGCTCACCGTCTCGGCCCTCGCCGCGCTCTCGGTACTCGCCAAGACCGTCCTCTGACCGCTGTCGAGCGATCCTTCGGCGGAACGGCCGGGTGAGCGGGAGAGGGAGGGCTGACCGACCGTTCCGCCGACGAAGGGGGTGGACCGGTGGCGATCGAGACGCTGGGAGTTGGGAGGGTACGACTCGGGACGCCACCGGTCCTGCTGGAGTGATCGCCCCCGCACGACACGAACTTGAGGGCAAATCGCGAGAAATGTCCGCATCATCGGCCGATCCGGATTCCCCGGAAGATCGATCGTTCGATCCGCGTGCGTTCGGGCTCGGTTCGGGAGTCGAGCGACGTGCCACGATGCCCCCATGAGCGACATCGACTACGAGCTCCACGACCGGGTCGCCACGGTGACCCTGGACCGGCCGGACCGGTTGAACGCCTTCACGGTGGGCATGCAACGAGAGCTGTGCGACGTGTTCGATGAGATCGACGCCGACGATGAGGTCCGGGCGGTGATCGTCACGGGCCGGGGTCGCGGCTTCTGTGCCGGCGCTGATCTCGAGGCTGGTGGCGACACCTTCGACAGCTCCGCCCAGGCCGGTACCGGAGGAGCGGTCACCGGCGGCGGACACTCGGAGATGGACCACCGCGACGAGGGTGGCCTCCTGACCCTGCGGATCTTCCGATGCACGAAGCCGGTCATCGGCGCGATCAACGGTCCGGCGGTCGGCGTGGGCGTCACCATGACGCTGCCGATGGACATCCGCCTCGCGTCCACCGAGGCGAAGTTCGGTTTCGTCTTCGCGCGACGAGGCATCGTGCCCGAGGCGTGCTCGTCGTGGTTCCTGCCCCGGTTGGTCGGGATCAGTCAGGCGGCGGAGTGGTGCTACACCGGCCGGGTCTTCGGGCCCGACGATGCGCTCGCCGGGGGACTGGTCCGTTCGATCCACGAGCCGGAGGATCTCCTTCGAGCCGCCACCGAGATCGCGCACGAGATCGCCGAGCACACATCTGCGGTCTCGATCGCCCTGACCCGAGCCATGCTCTGGCGTATGCTGGGCGCGAGCCACCCGATGGCCGCCCACGAGGTCGACTCGCCCGGCATCGCCTACCTCGGCAAGAGCGCAGATGCCCGGGAGGGCGTCGTCTCGTTCCTCGAGAAGCGTCCGGCGGAGTTCACCGACACCGTCTCGGAGGACATGCCCCCGTACTACCCGTGGTGGACCGAGCCCGCCTTCCGGAGCCGCTGAGTTTCAGGCCCGCAAGGGCAGGGCGTCGAGCCCCCGCAGGACGATGCGGTTGTTGCGCACCGGATCCTGGGCCACGGCGAGATCCGGGTACCGGGTGGCGAGCGAGCCGATCGCCACCTGCCCCTCCATGCGGGCGAGGGCAGCACCGAGGCAGTGGTGGATTCCCGACCCGAAGCTGAGGTGGTGTTTGGCGTCAGATCGCCCGACGTCGAAGTCGTCGGCGTCGTCACCCCACCGTGCGGGGTCCCGGTTGGCGGCGGCGGTCATCGCCATCACGAACGCACCGGGCTCGATGGTGACACCGCCGACCTCGAACGGGGCCATGGTGATGCGTCGGGTCATCTGTACGGGCGGATCGAAACGGAGGCATTCCTCGACCGCATTCGTGACGCAGGACGGATCCTCCACCAGACGTTCGAACTCCTGTCGATGGGTGAGGAGCTGCAGCATGCCGTTGCCGATGAGGTTCACCGTGGTCTCGTGTCCGGCGATGAAGAGCAGCGTCACCTGGTCGAGCAGCTCCTCGTCGGTGAGCGAGTCGCCATCCTCGGACTCTGCGATCATGCCGCTGAGCAGGTCGTCTCCGGGGTGCTCCCGCTTCCACGCGATCACGCTGGTGAGGTGATCCCGCATGGAGAGCGAGGCATCGAACGCCCGCTCGATCTGGGCCTCGTCCAACATCGGATCGAGCGTGCCCGCCAGTGTGTGCGACCAGTCGCGGAGCTCGTCGGCGTCGCCGGCGGGCATGCCGAGCATGAGTGAGATCACCTGGAACGGCAGGGGGAACGCAAGGGTCGCGATGAGATCGAAGTCGTCGCCGGGGGCGATTCCCTCGAGGGCGGCGTCGACCAACTCCTGGACCCGGGGTCGGAGCGTCTCGATGGCCCGAGGGGTGAAGACGCGAGCGACGAGCTTGCGCAAGCGGGTGTGATCGGGGGGATCGATGTTGAGTATCGAGCGATTCTCGAACCGGTCGATGCCGCGCTCGGCCGCGATCCGCTCGAAGGCGTCGGAACGGAAGGTGGGATCGACGACGTTGCGGTCCTCCACGCTGGTACCCGGCTCACGCAGCAGGCGGAAGCAGTCGTCGTAGGCGAACAGCTGCCAGCCGCCGAGCGGGCTGGGAAGGACGGGCCCGGCTTGTCGGAGACGGGCGAACTGCTCGTACGGCCATTCGGCGTAGCCGGGTGCGAACGGGTCGAAGAGGTCGTCCGGCGCTCGCGCCGGTTCGGTGATGTCGGTCATGTCTTCGTCCCCCGTGGTCGTGTCATCGTGTCCGACGGTAGTTCCCGAGGGCGGT
>JBPPNA010000103.1:0-11547 GCA_051306355.1 Acidimicrobiales bacterium | reverse complement strand
GTGTCGGTGCCGGTGGAGCCGGCGTTCGGCCTCCCCGTGGGCATGCAGATCATGGCCCGCCACCACCAGGACGCGTTGCTCCTCGACCTGGCCCGCATCGTCGAACAGACCCTCCCGTGGCCGGTGGTGGCGCCGAACGCACCGTACTGAGGCCGGGACACGGGGTAAGTGTCAGACCCCGCGGGGATAGTGGAGACATGGCTACACAGACCCGATTGCTCCCCATCACCTTCCATCTCGACGCCCGCAGTCGTGACGCCGGTCGCCGGGGCTTGGTCAAGGCCCGAGCCGCCCTGGCCGAAGCGGCAGCCAAGGCCGCCGCAGAACGCGCCGCCAAGGCCGCGGCCGGGTTCGGCGACGACCACGCCACCGCCGCCTGAGCGACCATCCCACCGGCGTTGACCGAGCGGTCAAGACGATCTCTACACTGCACCCATGACCGAAGTTGTGATCATCGATGCCGTCCGGACCCCGGTGGGCCGCCGGGGCGGCGGCCTGTCCACGATGCATCCGGGCGAGTTGCTCGGCATCGCCCAGAAGGCACTCCTGGAGCGCACCGGGCTCGACCCTTCGGAGGTCGGCCAGGTCGTGGGCGGTTGCGTCTCCCAGGTGGGCGAGCAGGCCTTCAACATCGCCCGCACCGCGTGGCTGGCCGCCGGCCTGCCCCAGTCCGTGGCCGCCACCACCGTCGACACCCAGTGCGGGTCGTCGCAGCAGGCCACCAACCTGGCCACCGCGCTCGTGGCCGGCGGTGCGGTCGACGTCGCCCTCGCCTGCGGGGTCGAGGTCATGAGCCGGGTGCCGATCGGGGCGAGCGGCAGCAAGAAGCTCGGCTTCGGCGTCCCGATCCCGAAGACCTACTTCGGCCAGTACGAGATGACCTCCCAGTTCGAGGGCGCCGAGCGCATCGCCGACAAGTGGGGCATCTCCCGGCAGGACACCGACGAGTTCGGTCTGCGCTCCCAGCAGCTCGCCGGCCGAGCGTGGGCCGAAGACCGCTTCGCCACCCAGATCGTCCCCGTGACGGCCCCCGATGCCGACGACGAGGGCAACCTCCTCGACACGACGCACACCGTCACCCGCGACGAGGGCCTGCGCGAGACGAGCCTCGACAAGCTCGCCACTCTGAAGCCCGTGGCCCGCCCCGACGGTGTCCACACCGCCGGCTCCGCCTCGCAGATCTCCGATGGCGCCGCGGCCGTGCTGCTCATGACGGCCGACAAGGCCAAGGCGCTCGGCCTCACCCCCAAGGCCCGGATCGTCGACACCTGCAACGTCGGTGTCGATCCCGTCCTGATGCTCACCGGCCCCATCGACGCCACCACGCACCTGCTGGCGCGCACCGGGATGAAGATCAGCGACATCGACGTCACGGAGATCAACGAGGCCTTCGCCTCGGTCGTGTTGGCCTGGGCCAAGGAGCTCGGCCCCGACATGGACACCGTCAACCCCAACGGCGGAGCCATCGCCCTCGGCCACCCCCTCGGCGGCACCGGAGCCGTCCTCCTCACCAAGGCCCTCCACGAGCTGGAGCGGACCGACACGGAGACCGGCCTGGTCACGATGTGCTGCGGTGGCGGCCTCGGAACCGGGACGATCATCCAGCGCGTCTGATGCGCCCCGACTGCACGGGCCCCGGATGAACGGCAGAGCCGGTCGGGTGGTGCTCCTCGTAGCACTGCTCGGCACGGCCGCGTGCCGGGACACGATCGCTGCGCCCGGCGGCCCGTCTACGGACGCCGGCGCTGGGGTGGTCACCCATGTGGTCGACGGCGACACCATCGACGTGCGCATCGGCGGCACCACCGAACGGGTCCGCCTGATCGGCGTCGACACCCCCGAGTCCGTGGCTCGCGAGCGTCCGATCCAGTGCTTCGGCGTGGAGGCGTCCCGCCACACGGGATCGCTGCTGCCGGAGGGAACCGTCGTCCGGCTCGCGCGCGACGAGGTCACCCGTGACCGGTTCGGCCGTCTCCTGGCCTACGTGTACCGCGAGGACGACGACCTGCTCGTCAACCTCGCGCTCGTCGAGGGCGGTTTCGCCGATGCCGTCACCTTCGGCGACAACGAGGCCCTGTACCCCGTGCTCTCGGCGGCCGAGGCCACGGCTCGGGCAGACGGCGTGGGTCTGTGGTCGGCGTGCGGCGGCCCCGACGTGGACATCGGACCGCCCCCGGAGTGAGGGCGAGCGGTCGATCCCACGGCGCGGGGGCGCAGTACCGTGACCGCCGTGTCCGACCTCGCCGAACGCCTCGGCCATTCCCCCGACGCTCGACTCCTCGTCGTCAACTGCGACGACCTCGGACTCAGCCACGCCACCAACGTGGGTACCTATCAGGCCCTCCGTGACGGCGTGGCGTCGAGTGCGTCGCTGATGGTTCCCTGTCCCTGGTCGCGCGAGGCCGCCAGCCGGTACCGGGGTGAGGACGTCGGGGTGCGGCTCACCCTCACCGCCGAGCACGACCTCTACCGGTGGGGGCCGATCACCCACGCGCCCAGCCTCCTCGACGGCGACGGCGGCTTCCCCCGCACGAACGTCGATGCCTGGGAGCACGCCGACCCCGATGAAGTACGTCGCGAGTGCCGCGCCCAGGTGGAACGGGCCATCCTCTGGGGGTTCGACGTCAGCCACCTCGACAGCCACATGTCGGCCCTCCAGCTCCGTCCCGAGATGTTCGACGTCTACCTGGACCTGGCCGTGGAGTACCGGCTCCCCGTCCGGCTCTCCGGCGAGGCCACCCAGCGCAACGTCGGCTTCCCGTTCCGACGACTCGCCGCCGAAGAGGGTGTGCTGTTCCCCGACCACTTCATGCCGGTGGGCGCCGTCGGCAGCCGCAAGGTCGTCGAGCGCACCGTGTTCGACCTTCAACCGGGCGTGACCGAGATCCAGGTCCACCCCGCGGTCGACACCCCGGAGCTGCGAGCCTTCGGCGGCGATTGGGCCGGCCGCGTCGACGACCTCGACCTGGTCACGAGTGCCGAGCTCCGCTCGCTCATCGAGCGGGCCGGCGTCACCCTCATCGGCTACCGGCAGCTCCGCGACGCGCAGCGGGCATCGTGAGGGGCCGAGCCGCAGCGGCCGCGCTCGTGTGCATGCTCGTACTCGCCGGCTGTGACAGCGAGCGCCGGGCCATCTCCCGCGACGACCTCCCCGAGGTCCCGGGCGAACCGACCGCGACGGTCGACCTCGGCGACGACGGCTTCGCTCCGTCCGAGCTCGAGGTCACGACCCAGGACCTGGTCGAGTTCACCAACACCGGCGAGGAGGACCACGGCATCCGCACCGCCAGCTCGTCGATCGACACCGGACTGCTCTTTCCCGGCGAGTCGACCGAGGTGATCTTCGACCAGGCCGACCGGTACGAGCTCTTCGACGTCGCCGACGACAGCCTCACCATGACCGTGGTCGTCACGGAGGCGACCCCGGACGGCTGAGCGGATCAGGCGTCGGAGACGGCCGCCATGGCTTCCCGCCACTGCGGCGACGAGGTGACGGGCAGCACCGACAACATCCGGCCCACGTTTCCCGTCACCTTGATCCGGCCCTGCATGTAGCCCACGCTGGCGTCGCGCCCTCCGGCGGCGATGGCGGCGAACTCATCCCGTGGAACCAGCATGGTGAAGTCGGGATCGTCGTCGGGACCCAGCTCGTTGACCACGATCCGTCCGTCAGCGAGGTGAGTGTGGAAGACGACCGTGCCGTCCGGATCCCCGGTGACCTCGTACTGGATCCGGGCACTGGCTCCGGGCCGCTCGGGCAACCCTGCGGTGGAGGTGCGTTGCCGGTCGAGCCAGTCCTGGGTGGGGAACCCGGTCATCGGGTCACGGTGCTCACGCCCGGATCCCGTCGAAGAGGTCACCGGCAGATTCGTCGGATTCGACCTCCGAGCGGGCCAGCTCGTACTCGTCCCAGGGGTGGAGGCCAGACGCGACATCGCGCGGCAGCCCGAACCAGAACGGTGAGTCCGGGTCGATCTGGGTGGCGTGGGCCAGCAGCGCGTCCCAGCGGACGTCACCGTAGTCGCTGATGTCGACGCGGGTGGTGATGCGATCGTCCTGAGAGGGCCGCTCGAACCACTTGTCGTCGAACGGGGACTCGAGTCCCAGTTCTCGGAACTTCTCGTGCATGGCGACCATGCGGGCCCGGGACCACGACACCCAATACACCTTCGCCACGAGGTGGGGTGCACCGGCCTCGGGGTACCAGGACGGATCGGCAGCACGGTCGATGGCCGGCATGGTGACGTCGTGCACCATCAGGTGGTCGGGATGGGGATAGCCGCTCTGGTCGTCGCCGTAGGTGACCACCACCTGGGGCCGTTCCTCGCGCAGGATGGCGACGAGTCGCCCCACGGCCTCGTCGAGGGGGGCGTTGGCAAAGGCCTCCGGCCTGGCGTTGGCCTCCGTCTCCGGCATCCCGGAATCCCGGTAGCCGAGCAGGATCGTCTGGTCGTAGCCGATCACCTTCGCGGCCCGGTCGAGCTCCTCGATCCGCACGGCCGGCAAGTCAGCCCGGACGTCCTCGCGCTCCATGGCGGGGTTCAGGATGTCGCCCTCCTCACCGCCGGTGCAGCACACGAGCACGGTGCGGACACCCTGGTCGCGGTACTTGGCGATCGTACCCGCGCCCTTGGACGACTCATCGTCAGGGTGGGCGTGGACGGTGAGGATGCAGCGTGGTCCGGGCACAAACCGAGGTTACCGAGCGCTGTCGCGGTCTCCGTCGTCCTCGACGGTCCACTGGCCGCCTCGATGCACTCGCCAGGAGGGACGAACCCGCCGAAGAGACGCCGTCGTTCCCCACAGGTACCCTGACCGAGGTGGACGATCCCGAGTTCTGGCGGTGGGTGTGGCTGAGCGCCGCGGTCGCGTTCGGGCTGGGCGAGATGACGAGCCCCGGCTCCTTTTTCCTGGCGCCGTTCGCCGTCGGCGCCCTCGTGGCCGCCCTCATCTCGTTCGCCGGCGCACCGGTGGCGGTCGGGTGGATCGTGTTCGTCGGGCTGTCTCTCGCCAGCTTCGTCGCGCTGCGGCCCCTCGCGAATCGGCTCGACGCCGTCGGGGGGAACCCACGCGGCGTGGGCGCAAAGCGGCTCGTCGGCGAGGAGGGCATCGTCCTCAACCCGGTCCCCGGCGGACCGGACGAGCTCGGCCTCGTGCGGGTCGGCCGTGAGGAGTGGCGGGCGCAGTCGTCCGACGGATCCAGCATCCCGCAACACACCAGAGTCACCGTCGTGGAGGTCCGGGGGACGCGCGTCGTCGTGTTCCCGGTCGGTCTGTACCTCCCGACCGAACCCCCGGAGAGGTCGTCAGACACATGACACTCGTGATCGTGCTCGCAATCATCGGAGCGTTCCTGCTCATGTACGTGGCTGCGGGTGTACGCATCATCCGCCCGTACCAGCGCGGCATCGTCGAGATGTTGGGCAAGTACCAGCAAACCGTGGACCCCGGCCTGCGGATCATCATCCCGTTCGTCCAGATGATCCGCGCTGTCGACATGCGCGAGCAGGTCATCGACGTGCCACCCCAGGAGGTCATCACCTCCGACAACGTGGCCGTCTCCGTCGACGCCGTCATCTACTACGAACCCACCGACCCCCAGCGCCTCGTCTACAACGTGGCCAACTTCATCCTCGCCGTCACCAAGCTGGCCCAGACGAACCTCCGCAACGTCATCGGCGACCTCCAGCTCGACGAGTCGCTCACGTCCCGGGACAAGATCAACGTCGCCCTTCGTGAGATCCTCGACGACGCCACCGACAAGTGGGGCGTCCGCGTGGTCCGGGTCGAGATCCAGCGCATCGATCCGCCGCCGGACGTCATGTCGGCCATGCATGAGCAGATGAAGGCCGAGCGCACCAGGCGCGCCGTGGTCACCGAGGCCCAGGGACGGCGCGAGGCGGCCATCACCACGGCCGAAGGCGAGAAGGCCTCGTCGATCCTGCAGGCCGAGGGCGTCAAGGCCCGCTCGGTGCTCGAAGCCGAGGGACGTGCCGAGGCCGTCCGCACATTCGCCGAGGCCGAGAAGTTCCGCCAGCAGGCGGTGGCCGAGGGCGAGGCCGACGCCATTCGCAGCGTCTACCAGGCCATCCACGACGGGAACCCGTCCAACGACCTGCTCGCCATCAAGTACCTCGAGGCCCTGCAGAAGCTGGGCGACGGCCAGGCCACCAAGATCATCGTGCCCACCGAGCTGGCCGGGGTCGCGGGGGCGCTCGCCGGCGTCACCGAGCTCCTCGATCGGTCGGGGACCACCAACCGCGCCGCACCGCAGCCCTGACGCTCTAGGTTCGCTCCCGGGCGGTCCGCCGGCCACCCGGGACACCGAGGAGCACCATGTCATCCGAGACGCTCTCGGCCAACGAGGCCGTGACCCGCTATTTCGCCGAAGCCGCCGAGATCATCGGACTCGACGAGGAGCTCTACTCGGTGCTCACCACGAGCTACCGCGAGGTCTCGGCGCAGATCCCGGTGCGGATGGACAACGGTGAACTGAAGGTGTTCCGCGGGTACCGGGTCCAGCACAACGGGGCGCGTGGACCGTACAAGGGTGGCATCCGCTACCACCCCACGGCCGATCTGGACGAGGTGCGGGCCCTGGCCGCACTGATGACCTGGAAGACCGCCCTTCTCGACGTCCCGTACGGCGGAGCCAAGGGTGGCATCGAGGTCGATCCCACCGACATGTCCGAGCGGGAGCGCGAGGTCATGACCCGGCGGTTCACGTCGTCGATCCACCACGTCCTCGGAGCCTACCGCGACGTGCCCGCCCCGGATGTGAACACCAACGCCCAGACGATGGCCTGGATGATGGACCAGTACTCCTCGGTCCACGGCTACACGCCGGCGTGCGTCACCGGCAAGCCAGTCGATCTCGGCGGCGCGCCAGGCCGCGAGTCGGCCACCGGACGAGGGGTCATCGACGTGCTCGAGGCGTGGTGCACCCATGCGGGGCGGCCCCTCGAAGGATTGAGGCTCGCCATCCAGGGCTTCGGCAACGTGGGTTCTTGGGCGGCCACCATCGCTGCCGAGCGCGGCGCGAAGGTCGTCGCCGTCTCCGACGTCAACGGGGGGATCCACCACGGTGCCGGATTCGACGTCGCGGAGCTGCTGCGCGCCGTGCGCTCCACCGGGACGGTGGTCGAGTGCCCCACCGGCGACCGCATCGACAACGACGAGCTCCTGGCCATCGATTGCGACGTCCTGATCCCTGCCGCGCTGGGCCAGGTCCTCACGGAGGCCAACGCCGGCGACGTGCGCGCTGACGTCATCGTCGAGGGTGCCAACTACCCCACCACACCGGGGGGCGATCACATCCTTGCCGATCGTGGCATCACCGTGATCCCCGACATCCTCGCCAACGCCGGCGGGGTCACCGGCTCCTACTTCGAGTGGACGATGAACATCCAGCAGTTCAAGTGGCCGATCTCGCGGTTCAACGACGAGCTCGCCATCAAGCTGCAGGAGGCGTACCGGGGCACACAGGAGTTCGCCGATTCGAACGACTGCACGCTCCGGCAGGCGGCGTTCGCCATCGGGGTCCGCCGGGTGGCCGCCACGTCGCGGATGCGCGGTTACGTGTGACGCGTCGGGACCTCGTCGCCGTGGCACCATCGGCGCCGTGTCCCGGAGCTCCACACTGGTCGTGGTCGCCGTCGTCGGCGCGCTTCTGGCCGCCTGTCAGGACGACGGCCGGGCCCTCGACCCGGCACCGACGGTCCCGGTGTCGCTCGAGACGACCACCACCATCGGTCCGGTAGCCGGTCCCGCGGTGGGGACCGATGTCGGCCAGCTCACCCTCGCCAGCCCGGCCTTCGTCGACGGGGGCCCGCTCCCGGACGACCACACGTGTGCCGGCAACGACGTCCCCCCACCGCTCGTCATCGGCGACGTCCCGGTGGGGACCGTGGAGCTCGCGAT
Source organism: Acidimicrobiales bacterium (assembly GCA_051306355.1). Taxonomy (GTDB): domain Bacteria; phylum Actinomycetota; class Acidimicrobiia; order Acidimicrobiales; family Salinilacustritrichaceae; genus Salinilacustrithrix. The sequence goes on along the minus strand of JBPPNA010000103.1, from coordinate 3,627 downwards.
CGTCGTGACGGACCGCGACGCCGCCGGCGCCGTGCGCTGGGTCGTGGCCGGGATCCCGCCGACGGTCACTCGGCTGGAGCCGGGCGCCCTTCCGCCGGAGGCCGTCACGGCACGGGCCGAGTCCGGCGCGGACGGATGGGAAGGACCTTGTCCGGTCGCGGCCGACCCGGACCACATCCACGACTTCCGGGTGTACGCCATGACCGAACCGATCGGTCTCGCCGCCGGCCTCGAGGGTCGGACGGCGATCGACCTCATCGAACAGGCTGCGACCGCCACGGGATGGTTGTCCGCCACGAGCGGCGCACCGCCCGACAACTGACCGACGGAGCTCCAGCGGTGGGCGGCCCTTCAGCCGTAGGTGAGGCGAGTGATCCAGTCGGCCACGACGGCCGGCCGCTCGGACCCCTCGACCTCGATCGTGAAGGTGCGCGTGACCTGGATCGTGTTCGGATCCTTGAGCTCGGCTTGTTTGAGCGCGCTGGTCGCCCGGATCTTGGATCCGCTGGGGACCGGTGACACGAAGCGGACCTTGTCGAACCCGTAGTTGACTCCCATGACCACGCCCTTGACGGTCTCCGGGTCATTGGGCACCGATCCCGCCAGGTGGGTCAGCATCGACAACGTCAAGAAGCCATGGGCGATGGTGGTGCCGAATGGCGACGCCTTGGCCGCTTCGGGATCGACGTGGATGAACTGGTGGTCGATGGTCACGTCGGCGAAGTCGTCGATCCGTTCCTGGGTCATCTCGAACCAGTCGCCGGATCCGTCGGCTTCGCCGATGCGGGCCTGGAACTTGTCGTGCGCGGCTTCAGCGGCGGTTGCCATGGGTGATGTCTCCTGTGACTCGACGGAGCGCGGACCCTATCGCCGGCCGGCGCGCCGCCGGGCCCGACCGAGTCAGAGCGGGAGCTCGACTGCGAGCTGGCGACACTGGGCGAGCAATCGTCCGTCACTGCTCCAGAGCTCGCCGTCCTCCTCCACGTAGCCGCCCACGGCGTGGCGGGACCGGAACCGGGTGAACGTCCAATCGGGGCGGCCTGGTGGTTCATCGCGGAAGTGAATGGTGAGGTCGATGGTCGGGACGCCGAGCGGTTCGGCGATCCGGCTGAACACCGCCGGCCTCCAGGCATCGGCGAGGGCGGCGACCACCACATCGTCGACGTCGTCGGGATCAGCGAGACGGATCCAGCCGCCGGTCAGGGCGTCGTCGATCACCTCACCGCTGGCGCGGTCGGCGCCGAGTCGGGGCTGCATGTCGTAGTGGTCGCGCATCGGGATCGGTGGGGCGTCCCGGGGGGACGGGACGACAGGCGTCGGGTCGGCGGGCGGTTCCGCGTGGGGCATCGGGAGGTCGGAGAACGCCGGGCCCGGGCGGTCGACGGCCGTGGCCGCCAGACCGAGGATCACGGGGCGACCCTCCTGCATCACCCGGAGGGACAGCGTGGTGAGGGTTCGGCCCCGCCGTTCCACGGTGACCTCGACCCGGCAGGGCCCGGCCGCGGGGGCCCGCAGGTCTGGTTCGGTCAGGCGTCGCGTTCGGTGGGCTGGTCGACGGCGTCGTCGTCGGCCACCTCGGTGGCCGCGACATCGATCACGGTGCCCCGACTGGCCTTGGCCGCCTTGCGAGCCTCACGCTGGGCGCGGATCTCGGCCACCCGATCCTTGTTCTCGTCCCTGCGGGACTGAAATCCGCCGACTGCCAGAGCGATCAGCGACGGGAGCGAGATGATGGCGTAGGAACCGACGAAGAACACGTAACCGGCCAACGCGACCATGGCGATCGACCACGCCGTGGACCGCTGCGGTCGCTTGGTGAACCACACCGCGGCGCCGGTGATGGCGATCGGCGCCAGGAGGACCAGCGCAGCCGTTGCCGCGCTCTCCTCCTCGACCAGCTTTCCGTCCTCGAAGATGGTCACCGTCCCGTCATCGTTGCGGTCGCCCACCTCGACCTCCTCCTCGACGCGGGGATCGTCGGGCGGGACGTCGCGAGGGACCTGGATGGGCGCCAGCAGCAGGGTGGCAGCCGAGACGAGGGTGAACATGAAGGCGAGCACGACGGCACGCTGGCCGGGCACCGTGTACGGCGACTTGCGCTTGCCGGAACGGCCTCGCTTGCCACCAGGTGCCGTCTTGGCGCCGGTGGCGGCGCCCGCCTGATCCGGAGCGTCCGCCTCGTGCGGGGCGACGGCCCGCTCACCTCGAGCGATGGCGGTGGCCTCGCCGGCCCGCGCCGAACGGGCAGCGCGAGCGTCGCGCACCGCCTTGTTCTGGCGGTACCGCTTCGATTTGCTGGGGCGTCTTTTGGAGGAGGCCACGGCTCCGACCGTATTCGCCGCGCCCCGCAATCCCCCAGTTCGGGTCGCGGACGAGTCGAACCGGGATCGGACCGGCGACTAGCCCAACCAGGGTGGCCGGAACATCATCGACAGGCGCGGGCCGACCATGCGGTTGGTCTTGGGGACGCCGTGGCGCCAGGTGCGCTGGATGGTCCCGCCCATGATCAGCAGGTCGCCGCGTCCGAGGTCGAACGAGAGCCCGCGCCCGCCGGCCGCCGGCGAGAGGTGGAATCGCCGGCGTGCCCCGCAGGACACGATGGCCATCGTGGTCGTGTGGATGTTGCGGGCGATCTGGTCTCCGTGGGGAGCCACCGAGTCGCGGCCGTCGCGATACCAGGCCAGACCGATGCGCTCGCACGGCTCGCCGGTGCGTTGCGACAGCGCGACGGCGACCTCGTCCAGCACCGGGTGACCGGCACCGTCCCGGGGAAGGGCGGCCGTGAGCCGGGGCACGTCCACCATGCGGTCGTACATGGGACGGCGGCTGGCGTGCCAGGTCGTGGAGCCGACGATGGTGTCGAAGACGGTCTGGTCACCACGCAGCCAACCCGGGATGCGCTCGATCCACGCACCGTGGGCGAGTTCGGTGTGTTCGATCCCGGTGAAGGTGGGGTCGATGCTCGGCTCCCCGGTGCCGAAGAGCGAGATCTGCAGCGGGGCGGGTGCGATCGTCATCGGAAGTCGCGGCTCCTGGGCGTCCCGGAGACCGGGAGCAGCGACAGCTTCTCGGCCACCACGTTGACCACGCCCTCGCTGCGCTCGAGCCGGCCCCGGATGAGCATGGCCGGAGCGGTGAGCGCCACCCGCCGGTGGGCGTTCCAGCACCCCTTCGACACCACGACGTTGATGAGGCCGGTCTCGTCCTCGAGGTTGAGGAACATGGTCCCTCCGGCGGTGGCCGGTCGCTGGCGATGGGTGACCACGCCGCCGATGAGCACCTTGGTGCCCGGTTCGACATCCCAGAGCCCCTCGGAGGTGACCACACCGAGGCGAGCGAGGTCGTTGCGGATGAACTTCGTGGGGTGACCGTCTGGGCTCATCCCCGTCGACCACAGATCGGCCCGGGCCTCCTCGAAGTCGTCCATGCCCGGCAGTGTGGGGGCGTGGTCGCCTGTGACGATGCCCGGCAGCCGGTCGACCCCACCCTGGGCCACGGCGCCGGCCTGCCAGATCGCCTCCCGCCGGGACAGACCGAAGCAGTCGAAGGCGCCAGCGGTGGCCAGGGCCTCGAGTTGGGGCAGGGTGAGCGCCACCCGGCGGGCGAGGTCCTCCATCGACGCATACG
>JBPPNA010000086.1:0-13818 GCA_051306355.1 Acidimicrobiales bacterium | reverse complement strand
GGACATCGGCCGGTTCAAGCAGTTCCGCAAGGGCATCACCCAGCTCGACGAGGAGGGCGTCATCCAGGTGCTGCGCGATCCCCTCCTCGGCGATCAGGAGCCGATGCTGGCCGCGGTCGGCCAGATGCAGTTCGAGGTCGTGGCCGCTCGCCTCGCCGCCGAGTTCGGTTCGCCCGCTGACCTGTCGATGACCAAGTACTCGATCGCCCGTCTCACCGACGAGGAGACCGCTCCGCACCTGCGGGGCATGACCGGCGTGCGCGTCCTCGATCGCTCCGACGGGGCGAAGCTGGCCCTCTTCGAGTCGACCTACTGGTTGCAGCGCATCGAAGCCGATCATCCCGAGTGGACCCTCGATCCGCTCGTGGCCGAAGGCCTGGCCGGATAAGGGAGCAGTACCCTCCCGGCGATGCCCGACGCGCCGGAACCGGGTACCGACGAGGCGCCACCGTCGAGCCGGTCCGTCTTCGAACCTCCACCCCCGGAGCGCCGCGTGCTCGACGGTGCTGCGTTCGGCGTCTACGAGGATGTCGCAGGGCGGAGCCGATGGTCGACGGTCGCGGTGGGCCTGCTGGTCGTCCTCGCGGTCGGCGTGGGCCTGCTGGTGTGGCGGGCCGTGGGCACGGACGCAGAGCTGGTCCTGCCTGCCGAGGAATCGCCCGGGTCCACGCTGCCCGGCGTGCCGGCTCCGTCCATCACGGATCTCGAGGCGCTCATCCCCGCCGGCATCAGCGGCTGCACCGCGCCGGGCGAGGCTCCCGAGGAGGGTCCGCGGCGCGTCGCCGTGGTGTGTCCGCGCACCGGGGTCCCGGAGCTGGTGGTGTTCGTGCTCTACGCCACGGTCGCGGACCTGGCCGCCGAGTTCGAGTCCGTGGTCGCGGACCTCGGCGTGCCCGACGAGGGCACCGACTGTGCACTGGGGCAGAACGGTGTGCACGACTACATCGGCGTCGAGCGCGTCGGCCGCCTGGCCTGCTTCTCCGGTGGGGGGATCGTCGACCTGGTGTGGACCACCGACGAGGCGCCGCTGCTCGTTCGCTCCCGGGGCGCGGGGAGCTACGCAGATCACTACGCGTTCTGGGACCGCATCGTCGAGCGCGCCGACGCCGGCTTCCCGATGCCGGTGGAGCAGGTGCTCCTCGATCAGCTCCCAGGGGCGTCCACCGAAGGGTGCCGCCGCGATCTCGAACTGAACGTGGCCGCCCGGGGCTCGGCTGCCGTGGTGTGCGAGCTCGACGACGACCGCGTCGACGTGGTCTCGTCGGTCCAGTTCGACGGCACCGATGCGATGGCAGCCTGGATGGACGCGCAGCGGGCGGAAACGGACGACAACGTCGTCGCCGAGGGACCGGATGTGTGCAACTCCGACGCCGGATTCGCCCGCTACGACCAGGCCGGCAGCACGGGGCAGATCCTGTGCCGCACCGATACCGAGGGGGCGCACCGGCTCTCCTGGGTCAGGGACGGGTCCCGCATCGGGTCGGTCGCCGTGTCGGAGCGAGACCCCGGGGCGACCATGCGACAGCTCCTGACGTGGTGGGACGCCGGCGGCCACCGTCCCTGACCCGCGGCGGGGTTCTCAGCAGCTGGCGCCGTTCGCGGGGACGACCACGTCGACGAGGTAGGACACAACCAGCGCGTCGACGCACGCGTTGCCCTGGAACACGATGGTGTGCCCCTCCCCCTCGTGGGTGAGCAGCACCCCCGACTCGAGGCGCTCGGCCACCCGCACCCCGCTCTCGTAGGGCGTGGCGGGGTCACCGGTGGTGGACACGACGATGATCGGCGGTGCGCCGGGCGCGGTGATGGCACCGAGGGGCTCGGCCTCGACGGGCCAGAGGGCGCAACGCACGTAGTCGTTGACGATGGCCTCGCCGAAGCGGGGGGCGCGCTCGCCTGCTGCCTCGGCCCGTTCGAGGAACGTCGCCGGTGAGCGGGGCCAGGACGAGTCCAGGCACGACACGGCGAAGTAGATGGAGAAGTCCACGAGGTCTGCGTACGCATCAGCGAGGTCCACCATGCGCCGTCCGTCGCCGTCGAGCGCGTCGGCCAGGGCGCGGTCCAGCGCGCTCCACGACGAGGGCCGGTACAGCGGGTACGCCAGTGCCACGGCAGCCTCACCGGGACCGAGCTGACGTGTGCCGGCAGAGGAATCGATGCCCGTCTCGGATCCCGCCAGCACCTGCTCCGCTGCCCTGATGGCCCCGCCACCGAAGCGGCACGACGACCGTCCGGTGCACCCTGCGGCCCAGTTGGCCAGCGCGGTCTCGAACCCCAGGGCCTGTTCGACCGCGACGTCGATGCCGGCGGGAGCGGGATCGACGAGACCGTCGAGCACCATGGTGCGCACGCGGTCGGGGTACTGGTCGGCGTAGGCCTGTCCGATCGACGTGCCGTAGCTGAATCCGAGGTAGGAGAGTTGCTCGTCACCCATTCCGGCCCGGAGACGGTCCATGTCCCGGGCCACGTCTCGGGTGCCCACGTGGGTGAGCAGGTCGCCATGCCGCCGTGCGCAGTCGTCGGCGTACTGCTCGGAGATCTCGATGAGCCGCCGGGCGTCGGCGTCGTCGTCGATGGTGGGATCGACCGCGTACAGGGTGGCGGGGTCGACGCCGCATGCCAGTGGGGTCGACCGACCGACGCCGCGGGGGTCCATCCCGACGATGTCGAACCGTTCCGTGACGGCGTCGGGGATCGGGAGGGCATCGATCAGCGACGATGCCCCTGTGCCGGGCCCCCCGAAGTTGAGGAACAGCGCGCCCACCCGGTCACCCGTCGCCGGGCGGCGCCTGACGAACACGTCGATCGTGCCTCCGTCGGCGACATCGTGGTCGATCGGCATGGCCACCGTGGCGCACTGCGCCGATCCGCAGTCCTCCCACGCGACGGGAGCGACGGGCTCGGTCGTGGTGGACGAGGGGCTGTCCGGCAACGGCCCGGTCGTGGTCGGCGGGGGCAGGGTGTCGCCCGCGCGCTCGAGGGCGACGTCCCGCTCGATGCACGCCGAGGTGAACAGACCGGCGGCGATCACGATGGCGAGCACCGTGACCCGGCGCCGCGAGCTCACGGTGGCGGAGCCTCGCTCCCGGCAAGTCGATCGATCTTGGACTCGATCCGGTCCATGGCGACGTCGAGGGCGCCGGACAGGTCGCGAACCGCGTCCTGCAGCTCCTCGACGGTGGCGACGTCCGACAGGGTGAGGCGCACCGAGGCCAGCTCCCGAGCGAGGAACTCGGCCTCGGCCTGGGTGCGGAAGTTCACCTCACGGTCGGTCTCGGCCTGGGCCCGGTCGCGCTCGTCCTGCCGGTTCTGGGCCAGGAGGATCAGTGGGGCGGCGTACGCCGCCTGGGTGGAGAACGCCAGGTTGAGCAGGATGAACGGGTACGGGTCCCAGCGGAGGCGGACGGCCACGACGTTCAACGTGATCCAGAGCGCGACCAGCACGGTCTGGCCGGCCAGGAACCGGCCGGTGCCGAGGAACCGAGCGATGCCTTCCGAGAAGCGGCCGAAGGCATCGGGGTCGAAGTGCACCCCGATGACTCCGCCGCGTGCCGGGCGGGTCAGATCGTCGGAACGCCGGAGGAGGCCCATGGTCTACGCCTCCCCGCCCACGGCGGCATGTTCCTGCGCTGCCCGGTGCTGCAGCCGTCGCCGCCATCCCACCGGGAGCATGTGATCCATCACGTCATCGATCGTCACCGCCCCGATCAACCGCCGGGACGAGTCGCACACGGCGACGGCCACCATGTCGTAGGCCGCGAGCCGGCTGGCGACGTCGATCTTCACCATCTCCGGAGACACGTACTCCGGCCGTTCGGGGAGGCAGTCGTCCAGGTGGGTGGACGGCGGTTCGCGCAGCAACCGCTGGAAGCCCACCGCACCGAGGTAGCGACCGGTGGGCACGGACAGCGGAGGATTGACCACGAACACCTGAGCGGCGAGCGCCACCGGGAGCGCCTGGACACGCAGCAAGGCGAGGGTCTCGGCCACGGTTGCCGTCGGCGCCATGATGACCGGCTCGGGTGTCATGAGGCCGCCCGCGGTGGCCGACTCGTAGGTGAGGAGCCGGCGGACCGGAGTGGCCTCGTCCGGCTCCATCGCCTCGAGCAGCTTGGCCCGTTCCTCGGCCGGGAGCTCGCCCAGGAGGTCGGCGGCGTCGTCGGGGTCCATGGCCTCGAGGATGTCGGCCACCCGCTCGAGGTCGAGGTTTTCGATGAGGCGGATCTGTTCGTCCTCGGGCAGCTCCTCGAGGAGGTCGGCGAGCCGTTCGTCCTCCATGATCTCGGCCAGTCGCTGCCGCTTCTCGAGGGGGAGGTTGCGCAGGCGGTTGGCGACATCGGCCGGGCGCATCTCGCGGAGGCGAGCGATCTCTCGGGCCTCGTCGCCGACTTCGAAGAGGTGGCTGGCCTCTCGCCACGAGACGATCGCCGGGCTGCGCCGGCGGGCCAACGGACCCCGGCCGCCGAGGGCGAGGGTGCTCACCTCCCAATACGACCCGAACGTCTCGGTCGGGGAGATGCCCACGTCGCGCACGCTGAGGTCGCGAACGGGCTTGCCCACGATGTCGGCGAGGGCGAGCAGCTCGCCCTGACGCTTGCGGAACGGACGGACGTCGATGGTGCCGCTGCGCATGCGGACGCCGGTGGCGTCGACGTCGCTGATGCGGCCCACGTTGATGAAGATGTGTCGGCGTTGCACGGCGGTGACGAAGCCGAGCACGCGAGGAGCGAGGCGTGCCGCGGGGGCCAGGACGACGTCCTCGACCTGTCCGATGGTCTCACCGTCGCCGTCGACCAAGGGCAGTCGTGCCACCCGGGACACGTATCGAATCGTCTCCGGCACACGGGTACCCTACGGCGAGCGCCAGCGGCGCTCGCCGTCACGGGCGCGGATCGGGCTGGCCCCCCGCTTCGTCACCCACCCGTCGGCGGAGCCGATGGCGGGCACCCCTACACTGCCGCCGTGCGCCGACCCCTGCCGCTGGTTCCCATGGCGCTGGTGAGCGCGCTGGTGATCGCGTCCACGTGGTGGATCGACGACCGGGGCACGACGGACGAGGACGGCCCGGTTCGCGACGAGTCCGGCAACGTCGAGGTGGCCAGCGGCGACACCTCCACCACGACGACCACCGAGCCGCCCTACGAGGGCTGGTCCGACCCGGCCCGGGCCGGCGGGGCATGGCCCGGCGCCACGGTGGAGGGCTTGCTGACGTTCCGGGGCAACCCCACCCGTTCCTTCCACGGCATGGGTCCGGTTCCCACCGACCCCAAGGTCGAGTACCGCTTCCCCGCCGAGGGTGGCATGTGCGGCGAGTCCACCAACCTGGGGGAGACCAAGGTGTGGTGCGGCATGGGCTGGACCGGCCAGCCGGCGATCTTCGAGCGCGACGGACGGACGTGGGCCGTGTTCGGCGCCTATGACGGTGCCGTGCACTTCATCGACGCCGACACCGGTGAGCGCATCATCCCGGACTTCCCCACGGGTGACCTGATCAAGGGGACGGTCACCATCGACCCGGACGGCTTTCCGCTCGTCTACAGCGGCTCCCGCGACAACGAGTACCGCATCATCTCCTTCGAGGGGCCCGAGCCGGTCGAGCTGTGGTCGATGCACGCCGATGACTTCTCGCCCACGCTGTGGAACGACGACTGGGACTCGTCGGGGATGGTCATCGACGATCATCTCTTCGTGGGGGGCGAGAACAGCCAGTTCGTCATCGTGAAGCTCAACCGCGGCACCGACGACACGGGCGCGGTGTCGGTGGACCCGCAGATCGTGTTCAACACGCCGGCGTGGGACGACGAGTTGCTGGCGGCCATCGGTGATCAGACCGTCTCCGTCGAGTCGTCGCCGACAGTCGTGGCGGACACGGTGTACTTCACCAACTCCGGTGGGTTGGTCCAGGGCTACGACATCGAGGGTCTCCAGGACGGCGTGACGCCCACCCGGAGCTTCCGCTACTGGACCGGCGACGATGCCGATGCCTCGATCGTGGCCGACCAGGACGGCATGATCTACGTGGCCAGCGAGTACGAGCGGGCCGCCACCACCGCTCGATCGGACGCGGTCGGGCAGCTCATCAAGCTCGACCCCACTGCCGACACGGCCGCCGGAGAGGATCCCCTCGTGTGGTCGTGGTTCGACAACGACGTCCGCCCCGGGGGCATCTGGGGTACGCCGGCGGTGACCGACGAGGTCGTCTACGTCGGGACCAACGGGGGCCGGCTGGTGGCAGTCGACCGCGACACGGGGGCCACGCTCTGGGAGAAGAACCTGGCCGGCCCACTGTGGGCTTCGCCCTCCGTCGTGGACGACACGCTCCTGATCGGTGACTGCGCCGGAACCTTCCACGCCTACGACGTGTCGGCGCCGCGTACGGATCCCCCGGAGCTGTGGTCGTTGGAGCTGGGCGGATGCATCGAGGCCACCCCAGCAGTGTGGGAGGGGCGCATCCTCATCGGGTCCCGGGCCGGCCAGCTCCACTCCATCGTGGAGGCGGAACCGGAGGCCTGACGGCGCCGGAGGGAACGGGTCTACGCTCCCGTCATGGACCGGGTGCGCAAGATGGAGTTCGAGCGGCACATGAGCGACAACGAGGCGCTCATGTGGAACCTCGAGAAGGACCCGGCGCTCTCCTCCTGGTACGCCAGCCTCACGGTGCTCGACGCCACCCCCTCCATCGAGAAGTTCCGGGCCCGCATGGCGGTCGCCGTGTCGGAGGTGCCCCGTCTCCGCCAGCGCGTGGTCGCCAGTGTGGGCCGGCTGTCACCGCCTGTCTGGGCCAACGACCCCAACTTCGATCTCGATTACCACATTCGACGGATGGCCGTGCCGGCGCCCGGCGGGCCCGAGGAGCTGAACGACCTCGCGGCCAACCTCCTGTTCGATCCCTTCGAGCGCACCCGCCCGCTGTGGCAGTTCGTGATCATCGAGGGCCTCGACGGCGGCCGGGCCGCTCTGTTCCAGAAGATGCACCACACCATCACCGACGGTGAGGGCGGGGTGCGTCTGGCCGAGAAGTTCGTCGACCTGGAGCGCGAGGTGAGCCACCCCGAGCCGTCGATCGAGATCGGCGACCGGACGGTCGGTGAGGACTTCGGGGAATCGGCCCGCGAGGCTGTCGGGCACAACGCCCGCCGGGTGGGCGGTGTCACCCAGCGGGTGGTCAAGTCGGTCGTCACCAACCCGATCGGCACCGTGACCGGCGTCGGCGCGGTGCTGGCCGAGGTGAGCAAGGCGCTCTTCCCGTCGAGCGATCCGGCCGAGGCGGTGGGGTCGCCGCTGTGGCAGCCGCGATCGCTCAAGCGCTGGTTCGGCACGATCCAGGTCCCCTTCGACGATGCCAAGCGGGCCGCAAAGGGCCTGGGCGGCACCATCAATGACTTCTTCGTCGCCGGCGCGCTCGCCGGCGCCGTGACCTACCACGAGAACCGCGACACGGTGCCGAATCGGCTGCGCGTGGCGATGCCGGTCAGCACCCGGCGGGGTGGATCGGCCGGCGGCAACCAGTTCTCCATCACCACCACCGACCTGCCCGCCGTGACCGGGGTCGAAGCGGCGTTCGACGTGGTCATGGAGGGTCTGGCCGGTGCCAAGGCAGGCACCTCGGTCGACATCCTGGGAAGCCTGTCGATGGTCATCAACCTGCTGCCCACTTCGGTGCTCACCAAGTTCGCCAAGGACACGGCGGCCACCGTGGACTTCACCGTGTCCAACGTGCGCGGCGCCCCCGTCGACATCTTCATCGCCGGTGGCCGGTGCGAGTCCGTGTTCCCCATGGGTCCCATCTCCAACACCGCGTTCAACCTCACGACCATGTCCTACGCCGGGAGCCTCGACATGGGGCTCGTGGTCGACGCCGGCGCCGTGGACGATCCCGCCGAGCTCCGCGACCACATCGAGGCCGCCTACCAGTCGCTCATCGCCGCCGGCACGTGACCGATGAGCCGCTTCACTGCGCCGCTGCTGGTCACGCCGCTGGATGACGGGCGGACGTGGATCATCGTCTCGGACGACTTCCGGTACGAGATCGGGGTCGAGGGGTCCGGAGACGAGGTGTCGGTGCCGCAGTGGATGGCCACCGACTTCGCCAGTGTCCCCCGCCCCGTCTGGTGGTTTGCGGCCCCGTGGGGGCGCCACGGTCACGCCGCGGTGATCCACGATACGGGCTACTACCGCCAAGACCGCACCCGCCGGGCCTACGACGGTCTGTTCCTCGAGGCCATGGGCGTGCTCGGCACCCACCCCGTGCGGGCCCGGCTCATGTACTGGTCCGTGCGGCTCTTCGGGCGGTGGGCATGGCGAGCGAACGCTCGGCGGTCGGCCGCGAATCCGGGGTGGAAGATCCACGACCCAGTGGAGCTCGGGCTGCCTGCGGGCGACGCCGCGGTCGAGACGTTGCTGCGGGACCGGGACCACGCGCCGTCGGTGCGGTCGATCCACGCCGAGATCTGCGAGTGAGTGGCGCACGGGACCGCCACCGGGGTCGGGTTCAGATGCCGAGCCGGCGTGAGGCCAGGTCGCGCATGATCTCCTCGGATCCGCCCCCGATGGCCTGCACCCGTACCTCCCGGTAGAGGCGCTCGACGGTGTCGCCCCGCAGGTAGCTGGCGCCACCCAGGATCTGGGCCGCCTCGCGAGCACAGAACTCGAAGCACAGCGTGGCGTTGACCTTGGCCTCGGCGATCTCGGCCACCGGGTTGTCGCCCTGGTTGAGCCGCCAGGACAGCAGCTCGAGCCACGCCTTCGAGGCGTTGATGCACCGGTCCATCTCGGCCAGCTTGTGGCGGATCACCTGGTGGTCGGCGAGGCGCTTGCCGAACGTCTCCCGCTCGCGTGCCCATGCCACCGCCTCGTCGAAGCACACCCGGCTGAACGCAGTGGACTGCACGGCGAGGTCGATGCGCTCAGCGTTGAAGTTGTGGACGATGGCCGAGAAGCCGGCGTTCTCCTCGGTGATGAGGTTGGACACCGGGACCCGCAGGTCATCGAAGTAGAGGGTGGCGGTGTCGGAGGCGAGCCAGCCCATCTTGTCGAGCTTGGTGCGGTCGAGGCCGGGGCGATCGCCCTCGATCAGCAGCATCGAGAGGCCGGCCCTGCCCTCGCCGCCGGTACGGACGGCGGTGGCGAAGAAGTCGGCCCGCAGTCCGGAGGTGATGAACGTCTTGGATCCGTTGACCACGAGGTCGTCGCCGTCGCGCCGTGCCGTGGTCTTGAGACGGGCGACGTCGGAGCCGCCCGAGGGCTCGGTGATGGCCAGCGCTGCGATCTTCTCGCCCGATTGACACGGCGTGATGACACGGGCCTTCATCTCCTCGGACCCGAAGCGCTGGATCGGCGGCAACCCGATGTAGTTGGAGAACAGCGCAGCCACCACGCCACCGGAACCGGCCATGCACAGCTCCTCCATGAGCACCAGCCGCATGAGGGCGTCGCGCTGGCCGTGGCCGCCGTACTCCTCGTCGAACCCGTCGCCGAAGAGGCCGATGGCTCCGGCCTTGGTGTAGAGGTCCCGTGGAACCTCGCCGGCCAGATCCCATTCGTGCACGTGCGGAGCGATCTCCTTCTCCGTGAACTGGCGCACCACCTCGCGGTAGGCCCAGTGCTCGTCGGTGTAGAAGGGACTGGAGGCGGGGGGCATCGCCTCCGAGCCTTCCACATCGGTTGGCGTCCTGCCCTCCCCCCGAGAGCGATTCGCGCCTTCGATGGAGGGATGGCGAGCACCGAGCGGCGCCACGACAACCGCCCGATCGGCGTTCAGGCGATGTCGCGGCGTTGCACCGAGAGGAGGCCGATGACGGCAGGAACGATGGCCCAGGCCGCGAAGGCGACGATCGCCGCGGCGACCCCGACCTGGTCGCCGGCGGCGACTTCGTTCTCGACGCCGGAGAGGACGTTCACCAGCGTGGAAGGGACCCACGCGTTGGCGTCGTGGGCCAGCTGGACGATGAGGGGAGGCGCGATCATCAGGGCGAAGAACGCTCCCGTCACCGCTCCGCCGACGTTGCGGACGACTGCGCCGATCCCCGCTCCGAGCAGACCCCCGCCGGCGCCGGCGAATGCCGATGCGGCGAGGATCTGGACCACGCCGGCGCCAGAGAGCATGAACCCGTACTCCGTGCTCGGCAGGGCCAGCGCGACGGCGACGACGGTGAGCCCGGCACCCAGCAGACCGAGGAGGGCGGCGACGATCGCCACCGCCGTGAACTGGGCGAGCACCGCCCGATGTCGACGGGGCGAGCTCAGGAAGGTGGGGATGGCCGTTCCGTGGGCGTACTCCCGGGCGACGGCCATCGCACCGAAGAGGCCCGCGCCCATGGTCGCGTTGGCGGCGAAGGCCATGAGGGATCGTTGGTCGGCGGCCGTGGAGATGAACCCCTTGGTCCCGTCGAAGTCGGTGCCGGCGATCACTGCGGTGGCCGTGAGCGCGCTGATCAGCAGGAGCACGGCGACGAAGGCCCACGGCATCTTCGTGGTCGTGAGCTTGCGGAGCTCGGCTCGGAGAAGTCGTGTCCAGATCATGGCGTGGTCTCCTCTGCGTCCATACCGGTCGGTGCGCCCTGGTCGGCTCCGCTGGTCCAACGGAGGAAGCGCTCCTCCAACGAGCCCGCGTGGGGCGACAGCTCCTGCAGCGCGATCCCGGCCCGGAACGCCCGATCGCCGATCTCTTCGATCGATGCGCCCCGGACGATCAATGCACTGCCGTCTGCCGGTTGCACGACAGCCCCGGAGGCCTCGAGGAGCCGGCGCAGCTCGTCGTTCGACGACGTCCGCACGAGCGTCGCCTCTTCCTGCAGCTCCTGCAGCGGGCCAGTCGTCACCAGGCGGCCACGATGGATGACCACCAGGTCGTCGGCCAGCAGCTCGATCTCGCCCAGGAGGTGGCTCGACACGAGGACGGTGTCTCCCTGGGCGGCCCGCGACCGCAGCAGATCGCGCATCTCGTGGATGCCTCGTGGATCCAGACCGTTGGCCGGCTCGTCGAGGATGAGAACCGGTGGGTCACCGAGCAGGGCGCCGGCGAACCCGAGCCGCTGGCGCATTCCGAGCGAATAGGCGCCGACCCGGCGATCGGCCGCGTCGGTGAGGCCGACGAGCTCCAGGACCTCATCAACCCGATCACCCGTGAGGCCGTCGGCGTCGGCCAGGATCCGCAGGTGGTTCCGCCCACTGCGGCCGGGATGGAAGGCGTTCGACTCCAGGAGCGCCCCGACGGTGCCGGACGGATCGGACAGGTCCCGGTACCGGTGACCGCCGATCGTTGCACGCCCATGCTCGGCGGAGGCGAGGTCGAGCATGATCTTCATCGTCGTGGACTTGCCCGACCCGTTCGGGCCGAGGAAGCCGGTGACACGTCCGGGCCTGGCCACGAAGGACAGGTCGTCCACAACCGTGTTGCCGCCGTAGCGCTTCGTGAGGTGGTCGACCTCGAGCGCGTAGCCGGAGGTCTGATGGGCGCGGTCTCTGTTGTCGCTCCGGGCCCGAGGCGTATCGATGAGCGTCATGGGTTCCTTCCCCGATGATCGGTATCAGTACAGAACCGGCTCACGAGCCTCGTCCGTCGTCGGCAGGTCGATCGCCATCGCTCCTGGTGCGACCGGCCCGCCCGCTGACGGCGGTTCGGGCTCGCTGCCACCTTGGTCGAGCCGGAAGGGCGGGTAGTCGTCCGTCATGAGTGCGGCGTAGGCGATGACCCGGAAGATCCAGCGGTTGAGCCCGATGATGAGGTCGAACAGGGCCCGCGGGTAGTGGGCACGGAACAGCAGGACCACGCCGGCGACCACCACCAGGATCGAGAGCAGCCCGAGCCTGCCGGAGCCGTCGGTGTCGTTGCTGACCCAGGCCCCACCGAGGAGCACCCCGACCACGAGGTAGTGCGGGATGGCGAGCAGCCACCACTTCACCAGGACGAGGCCCCGCGAGAGCTCCGCCGGATACTCGATCGACAACGTCGCCGGGTACGCCGGCTCTTCGCTCAGCGTGAAGGGCGGGTACGCGTCCGTGCCGATGCCGCCGGTGGTGGCGTAGTACGTGACCCGCCACGTCCAGCGCAGGACCCCGACGTTGAAGTCGAACAGCCTGCGGGGATAGTGGCCCGTGAACAGGATCGAGAAGCCGGCGACCACCGTCACGACGACGAACGCGATCCAGAGGAACACGAGTACGACGACGTGCGGGATGGCGAGGAACCACTTCACCAGCCACTGCCAGCGGGAGAGACCGGGATCGAGGTGCGCCTCGAGGGACACCGGGTGCGCAGCGTGCGCGCCGACCACACCCGAGGATGCCGCTCCGGCCACCGGGACGGTCGGGGCGGCTTCATCCTGGTGTCGGCCGGACGCACCGAACACGATCAGCACCACCGCGAGCGCCGTGAGCGCCACGCCGACCGCAGTGAGGATGACGGCGAGCGGCAGTGCACCGGCGACCCGCAGACCCACGTCGATGTCGGTCTGCACGCCCGACGATCCGTCGGCGTTCATCACGACGACGGCCCAGCGACCCTCGCTCGCCTCCCACTCGAGTTGCTGGGTTCCCGTACCGGTGGCCGTGGCCACCCAGAGGTCCTGGTCGGACGGCACCTCGACGAAGGACGATCCGTTCCGACGAGACAGGACGGCGTCGTTCCCATCGAGACCCGTCACCTCGTCATGTGCCACACCGGCGAGATACGCGTCGACGTCGGATTCCGGTCCGATGCCGACGAACACGGGAACGTCCGCACCGCTCGTCACTCGGAGGCGGATGTCGGTCTGCATGGACTCGAGCAGCCAGTCGGGCGACCCCGGATCGGTCGAGAACGTGATGTCTTCGGCGGTGACGGCCGCAGTCGGTGACGAGATGGCGTCGACCGAAGCGTCGAAGTAGCCGTCGTCGTCACGCGCGAACGCGAACGCCGCCGCCAATACGCCCCCGCCCACCAACATCGCCAAGGCCGGAACCAACAGCAGGCTCCCGATGACGATCGCAACGATCCTGTTCGGTTTCATCGCAACTCCTCCGCTCAGGATCAAGTGTGGGCGTGCCGGCTTCGGGGGAGTAGAGGCTTCGGTCCCATCATGCGATCGACAGTGCGTTGCGGGGCCGTGGCTCGTGCAGATGGGACAGGACCGGGGCGGCTCCACAGCTACGAATGGTTGGAGAACCTGGTCGGACTCCGGTTCCACAATGGCGACACGATCGTCCCGGAGTGGCAGCGCCTGGAGATCGGCGATCAGTTCCGGTCTGCTCCCGAATCGGCCGGACCCGCCGCAGGCTCCTCGTGCGTGACGCCCGACGACTGGCGCCGGAGCACGTCGGTTCGCCCACCTCGACTGCGCGTCGTACACTCGTTTGCCCGCAAGGCGCTCACTCCAGAGCACTCGGGGACGTAGCTCAGTTGGCTAGAGCACCTGCTTTGCAAGCAGGGGGTCGTGGGTTCGATTCCCATCGTCTCCACCAGAAGAAACGCCAGGTCAGCCGGTGTTTTGCTGGAGTTCCACGAGCTCGCCACCGGTGTCCGGAGGGCCCGTAGGCCGCGGTGAGGCCGCGAGAGCATCGAGCTTGGCCGCGATCTCCGCGTCCCGCTGTTCCGTGGCGTGCTGGTAGATGATGGCGGCGCGAGGCGATGCGTGCCCCAGCCGAGACATCAACTCCCGGGTCGTGGCCCCGGCGATCGCCGCCATCGTTCCCGCCGTGTGGCGCAGGTCATGGAACCGTGCACCCTCGATCCCGGCCGACGAGAGAGCAGGCAGCCAGACACGGCGCCGGAAGTTGGAGCGCCGCATCGGCCCTCCCTCCGGGGCCGGGAAGACGAGGCCGTTCTTGCCCGGCTCGGCG
>JBPPNA010000015.1:0-7055 GCA_051306355.1 Acidimicrobiales bacterium | reverse complement strand
GGCGGATCTCGGCCGCCTCTGCGAGTCGGTCCCCGTAGGGATCGAGGTGGGCGTCGGTGGTGGCGGCGTCGGTGAGGTCGATGAAGGTGCGGATGCCGGCGTCGATCAGGACGTGCAGCTTCTCGCGGGCGTGTTCCTGTCCGGCAACACCCACGAGTACGCCCTATCCGTGACGAGCGCCGTGGAGAACCACGTCGCCGACCCGAGCGCTCCAGCCGGCGGCCGCCGCCCGCCAGCGTCGCTCGCCGGCACCGGCGTCCCACAGCTCGTCGGCCTCCGCCCAGGCATCCGCCTCGAGCGGCGCCAGCGCGGCGCGGACCGCCGCCAGCGTCGAGGCACCCTCGTCGCCCGGTCGCTCCACCATCCGGCTGAGATCGCTGAACGAGCGCCACGCCTCGGTCGAGCCGAGGACCGGCGGGACCACGGCACCGTCGTCGAGGACGGCGATCGGGAGGAAGACGCCGGTGCAGGGGGTGCCGAGGCTCGCCCACACCCGCACGGGCTCGTCGCCGGCCGGCAGCTCGGCGACCATCGACGCGGTCGTGCACGAGACCCCGGGCACGTGCATGCACACGGTCACGCCCGACCAGTCGTCGCCCACGCTGCCCGGGACCGGCGGTGGGCTGGCATCGCCGCCGGGCTCGCCCCACGGGCCGGTGCCGTGGTCGCGCAGGGCGGCGACCGCCTGCTCGGGCCGGGCTTCGGATCCGAGGGCCACGCAGCGGCGGGTGGCGGCCAGGCGGTGGTCGGCGATGCCGGTCGGCGCCGCAGGAGCGCGCCACCGGTCCCAGTCGGCGCTCGGCTCCACGTCAGCAGAGGACCGGGTCCAGTCGGTGGTCAGCGTGAGCCGGTTCGAGATCGCCGCACCGACGCCGACCGGTGCGGCGACCCACGACGTCCCCGATGTCTCCAGCACCCAGCCACCGCTCGGGTCCACGATCAGGAACGACGACCAGTACGGCTCGTCGGTGCCCTCCTCACCCGTCCCGCCCTGGCCGTGCTCGGCGAGCAGGTCGGTGATGACCTCGACGGCGGTGTCGGCATCAGGAGCCCGCTCGAGACCGAGCCGCACGAGGTCCATGCCGAGCAGCGCCGGCGGGACCGCCCGGGGGTCGTCGACGGTCCAGACCTTCTCGTTCCCGATGGCGACCCGGTGCTCGTTGAGCCCGTGCTCGAGTCCCCACATCCACGTCGGGCGGGACCCGAGGAGGGCGGCGGCACCGGTGTCGGGGATCGACAGGTAGGTGGCGCGGAGGGACGGGCCGGCGTCCCGACGCCCGAACCACTCGAGGACCTGCGCCTCGTCGGGCGGCCGATCGCTCGACTTGGCGAACAGCATCCCTCCCGGGCGTCGGATGCAGAAGGTGTCGCACACGTCGATCGCTCAGTCGGTCACGCGGTCTGGCAGCGCGGCCAGGACCTCGGCCGCCACACGTTGCCCGCTGTCGATGGCGCCGTCGATGTAGCCGGTCCACCGCTCGGCCGTCTCCGTCCCGGCCCAGTGGATGCGCCCCACGGGTCGGCGCAACGCAGGTCCGTAGACGGTCCACGCCCCGGGCGGCAGGTGGGCGCCGTAGCAACCGCGGGTGAAAGCCTCGGCCGACCAGTCGCGATCGACGTAGGCAGCCACGTCGCGGGCCTGCTCGCCGAGGCCACGGGCGAGCACGTCGATGACCAGGTCGCGACGCTCTTCCTGCGACCGCTCGCCGGCGGCGACCGCCGACGGGCCCTCGAAGAACCCGCTGATGAGGCCGGGTGTGCCGTCGGGCGGTGTGCAGTCGAAGGTGACACCGATCGGTTCGTGCGGTGCCAGGACCATGCCGGACAGTCCCTGTTCGCGCCACCAGGGCGTGTCGTAGAGCACGTGGAACTTGATCACCGACCCCTGCGGCATGTGCTGGACGAGCTGGTCGCGCATCGAGTCGAGCGGCGGGTCGTAGGCGATGCGCCCGGCGAGCGTCGGCGGGACTGCGACCACGACCCTCGTCGCCGAGATCTCCGTCGAACCGTGCGGACCGGTTGCCTCGATCCGCACGGCTTCTCCCTCCTGGCGGATGGCGGTAACGACGTGGTCGAGGCGCACCGTGCCCGCCGCCAGCCGACCGGCGAGCGCCTCGGCGACCGGCTGCACGCCACCGGTGATCCGATCCTGCTGGGCGCCACCCTCGCTGTCGGTGAGCTTCGACCAGCCGCCCGCCGAGTGGAGGTAGTGGGCGGCATGGAGCAGCGACAGCTGGGCGCTCGACGCCGCGAAGACGGCCTGCACCCCCACCTCGAACAGCGCGGCCACGGGGCCGGGCACGGCCTGGTCCCGGACCCACTGGGCGAGGGTCATCGCGTCCCACTCCGTGGCATCCGGTGCCGACCACGGCGCATCGAGCGGCACCTGGTCGGCGATCGCCTCGAGGGCGCCGACCAGGTCGATGTAGGCGACGAGTTGGTCGTCGGTGAATCCGGCGGCGACGGTGGGCACCCGGCGGGCGCCGTCGCCGTCGAGCACGACGTCGTCGCCCTCCTCGCGCTGGGGGTAGGTGGCGAACCCCAGCTCGTCGACGAGAGCGGCGATGCGGTCCTGCCCCGGCCCGATCCACTGGCCACCGAGGTCGATCCACGTCCCGAGGTGGTCCTCGGTGCAGGTCCGCCCGCCCACTCGGTCGCGGGCTTCGAGGACCAGCACCGATCGACCGGCGTCCCGGATCGCTCGGGCCGTGGTCAGTCCGGCGAAGCCCGCACCGACGACCACCACATCGAACTGGTCCGTGCCCACAGGGCGGTGACCCTACCGGGCACGGACGCCGGGTCGACCGCTCAGGCAACCGTCTGGCTCGGTGGCGCCATCCGTCCCATGTCATCGGCGTACGATCCCCGGCGTGGCATTCGACGGGTTCCCGGTCGAGGCGATCGAGTTCTTCGAGGGGCTCGAGGCCGACAACACCAAGACGTACTGGACCGAGCACAAGGCGGTCTACGACGAGTGCGTGCGGGCGCCCATGGAGGCCCTCCTCGCCGAGCTGGCGCCGGTGCACGGCGAGGGCAAGATCTTCCGCCCGTACCGGGACGTGCGGTTCAGCACGGACAAGTCGCCGTACAAGACCACCATCGCAGCCACGCTGGCGAAGGGCGGCTACGTGAGCCTCGATGCCGACGAGTTCGCCGTCGGCACCGGCTACTACATGATGGCCAAGGACCAGCTCGCCCGGTTCCGGGCAGCCATCGACGACGACGCCGAGGGGCCGGCGCTCGAGCAGCTGATCGACCAGCTCCGGGCAGCGGGCGTCGACGTCACGGCCCACGACACGCTGAAGACCGCGCCCCGAGGCTTCCCCAAGGACCACCCCCGCATCGAGCTGCTGCGCATGAAGGGCTGCATCGCCTGGCGGTCCTGGGAGATCGGCGCCTGGCTCGACACGCCCGAACCCGTCCAGCGGTTTGACGACTTCCTGCAGGCGGCCGAACCGTTGGTCACGTGGCTCGACACCCGGGTCGGGCCGTCGGAGCTCGAGGACAGCTGGGGCTGACGCCGATACTCGGACACCGGTGAGCCACGGCCACCTACGTCGGGGGCATGGCGACAGAGCGGTCACGGTTCCGGATGGGGCGGCCCGCTCCAGATCTCGGCCGACGGCGGGCGGACGATGCTGGCGGACTGGATCACGCGCCAGGCCGAGCAATGGCGTGCGGAACGGTGTGCCACCTGGGCGATCGTCCATCGGCGGACGGGAGAGCCACCCTCAGGCACGGCGGGCGTGTGTGACACTGCCGGTCAGTTCCATGCGACACCTCCGCAACCCGCATCGTGGTCACGGCCTCCCGACGCAGGAGGGACTCGCGTCGGGGAGCGTCATGGCCGATCCGACGGACGCGCAGGCGTTGTACCGGCGTTGCCCGGTGGCGGCGGCGACGCCGCTCGTCTCGGTCCCGCAGCTGGCCCGGGACCTCGGCATCGGGGAGCTGTGGCTGAAGGACGAGCGGGGGCGGATGGGGTTGGGGAGCTTCAAGGCGCTGGGCGCCGCCCATGCGATCGCTCGTCTGGCCGCCCACCGGGTCGATGCCCCCGGCGCACCGGCCGACCAGGCGACGATGGCCACTGCGCTGGCGGGCACGACGTTCGTGTGCGCAAGTGCCGGCAACCACGGACTCTCGGTTGCGGCGGCGGCACCGGTGTTCGGTGCGACGGCGGTCATCCACCTCGCCCGCACCGTGCCCGAGGCGTTCGCTGATCGGCTGCGGGCGCGAGGCGCCCGCGTGGTGCGTTCCGGGGACGACTACGAGGCGAGCATGTCGGCAGCCATGGTCGACGCCGACGCCCACGGGTGGACCCTGCTCTCCGATTCCTCGTGGGCCGGCTACGTCGAGCTGCCCACCCGGGTCATGGAGGGATACCTGATCATGGCGGCCGAGGTCGCCGACGCCATGGCGGACCCACCCACGCACGTGTTCGTCCAGTGCGGGGTGGGAGGCCTCGCTGCCGCCGTCACCGCCCTCGTCCGGGCCCGCTGGGGCGCCGGGCCGGCCGTCGTGGTGGTCGAGCCGTCGGCGGCGCCCGCGCTGCTCGACAGCATCGCGGCCGGCCGGCCGGTCACCGTCCCGGGGCCGGTCTCGTCCATGGGCCGGCTCGACTGCAAGGAGCCGTCGCACCTCGCCCTGGCCGCCCTCGCTAGCGACGCCGACCACTTCGTCACGGTGACCGACGAGCAGTGCGACAGGACGGTCGCCGTCCTCGGCGAACACGGGATGCAGACCACCCCGTCCGGTGCCGCCGGCGTCGCCGGGCCACACCACGCCGGCGTGCACCGCGAGGCGCTGGGCGTGTCGGACGACAGTCGCGTGCTGGCGTTCATCACGGAGGGACCGGAGGAAGACACGTGACCGCACCCGAGCTGGACGAGCTCACCGCCCTGCGACAGCACCTCCACCAGCACCCCGAGATCGCGTTCGGGGTGGAGGCGACGGCCGGGTTCGTGGCCGATCGGCTGGAGGCGGCCGGCCTGGACGTCACGCGTGGGGTCGGCGGGACCGGCGTGGTCGCCACCCTGCGACGCGGTGCGTCGAACCGGAGCATCGGGCTGCGTGCCGACCTCGACGCCCTGCCGATCGACGAGGCCAACACCTTCGATCACCGCTCGCAGGCACCCGGCATCTTCCACGGCTGCGGTCACGACGGCCACACCACCATGCTGCTGGGCGCCGCTCTGCAGCTGGCCGCCGACGCCGCGCCGGACGGCCCAGAGATCGACGGCCCAGAAATCGACGG
Organism: Acidimicrobiales bacterium; assembly: GCA_051306355.1. Lineage (GTDB taxonomy): Bacteria > Actinomycetota > Acidimicrobiia > Acidimicrobiales > Salinilacustritrichaceae > Salinilacustrithrix. The sequence continues at coordinate 1,801 of JBPPNA010000015.1, read as the reverse complement.
CCCAGAAATCGACGGCACGGTGCACTTCGTCTTCCAGCCCGACGAGGAGAACGGGCGGGGTGCGCAGGCCATGATCGACGACGGGCTCCTCGACCGCTTCCCGATGGATGGGGTTTACGGGATGCACAACCTCCCGGGTCTCCCCGTGGGCAGCTTCGCCACCCGGCGGGGGCCGTTCACCGCCTACGAGGAGCGGTTCGAGATCGAGATCCACGGCCGGGGCGGTCATGCGTCGGCGCCGGAGCGAACCATCGATCCCCTGGTGGCCGGTGCGCAGGTGGTCGTCGGCCTGCAGAGCATCGTCTCCCGTTCGCTCGCCCCGCAGGACCACGGCGTGGTGTCGGTGACCGAGTTCGTCACCGACGGCGCGCCCAACATCATCCCCACCACGGTGACGATCCGTGGCGATGTGCGCGGCTACGAGGAACGAGTCAGCGAGACGATCCGGTCACGTATGGGCGAGATCGTCGAGGGCACCGCCGCCGCCCACGGGGCCACGGCCACGCTCCGGTACGACCGGGCCTTCGAGCCGACGGTGAACAGCGCGTCCGAGGTCGACGTCGTGGCCGGGGCGGTCGCGGGCGTTGCCGGGGCGAGCATCGACACCGACCACGCACCGATGGGCTTCTCCGAGGACTTCGCCCAGTTCCTCCAGCACCGGCCGGGCTGCTTCGTCCTGATCGGCAACGGGACCGACGGCTCGCACGGGGCGACGCTGCACAACCCGCACTACGACTTCAACGACGCCGCCCTGCGCCTGGGCGTGGCCTACTGGACCGCTCTCGTGCACGCGGCGCTCGGGGCGGCCCCCTCCGGTCCCTGACTCGGTCCGCCGGTCAGGACGTCGACCGGTCGCGATCGGCCCCGGGGCCCGCTCGACCGGGGCGCGGGGAATTTCGGATCCGTTTACCCCCGGGCGGGCACCGGTCGTGCGATGGTTGCGGTTGATGGTGCCATGACCGACACGCAGACCCCTCCGAGCCTCGCGCAGCACGCGCCCACCGACGGTGATGGCGCGTCGAGCTGGGACCCGTCTCGACTGATCGGTCGCGTCACGACTGCCGAGTGGGTCGTCGCCGGCATCGTTGCCGTGGTGATGCTCGCGCTCACCCTGCTCGAGCCCGACGTCCTCGAAGCGCCCATCGAGAACACGAACACGATCGTGTTCACCGTCGGGGGGACGATCCTTGCCGCGATCGCACTCGTCCTCCTGCTCCGATTCGGCGTGCCTCCGGTGGTCCGCATCGTCGTGCTGCTGGTGCCGTTCGTCATCGTGAACTGGTGGCTCCTCTCCCCGTTCTTCCTCGACGACGTGGTCGACGAGGAGTTCTCGACCTCGATCGCGGCCCAACTCGACGGGAGCGAGGCACCGACCACACCGGTCACCACCGAGGGCCCCGGCGCCGACGAGGGATCGTCCGGCACCGAGGCGCCGGAAGCACCGGAGACGCCCGACGCACCGGTCGACGAGGCGCCGGCGGGGCCCGTGCTCCTGGGCGCCGGGACGTTCGTGGGCCTGGCCGGACACTCCGGCACGGGGGACGCCGGGCTGTTCCAGGACGTGGACGGGTCCCGTGTACTCCGCTTCGAGAACTTCGACATCGAGAACGGCCCCGATCTCGAGGTGTACCTCGTGCCCGGCGCCGACCAGACGTCCCTCGCCACCGGCTCGGTCCACCTCGGCGCGCTCAAGGGCAACGTCGGCGACCAGACCTACGAGCTGCCGGCCGGAACCGAACTCGCGCCCGGTCCGTACACGGCCCTCGTGTGGTGCGAGGCCTTCGCAGTGGAGTTCGTCGGG
>JBPPNA010000014.1:0-22403 GCA_051306355.1 Acidimicrobiales bacterium | reverse complement strand
CTCTCGACACCGTGGCCTGCGTGGCCACGACGCCGTCGGCGGCGAGGAGGTCGACGAGACCCTCCTGGGTGGAGACGGCGTTGTCTTCCAGCAGGCGCTGGATTCGGTGCTGGCGCTGAGGTTTGGTGAGGCGGGAGGCGCGGGCCGTGTTCGTCACAGGGATCCCACCTCGTGCAGCCACCGGAACAGGCCGATCTTGGCCTGCATCCGGTTGTGGGCTTGACCGATCATGCGGGACTGCGGGCCGTCTGCGACCGTGGCCGAGACCTCTTCGCCCCGGTGGGCTGGAAGGCAGTGCATGAAGATCGCCGTGTCCGGGGCAACCTCCATGACCGCGTCGTCGACCTGGAAACCCTCGAATGCTCGGTGGCGGTCCGCGACCTCGGCTTCCTGGCCCATCGACGTCCAGACGTCGGTGTACACGGCGTCTGCACCTTCGACCGCCTCCGCGGCGCGATCGGTGACCACCACCTCGTCGAGCCCGGCCAACCGCAGACGGTCGAGGTCAGCATCGCTGGGTCCGTAGCCGGTGGGGCAGGCGACCCGGACCTGCATGCCCGACATGGCGGCGCCCAAGGCCAGGCTGCGGGCCACGTTGTTGAAGTCTCCGATCCAGGCCACGGTGCGGCCCGACAGGGTCCCCCACTCCTGGCGCATGGTGAGCAGATCGGCCACGGCCTGGCAGGGGTGGCCGAGGTCCGACAGGAGGTTCACGACGGGCACGGTGGCCACCGAGGCCAGGTCCTCGAGCAGTTGATGGTCGGCGACCCGGGCGCCGAGCAGCGCGTGGTACCCGGAGAGGACACGGGCGACGTCGGTGGCCGGCTCACGGCTCCCGATGCTCACCTCGCCGGAGTTGAACGTGACCGGGTGGGCGCCGAGGTGCACGGCGGCGGCCTCGGCGGAGTGGCGCGTGCGGAGGCTGGGCTTCTCGAAGTAGAAGGCCACGGTCCGGTTGCTGAGCAGGTCGGGTCCGTCGGCGGCGCTGAGCTCGAGCACCCGGGCCAACTCCCCCGGCGAGAGGTCGTCGATCTCGAGGAAGTGGCGGAGGTCGTCGAGGGAACGGCTCACGATCGCTCACCCTCGTCGAGAACTGCGTCGTCGAGGGCCCGTGCGATCATGGCGACGGCTTCGTCGATCTCGGCGTCGGAGACGGTGAGGGGCGGCGCCAGCCGCAGGGCGGTGGGCGTCACCGCGTTCACGACCAGCCCGTCCGAGAGCAGCCGGGCCGCGACCGCCTTGGCATCGATGCCGGCCAGCTCCACGCCGAGGAGCAGCCCGAGCCCCCGGATGGCGGTGACGCCGGCCAGCGGGTCCAACTCGTCGCGGAGGCGCTGCCCCGCAGCAGTGGCCAGACCCGGGGCGTCGAGCCGGCGCATCTCTGCCAGCACGGCGCGGGCGGCGGCGGCGGCCAGCGGCTGGCCCCCGAACGTGGTGGCGTGGTCGCCGGGCTCGAAGGTGGCGGCAACATCGCGCTTGGCCGAGCACGCGCCGATGGGCACGCCGTTGCCGAGCGCCTTGGCCATGGTCACGACGTCAGGCTGCACACCGAGGTGCTGGAAACCGAACCACTCGCCGGTGCGGCCGAGCCCGGTCTGCACCTCGTCGACCATGAAGAGCACGCCCCGCTCGCGACACAGGCGCTCGACACCCTGGAAGTACTCGGCCGTCGCCGGGTTGACGCCCCCCTCCCCCTGCACCGGTTCGAGCAGCACGGCGGCGACCGATGGATCGAGTGCTCGTTCGAGCTCGTCCAGGTCGGCCCACGCGACGTGGCGGAACCCCTCGGGCAGCGGCTGGAACGCCTCCCACTTCTGGGGCTGTCCGGTGGCGTGCAGGGTGGCCAGGGTGCGGCCGTGGAAGCTGGCGAAGGCCGATACCACCGTGTGGCGTCCCCGTCCGCCGAACTTGCGGGCCAACTTGATGGCCGCCTCGTTGGCCTCGGCACCGGAGTTGCAGAAGAAGGTCTGGTAGTGCAGGTCTTCGTCGTCCGAGCTGCCACGGAGGAGCTCGTCCAGGGCGACGGCCACCTCCCAGCCGGGCTCGGTGCCGAACAGGTTGGACACGTGCAGGAGCGTGCGGGCCTGTTCCGCCACGGCGTCGGCCACGGCCGGGTTGGCGTGGCCGAGCGAGCAGACGGCGAGTCCGGAGAGGAAGTCGAGGTAGCGATTGCCGTCGCCGTCCCACAGCTCGGTTCCCGCGCCCCGCACGAAGCGCACCTGGGGGGCGCCGTAGGTGGGCATGAGCGGACAGGCGTCGAGCCCAGCGGGGGCACCCATGGCCGCCCCGTGGCCGGTGGGCGTCACGATGTGCTCCTGGTGTCGGGTGGGCTGGTGATCATGGTGCCGACACCTTCGTCGGAGAACAGCTCGAGGAGGACGACGTGTGCGATCCTCCCGTCGAGGAGGTGGGCAGACGGGACGCCCTGTTCCACCGAGGCCACGGCGGCGTCGATCTTCGGGATCATCCCGCCGGTCAGGTCGCCGGCGGCGATCTTGTCGCGCAACTCGTCGGCCGTGACGGTCCGGATGAGCGTGTCGGGGTCGTCGACGTCGGCGAGCAGCCCCGCCACGTCGGTGAGATAGATGACCTTCTCCGCTTCGAGCGCGACGGCCAACGCTCCCGCCACCGTGTCGGCGTTGATGTTGTACGCCTGGCCTTTGGCCGAGCCACCGATGGTGGAGACCACGGGGATCAGGTCCTCGGCCAGCAGCCGGTGGAGGATGGCCGGGTTCACGGACTCGACGTCACCGACGAAGCCGAGATCAGGGTTCCGCGGCACGGAGGTGATCAACCCGCCGTCCTCACCGGACAGACCGACGGCGATGGGGCCGTGCGTGTTGATCGAGCCCACGATGTCGCGGTTGACCTTGCCGACCAGCACCATGCGGGCCACGTCGAGCGTGTCGGCGTCGGTGATCCGCAGCCCGTCCTTGAACCGGGACTCGATACCGAGCCGGGAGAGCAGGTCACCGATCTGGGGGCCGCCGCCGTGTACCACGACGGGGCGCAATCCCACCGCCCGCAGCAGGACCATGTCGTCGGCGAAGGCAGCCGCCAGGGCGGGGTCGACCATCGCATTGCCTCCGTACTTGACCACCACGACCTTGTGCCGGAACCGTTGGATGTACGGCAGCGCCTCCAGCAGCACGGTGCTCATGGCGGTCTGCTCCGCAGCGCCGCGTGCCGGCGTGCCCCCCACGCCAGCCGGGCTCATAGCGGTCTGTTCCGCAGCGCCGCTCATGGCATGAGCCCCACGAGGGGGAGGGCGGTGGTCTCGGGCAGTCCGGCCAGCAGGTTGGCGCACTGGATGGCCTGGCCCGAGGTCCCCTTGACGAGGTTGTCGATGGCAGAGAGCACCACGACGGTGCCGGTCCGCTCGTCGAACCGGGCGGTGAGGTGGGCCGTGTTGGCCCCTTGGGTCGCCTTCGTCGACGGGATGCGGTCGTCCACCACGATGCACGGCTCGTCGCCATAGGCATCTCGGAGGCACGCCATCAACGCAGCGGTGTCGCAGGGCTCGGCGGGCCGGGCGTATGCGGTGGTGAAGATGCCCCGATTCATGGGGGCCAGGTGCGGTGTGAAGAGCACCTGGGCTCCGGTGGCCTGTTCGATCTCCGGCGTGTGTCGGTGGTCCAGGAGGCCATAGGCGGTGAAGTTCTCGTCTGCGGCGCAGAACGTGGTGTGCTCCTTGGCCGGTCGCCCGGCACCGCTCACCCCGGTCACCGCGTTGACCACCACGCCCGAGGTCTCGATCAATCCCGCCCGCACGAAGGGAGCGATGGCGAGCGCAGCCCCGGTGGGATAGCAGCCGGCGACCGCCACCAGATCGGCACCGACGATGTCGTCACGGAACAGTTCCGGGATCCCGTACGCCGCCACGGCGAGCAGCTCGGGCGCAGGGTGATCGCTCCCGTACCACTGCGGGTAGAGGGCCGGATCCTTCAGCCGGAAGTCCGACGCCGCGTCGACGATCCACTTCACCTGCCCGCGCAGCTCGGGCACGATCGACTGGCTCACACCGTGGGGCAAGCCGAGGAAGACGAGGTCGAGGCCGGCGCAGTCCGAGGCCCCGGCGGCGGTGAACACCAGCTCGGGGTAGGCCGCGGCCAGTCCGGGATACAGGTCTGCAACCGCCGTACCGGCCTGGCTGTCGGCACCGGCGAGGCACACCTCGAACTCCGGGTGCACGGACAGCAGGCGCAGCAGCTCCGACCCGGCGAAACCGGATGCTCCGAGGATCCCGACACTGATCATGGCGGCAGACTCTAGTCATCGGCCTGCATGACTATGCAATCATCCCCGTTCTTGTCACCGAAACGGCGGCCTCAGTGGTCGATCTGGTGACGAGAACGGGTTCAGGGGGGTGTGGTGGCGGGGTGACCGGGGGTGAAACGGACCGGCAGGGTCTCGAAGCCGCTGATGAAGCTCGAAGCCCGTCGGGGCGCCGGCCCCTCGGCGACCTCGATGTCGGGGCAACGGTCGAGCAGGCGGTCGAAGAACACGGTGAGCTCGAGGCGGGCCAGGGCGTTGCCGAGGCAGAAGTGATGGCCGAAACCGAACGCGATGTGGTGGTTCGGGTCGCGCCGGATGTCGAACCGGAACGGGTCCCCGAAGTGGGAGGCGTCGCGGTTGGCCGACGGGTAGAAGAGCATGACGTCGTCACCAGCCCGGATGTGTTGGCCGTGCAAGTCGACGTCCTGGGTCACACGACGGCTCATCGACTTGATGGGCGACACCCACCGCAGCATTTCCTCGACCGCTCCTGGTAGCAGCGACCGATCAGCCGCGAGCGCGTCGCGCTGGTCGGGGTGGTCGCAGAGGGCCGCCAATCCCCCGCTCAGGACGTGACGGGTCGTCTCGTCGCCACCGATGAGGATGAGGAGCGACTCCCAGATCAGCGACTCGTCGTCGAGGCGGTCGCCGTCGATGTCGGCCTCGACGAGGACGGACACGAGGTCGTCACCCGACTCCCGGCGACGGTCCTCGATCACCGCCAGTTGGTAGGCCCAGTAGTCCGTGAACGCCCCGCCGGCCCGTTGGAGGCCCTCGACGGAGCCCGAGGTCCCCTCGAGCAGGAGCTCGGACCACTCCAGCAGCTGCATGCGGTCGGCCGGCGCCACCCCGAGCATGTCGCCGATGACGATCAACGGGAGGTGGCGGGCGACGTCGTTCACGAAGTCGCACGCACCCCGCTCGATCACGGCGTCGATCAGCGCATCGCAGATGGCGACGAGGTCATCGGACTTGTCGCGGACCCGCTTCGGTGTGAACCCCTTGGCCACCAACATGCGCCGACGCTTGTGGTCAGGGTCGTCCATCGAGATCATCATGGGAACGCCGAAACCGCCCGGGCGGATGTTCTCGGCGTTGGAGAAGATCGTGGGTTGCTTGGACACGGCCAGCACGTCGTCGTAGGTGGTGACAGCCCAGCAATCCGACCAGGGGTCGTGGTACACGGGCGCGTGCTGGCGCATCCAGGACCAGCCCTCGTGCGGGTCGTCGGCGTACCAGGTCCCGTCCAGCAGGTCGATGTCGTCCCGCAGCAGATGATCTCCCCGCGCCTCGTGAGGTTGTCCCCGGCGAATGGCCTGCTCGGCCGCCGCATCCCGGAGCTGCTTGGTCTTGGGTGCCTCCACGGGCAGCAACCGTAACGCGACCTGACGGGGCGTCAGGTCCGCAGCGCTGCGCCGTACGTGGAGGCCACCACGTCGATGATGCGCTGGCGGACCTCGCCCACCTCCGCATCGGTGAGCGTTCGGTCGGTCGCCTGGAGACGGACCCGGTAGGCGAGCGATCGGGCGCCAGCACGCACACCCGGTCCGCGATACGTGTCGAACAGCCGCACGTACCCGAACAGGTCGGCGGCCGCGTCCTCGACAGTGGCGGCGACGTCGGTGGCGGACACACCCTCGGCGGCCACGAAGGCGAGGTCGATGTCCGACGACGGGAATCGGCTCACCGGCAGGTACGTCGGCTCACCGTGCGGGTGGGCCAGGAGGCGGTCGATGTCGATCTCGAGCCAAGCCACCCGGCCGGGGATGTCGTAGGCGGCGAGGACGTCGGGATCGACCTCTCCGACCGTGCCCACCGACTCCCCCGCGACCCGCGCCACCGAAGATCGGGTCGGGTGCATGCCGGGCATCTCGGCGTTGGCCACGTCCGCATCCGGCACGGCGAGACCGTCGCACAGCGAACGCCAGATGACGACCGCCTCGGTCGCGTCGGCGCCGGCGACGATCACGGCGAGGCGCTCTCGCTCGTCGGGGAGCTCGGCGGAGGGGTCCCCGGGACGGAGGAACACGTGGCCGATCTCGAACAGCTCGATCCGGTCGTTGCGGTGGCTGACGTTGTGGCGCACCGCCGCCAGCAGACCGGGCAGCAGCGAGGTCCGCAGTACCGACTCCTCGGCGACGAGGGGGTTCGTGATGGTGATGCCGTCACCGGGGAGCCCGGCCCGCTCCAGATCACCGGGCGCAAGGAACGGCATGGGGGTGGCCTCGGAGCAGCCCAGCCCGGAGAGGATGGAACGCAGCCTGCGTCGCTCCGTCTGGCGGATCGTGAGACCGCCGGAGAGGGAGGAGACCGGCATCGTCTTGCCGAGCCGGCTGTAGCCGTACATCCGGGCGACCTCTTCGATCACGTCGATCTCGCCGTCGGAATCGAGACGGTAAGAGGGCAGGGCGACGGTCATCGCGTTGTGGCCGTCCCCGGGAAGCTCGGTGGTGAAGCCGATGGGATCGAGCAGGTCCTTCATCTCCGCCGGTGTGAGGTCGGAACCGAGGAGCGAGTTGACCCGGGCCGGTCGCACGGCAATCGGGGTCCGGTCCGGGAGCTCGCCGTACTCGTCGACCATGCCGTCGGTCGGCGTCCCTGCGGCGTCGCCGAGGAGCTCGATGAAACGGGCGTGGGCCAGTTCCATCCCCGCAGCGTCGACGCCTCGTTCGAAGCGCGCAGACGCCTCGGACCGCAGACCGAGCCGGCGCGCCGTCCTGGCCACCGGCATCCGGTCGAACCAGGCCATCTCCACGACGATGTCGGCGGTCTGCTCGGAGATCTCGGTCTCTGCACCGCCCATCACCCCGGCGAGGCCGACGGGACGATCGGTTCCGTCGCAGATCAGGAGATCGTCCTGGCTGATCGTCCGCTGCACGTCGTCGAGCGTCACGAGGGTCTCGCCGTCGCGCGCCCGCCGCACCCGCAGGCCGGCGCCGTCGAGGGCGGCGAGGTCGTAGGGATGCGACGGCTGACCCAGCTCGAGCATCACGTAGTTGGACACGTCGACCACGTTGTTGATCGGCCGCATCCCGAGGAGGGTGAGGCGGCTGGCGATCCGGGGGTCCGATGGTCGCACCGTGACGCCCTCGAGCACGCGGGCCGTGAACCGACCACAGCGATCCGGGTCCACGATCTCCACCGACACGCGGTCTGCGGTCTTGGTCGAACCCGCCGGAACCCGGGGTTCGGGAAGCGTGAACGGCAGGCCGAGTCGAGCCGCGAGGTCGCGTGCCACGCCGGCCACCGACATGGCGTCGGGCCGGTTGGGGTTGATCTCGAGGTCGTAGAGCACGTCGGCGGAGATCGCGAGCGCATCGACGAGGGACGAGCCCGTCGCAACCGTCTCCGGGAGGATCAGGATGCCTCCCGGGTCGCCGGGGAGGCCGACCTCGGACGGACTGCACAGCATCCCGTTCGACCACTCCCCGCGCTTCTTGGCGCGAGTGATCTCCATGCCGTTGGGCATGGTGGTGCCCACCGTGGCCAGGGGGACGAAGTCACCGACCGCCATGTTGAAGGCGCCGCAGCAGATCTGGAGCGGGTCTCCGTCGCCGGCATCGACGTCGACGATCTGCATCCGATCGGCATTCGGGTGGGCCCGGAGGTCGAGGACGCGTGCCACCACGATTCCGTCGAGTCCCTCGCCGATGCGATCCATCGATTCGACCGCCATGCCGAGATCGCCCATGACGAGACCGAGGTCGTCCGGATCCATCTCGATCGGCGTGAACTCCTTCAACCAGGACAGGAGGACCTTCATCAGAACATCAGCTCCCTAGAACTGGCGGAGGAATCGCACGTCGTTGGTGATCAGCTCTCGCAGATCGTCCACTCCGGCCTTGGTGATGGCGAGGCGTTCGATGCCGAACCCGAAGGCGAAGCCCGTGTACTCCTCGGGATCGATGCCGCAGTTCGTCAGCACGTCGGGGTGGACCATGCCGCAGCCCCCGAGCTCGAGGAAGGTGCCGTCGGGACGGATGATGTCGAACTCGGCCGACGGCTCGGTGAAGGGGAAGTACGACGGCCGCAGCCGGGAGGAGAAGTCGCCGCCGAAGTACGCCTTCGTGAACCGATCGATGGTGCCGGCCAGGTCGGTCAGCGTGATGCCGCGGTCGATGACCAGGCCCTCGATCTGGTGGAACACCGGGAGGTGGGTGGCGTCCGCCGTGTCCTGGCGAAAGGTGCGTCCCGGCATGATCGAGTAGATCGGCGGGGGCTGCTGCTGCATGACCCGGACCTGCACCGGCGACGTGTGGGTGCGCAGCAGGGTGCGGCCCGGTTCGCCGAAGTCGACGTAGAGGGTGTCGTACATGTCCCGCGCGGGATGTCCTTCGGGGAAGTTCAGCGCCTCGAAGTTGTAGAAGTCGGTCTCCACCTCCGGACCCTCTGCCACGGTGAAGCCCAAGCCCACGAAGACGTCCTCCAGCTCCATGGTGGCCTGGGTCACGAGGTGGAGATGACCGGTCCGGGAGCTGCCGGTGACCTCGGTGAGGTCGAGACGGTCGGCCTCGAGCTGCTCGGCTCGCGCCGCCTTCTCCAGTTCGTGTCGACGGTCGCCAGCCACGCCCTCCAGCGACGTGATGACGTCGTTGACCGCTTGGCCCACGACCTTGCGCTCGTCGGGGTCGAGGCCGCCGAGCTGCTTCTTGAACGCCTTCAGCGAGCCCTTCTTGCCGAGGGTGTCGCGCTCGACGCCGGCCAGGGCGGCGAGCGTGGCGGCGTCCTCGATGCGGGTCCGCGCCTCGGCAGCGATGCGTTCGAGCTCATCGATCATGGACCGGAAACCCTGCCCGACACGGGGTCAGGTCTCCAAGCAGGAAGCGAACCGCCACGTCACAGGTGGGCACGCTCGAACGCGTCCGTGGGAAGCGTGAAGGTGAAGGTCGAGCCCTCGCCCACGACCGACGACACCGTGAGGGTCCCCCCGTGCGCCTCCACCAGGCCCCGGCTGATCCACAGCCCGAGGCCGGTGCCGGTGGGGCGGCCGTGGTCGCGACGGAAGAACTTGGTGAAGACCTTGTCGAGATCCTCGGACGGGATCCCCTCTCCCCGATCGGTGACCGACAGCTGCACCACCTCGCCGTCGACACCACCGACGATCGACATCCCCGTGGGGCTGGCGTACTTGGCGGCGTTCTCGACCAGGTTGGTGAGGACCTGCTCGATCTTGTCGGGGTCGGCGTACACCTCGGGGATGGCGTCGATGTCGACCCGGCACTCGAGGTTCGGGTGCGACACGGCGACCTTCTCCACCACCGTGGCGGCCAGGGCGGCGAGATCGATCATCTGGCGATGCAGGACGAGGCGTCCCGACTCCAGGCGGCTGATGTCGAGCAACTCTGTGACGAGACGAGTGACCCGGTCGGCGTCGTGGTGGACCTGCTCGAGCATCTCGCGCTTCTTGGCGTCATCGATGCGGTCCCAGCGGCTCAGCATCAGCGACGTGTAGCCCTTGACCGCCGTGAGGGGGGACCGCAGCTCGTGGGAGACGGTGGAGACGATGGCGATGCCGGAGTGAGCCGAGACCGGCCTGGCACTGAGGACGGCCCGCCCGTCGGGAGCGACCGCGGCGGTGACGACCACAGCGACGTCCTCGCCGTCGGGGCGTCGGAATGTGATCTCGACCTCGCTACCCGGAGGGGGGAACCCGTCCTGCAGCGCGACGTCGCCCAAGGGGTCGCGCGGTCGGAGACCATCGTGGAAGTCGACACCGATCACGCCGTCGAGAGGACCGAGCAGGGCCCGAGCCGCTGCGTTGGCGCCGACCAGGACTCCATCGGCGCCGATGACGAGAACCGGATCCGGGAGGAGATCGGCGTTCAGGTCGATGGAACCGTCTCCGCGTCACCGGCCCGGCGCTGCCGAGCTGACTCGAACGCGATGACGGCGCCGGTCATCGCCACGTTGAGCGACTCCACCTCGCCGGCCATCGGGACGGAGACGATCCCGTCGGCGGCGCCGACGAGGTCATCGGGGAGGCCATGGGCCTCGTTGCCGAGCAGGACGGCGACATCGCCGGTCAGGTCGACGGCGTCGTGCGACCGCTCCGTGCCGGCTGCGCTCGCGAGCACTGTCATGCCTGCGGCCCGCAGGGCGAGGACGCACTCGTGCGGGTCGTCCGCGAGGACGAGCGGCACCCGGAACAGCGACCCCGCCGAGGCGCGCACGCACTTCGGGTTCCAGACGTCCACCGCATCGGCGCAGGAGAGTACCGCCGAGGCTCCGGCAGCCTCCGCGATGCGCAACAGGGTGCCGGCGTTGCCGGGATCGGCCACACCGACCAGTACGAGGATCAGGCCGCTGCTGCGCTCGATGGCCGCCGGCGCAGGGATCGTGCCGAGCGCGGCCACGGGCTGCGGCGTGACGGGTGAGGTGGCCTTGGCCAGCGCGCCCGGCGCCACCACCTGCACCGCCACTCCCGCATCACGGGCCAGGTCGACGACGTCGGCCGGCGCACCGGGCTCGACATAGATCTCGAGCACCTCGATCGCAGAGCGCAGGGCCTCGGCCACGAGGACGGGGCCGTCGATCACGAACTGGCCGTGCTCCGAACGCGCCCTACGGCGCCCCGAGAGGCGCCGCAGGTGTTGCAGTGCTGTGGATCGCGGACCCAGCGCCTGGCTGGGCCCGGATCGGTCCACGCTCAGGCGGCCCCGGACCGGGACCCTGCTGCAGCGTCGGCCGCGCGCACCAGCGCCGCGAACGACGCATCGTCGGTGACCGCGAGGTCGGCGAGGTGCTTGCGATCCACCTCGATACCGGCCTCCTTGAGGCCCGCGATGAACTTCGAGTACGTCGTGCCGTGCAGGCGACATGCTGCGTTGATCCGCTGGATCCACAGCTTGCGCATCTCGCCCTTGCGCGCCCGCCGATCGCGGAACGCGTACTGCATCGAGTGCATGACCTGCTCGTTGGCGCTGCGGTAGGTGCGGCTCTTGTTGCCGTAGTACCCCTTGGCGCGCCCGAGTACCTGCTTGCGGCGCTTCTTGGTGTGAACGCCACCCTTGACTCTTGCCATGTCCTTGCTCCTTCTCCCAGTGCTTCAGCCGTGCTCGGCCAACGACGTCTTGGTCAAACGCTGCGGTCTCAGATCCTTCTGGCTCAGATACCGAGCATCTTCTTGACGCGCTTGGTGTCGGCCGGGCTGACGAGCTCGTCGCCCTTCAGGCGCCGGAGCCGCTTGTTGGACATGCGCTCATTGCCGTGGTGACGGTTGGCCTGACGGCGCGTCACCTTGCCGCTTCCGGTCACCTTGAAGCGCTTGGCCGAGGTGCGGTGGGTCTTCATCTTGGGCATGACAGAACTTCCTCGTGACTGCGTTGCGGATGTCGGGTGGGTTCTCGGATCACGACGGCACGGCCGCCGGTGCTACTCGTGGACTTCTTCGGCCGGTTCGCTGGAGGGCGGTTCGGCGGATGCGCTGGTGTCGGGTTCGGCGTCGGCGGCCTGCTGCTTGGCTTCCTCGGCCGCACGGGCCTTGGCTGCGGCCTGGGCCTTCTTGTCGGGAGCGAGGACCATGGTCATCTGGCGGCCCTCCTGACGAGCGGTGGTCTCGACCCGGCCCACGTCGCTGGTGGCTTCGACGACCCGATCGAGGATCTTGCGTCCGAGCTCCGGATGGGTGGTCTCCCGGCCACGGAACATCAGGGTGATCTTCACCTTGTGTCCGTCACCGAGGAAGTCGGTCACCTTACGGGTCTTGGTGTCGAAGTCGCCGGGTCCGATCTTGGGCCGGTACTTCATCTCCTTGACCGATGCGGTGGAGCTCTTCTTGCGCGATTCCTTGGCCCGCTGTGCGGCCTCGTACTTGTACTTCCCGTAGTCCATGATCCGGCAGACCGGGGGATTGGCCTTGTCGGCCACCTCGACGAGGTCGAGTTCCTGGGCCCGTGCGATGGAGAGCGCCTCGGGCAGGGGCTTGATCCCGATCTGCTCCCCGTCAGCACCCACGAGGCGGACCTCGCGAGCACGGATTCGATCATTGATACGGGGCTCGTCAGCAGCTATTGCCGATCACTCCTCAGCAAGATGTCCGTTCCTCCTGTTGTGGTTCGGATCTGTCGAGAAAGCGGCGCCGTGTCCCGGGAACACGCGGAAACGGACGTCCGAAGACGTCCGCCACGCCACTTCCGACCCGATCTGCACCGGAACGGAGGGAGCGATCTCCACGACCTGGGCGCACTCGAGAGTGGCCAGGTGGGGGGCGGGCCCCGCTTTCACAGTTGGTTGTCCGGCGTATGGTACCGGTGGAACGACGTCATGTGGCAACTACGAGCCGTGGAGGACTGCCATGTCATCGCTCTGGACCCCCGGCGGCGAGGTACCCATCGACCGGGGCGGAACGACTGGAACCGAACCGCCGACCGCCTCGGACGCGGCCGCCGAGCGCCCGCCGCCACCGGAGCCCGGGGGCACACCCGACCGCGCCGCGGCCGAGCCCACCGCCGAGGAGTACGAGCGGATGCGCCGGCATGTGGTGGAGGCGCCGGCTGCCGACGTGGTGGCCCAGCACGCCGTCGCCCTCTACGAGCTCGCCGCCCTCCACCTCTCCGAGCCCGAGCCCCGGTTGGGGGAGGCCCGGTTGGCCATCGACGCCCTCACCGCCCTGGTCGAGGGACTGCAGGGTCGGCTGGGGCAGGCCGAGGGACCGTTGACCGAAGCGCTGCCCCAACTCAAGATGGCATTCGTGGAGGCCACCGATCGAGGTGGTCCCGAGCCGTCGCCGTGAGATCCGCATCCGGCACTCCGGATTCGTCAGGGTTCCGGATTCGTCAGGGTTCCGGATTCGTCAGGGTTGCGGTGCCGGGAGCGTGCGGGCGCCGGGGTCCACCACGACCCACTCGGTGAGATCGCGTGACGAACGGCCGATCCAGAGCGTGTGGGCGCCCTCGACCACCCGCCAGGCCGATTCGAGCGGATCCCAGTGCGCCAGCGCACGTGCGGGGACCCGCACCTCGGCCGTGGTCGTCTCCCCCGCATCGAGGATCACCTTGGCGAAGCCGGCCAGCTGGCGCGGTCGGGCCACAGGTCCGGCGGGTGCTTCGACGTAGACCTGCACCACCTCGCTCCCGCGTCGCTCGCCGGTGTTCGTGACCGGCACCTCGACCGCGACCGCTCCGTCATCGGCCGCGGTGGCGATGGGCCGGCCGATCTCGAAGCTGGTGTAGGAGAGTCCGTGGCCGAACGGGAAGAGCGGTTCGATCGCCCGGGCGTCGTACCAGCGGTGGCCGACGAAGATGCCCTCGCCGTAGCGGACGGAACCGAACTCCCCCGGGTAGTTCGTGTACGCCGGCGTGTCCTCGATGCGGCGGGCGAAGGTGGTGGGGAGGCGGCCACCCGGGTCGACATCGCCGCAGAGCACGTCGGCCAGCGCGTTGCCGAACTCCTGTCCGGGGTACCAGGTCCACAGCACGGCCCGGACGTCGTCCAACCACGGCATGGGGATCGGGCTCCCGGCGTTCACCACCACGACGGTGTCGGGGTTGGCTGCGGCGACTCGGCGGATCAGTTCGTCCTGGTTGCCGGGAAGCGCGAAGGATGCCCGGTCCTCCCCCTCGGTCTCGAAATCCGAGCTCGTCCCGACCACGACGACGACCAGGTCGGCTGCTACCGCGGCCGCCACCGCCCGGTCGAGCTCGGCGTCGGGATCCGGGGCCTCGGCGCCGAAGCGGATGTGGGGCAGCACGCCGCGCTTGGTGAGACGCAGCTCGACCACCAGGTCGTGGGTGCGACCAGCCTCGAGCTGGACGCCGATCCGCTTCTCCTCCAGCGACTGGACCCAGATGGCGAGCTCGGGGCCCGGGTCGTCGTCCTCGAGCACGACGTCGCCGTCGACGAGGACCCGGGCTGCACCGGCGGCAGCCACGGAGAAGGTCCACTCGCCCGCCTGATCGGGCGTGAAGCGTGTGGACCAGCGGCCCGAGAAGGATCCCCGACCGAGGTTGGGGATGGATGCGCCGAAGAAGGACAGCGACGCCTCCGGCGACTGCTGTATCCGGAAGGGATCGCCGGTGAGGTCGTCGGTGGTGAACAGCTCCTCGAGGAAGCCGTCGTCGAGCAGGCCGGGGTCGATCGGTGTGGCGAACAAGCCGAGCCCGACACCTCGCTCGAAGACCACGTCGGTTCCGAACCGGTCCCGGATGCCATCGAGCGGAGACACCTGGTAGTGCGCGGTGACCTCGCTGGACCCACCTCCCTGGATGCGTCCGGGTGTGGCGTTGGGCCCGATGACCGCCACCGATGCCGTTCCCACGGCCAGCGGAAGGAGCCCGTCGTTCGACAACAGGACGGCTGACGACGATGCGGCTCGGCGGGCGAGGGCGCGGCGCTGCGGCGTGTCGACCGACGTCTCCGGCGCCTCGCCGGGCTGATCCAGCTTGCCGGTGCGCGCGTAGAGCCGCAGGATGCGACGCACCTTGTCCTCGAGCTCGGCCTCGGGGACCTCGCCGTTGCGGACGGCCTCGGCGAGCGCCGGACCGAACTGCGACGCGGGCCCCGGCATCTGCAGGTCGAGCCCACCGTTGCCCGAACGCAACGTGTCGTGGGTGGCATACCAGTCCGAAACGATGACCCCGGGCCAACGCCACTCGACCTTGAGGACGTCGACCTGGAGCCGGCGGTGCTCGGTGGCGTGGACCCCGTTGATCTTGTTGTAGGCGGCCATGACGGTCCACGGATCGGCCTCGGCGACGGCGGCCTCGAACGGGCGCAGGTACACCTCGCGCAGGGTCCGCTCGTCGACCTCGGTGCTGATGGAGTGCCGCTCGAACTCGGAGTCGTTGCACACATAGTGCTTGAGGGATGCGCCGATACCGCCGGCCTGCAGCGACCGGATGAAGGCCACGGCCAAGCGAGCCGTGAGCTCCGGGTCCTCCGAGTAGCACTCGAAGTTGCGCCCCGCCAGAGGGTGGCGATGGATGTTGACGGTCGGGCCGAGCAGCACCTGTGCGCCCTTGCTGCGGGCCTCCTCGGCGAGGACGGCCGCCACCTCGGCCACCAGGTCGACATCCCAGGTGGCGCCGATCGCGGACCCGACCGGGAAGCACACGGCCCGAGCCCCGGTGGTGAGGTCGCCACGGGCGCCGGTGGGCCCGTCGGTCGTCTTGAGATCCCCGATGCCCAGGCGGGGCACACCGGCGATCCGCCAGTTGTCGCTGCCCGCGGTGAGCGTGGCCCGCTCGTCCAGGTCGAGCTGGTCGAGGAGCTCCTCGATGCGAGCGTCGTCGTCTGCCGGCGTGCTCATCGGATTGCGATCCCCCACGCTTCCCACTGCCCGAGGCGGCCGGCCACGACGTCGAAGCGCACCGAGACACCCTCGTCGATGGTCCGCGACCCGTCGGCGATCCCCGTGCAGTGGAACGGGTAGATGCTGGCGTCGTCGCCGGTGATCACCCCCAAGCCGCGGTGCTCATCGAAGCTGATCACCGAACCGGAGCGACTCCCGAGGGTTGCAATGGCCATGGCGAGCGACGCTAACTGGTCGGGAGGACTCGCCCGTCGGAAACGCCGTCGGAGACTCGGGGGGACGCCATGGACGATCGCCGGACCATCACCGCCACCGCGATGCGCGAGGATCTCGTCGATCGCCTGGCCTCGTCGGGGCGGATCCGCTCTCCGGCGGTCGAGCGAGCCATGCGGTCGGTGCCTCGGGAGCGGTTCGTTCCCGACCTCGATGTGGTCGGCGTCTACGACGACCGGGCACAGTTGGTGAAGGAGGACGCCGGCGGGACCCTCAGCACCATCTCGCAACCCACGATGGTGGCCATCATGCTGGAGCTGGCCCGGCTCTCCCCCGGCGACCACGTCCTCGAGATCGGTACGGGGACGGGGTATAATGCCGCCCTGCTCGGGAACCTCGTCGGACCAGCGGGCAGCGTGGTCAGCATCGATGTGTAGGAGGACCTCGTCGGTGGTGCGGCGGCCGTCCTGACCGACCTCGGTGCGTCGAACGTGATGGTCCATGTCGCCGAGGGTCGTGACGGCTGGCCGGACGAAGCGCCGTACGACTGCGTGATGGCGACCGTCGGGGTGCCGGGCGTGCCGCCGGCCTGGAGGGTGCAGACCGCCGACGGGGGGCGACTCCTCGCGCCGCTCCTCGACTCCCAGATGCTGCAGGTCGAGCGTCGGGACGGCGATTCCTGGACGGTGGAGGCCACCTCCCCCGCCTCGTTCATCCCCCTGCGCTGAGGGATGCCGGTCGCCCACCGACCGGAGGGTTCGCTCAGTGGACGATCTTGGACAGCGGCATCTCGAGGATGTCGCTCGCGCCGGCGTCGACGAGGGCAGGGATGAGCACGTTGATCTGGTTCTTCGGGACCACGGTCTCCACGGCGTACCCGCCTCCGCCGTAGAGCTCGTTCACGGTCGGCGACTTCATCGAAGGGAGAATCTCGATGACGCGGTCCAGATCGGCACCGGCGACGTTCAGCTTCACCAACACCTTGCCCCGGGCCTCCAGCGTGCCGTTGAGCAGGGTCAGGATCTGACCCATGGCGTGGGCCTTGTCGGGATCGGCGTGGCTCGCGGGGTTGGCCAGCAGCTCGGTGTAGCTGGTGAGGATGGTGTCGATGATCTTGAGCCCGGCGGCGCGCAGGGCCCGTCCCGTCTCGGTGATGTCGACCACGCAGTCGACGATGTCGGGCACCTTGGCCTCGGTGGCGCCGTAGGACAGGCGGATGTCGGCGCCGATGCCCTTGTCGGCGAAGAACCGCTTGGTCAGCTCGGGGTACTCGCTGGAGACCCGGACGCCCTGCGGGAGGTCGGCCACCGACTCGACCGGTGAGTCCTGCGGCACGGCCACCACGATGCGAACGGGCTTGGATGTGGCCTTCGAGTACTGCAGCTGGCCGAGGGAGACCACCTCGCTCGAGGTCTCCTCGACCCAGTCGCGACCGGCGATGCCCAGGTCGAACAGGCCCTCGGACACGTACTGGGGGATCTCCTGGGGCCGCAGGATGCGAACCTCGTCGATGCGGGGATCGTCGACCGTGGCCTTGTAGTCGACGGAGCTCGACCGGTTGACGTGAAGGTCCGCCGCGGCGAACAGCTCCAGCGTCGCCTTCTCGAGCGATCCCTTGGGCAACACGATCTTCAGCACGCCGGTCACCGTACGGGCGCCGTCCGACCCCCACCGAATCAGATCTGGCAGGCCGTGCGGAACGTCGCGGCGCGAAAACGAGGCGGCGCCGTCACGCAGCGCCTGCCAGATCGCCCAGTTGTTACGCAGCGCCTGCCAGACCGCCTCGTTGTTACGCAGGGCCTGCCAGATCGTCAGGGGTGGCGGTGGGCGAGGGTCGCCATCTCGACGGCGACCATGGCGGCTTCCTCGCCGACGTTGTGGCCTCCGGGGCCCTCGGATCGTGCCAGGGCCTGATCGTGGTTCTCGACGGTGAGGAGGCCGAACGCGACGGGCACGCCGGTCTCGAGCTGCACCTGCTGGACGCCCTGCGCCGCCCCTTCGGAGACGATCTCGTAATGCGTGGTCTCGCCCCGGATCACGGCGCCGATGGTGACGATGGCGTCGACCTTGCCGGACCGGGCCAGGATGGACGCACCCATCGGGATCTCGAAGCTGCCGGGCACGGTCTCGATGATGATGTCGTCGAACGGGATCCCGAGGTGGAGGAGGCCCCGCTCGACGCCGGCGCAGAGCCGCTCGACGATGTCGTCGTTCCAGCGCGACCGCACGAGGCCGATGCGCAACCCCGTGCCGTCGAGATCCTCGGGCGCGGCGGCCCGCTGATCACCGCTGGCCATGGTCACAACACATCGTCGAGACCTTCGAGGAGGTGGCCCATGCGCTCGCGCTTGGTGCGGAGGTACTTGATGTTCTCCGGGTTCGGGACCGACTCGAGCGGGACGCGGCCGGTGATCTTGATGCCGAAGCCGTCGAGGCCGCCGTACTTGCTCGGGTTGTTGGTCATGAGGCGCATGGAGGTGACGCCGAGGTCGACGAGGATCTGGGCGCCGATGCCGTATTCGCGCGAGTCGATGGGCAGGCCGAGCGACAGGTTGGCATCGACGGTGTCCTGGCCCTGCTCCTGCAGTGAGTACGCCCGCAGCTTGTGGCCGATGCCGATGCCGCGACCCTCGTGGCCTCGCAGGTAGACCACGACACCCTCGTCCGCCTCGGCCACCTGCTTCATGGCCGCCGCCAGCTGGGGACCGCAATCGCAGCGCAGCGATCCGAACACGTCGCCGGTGAGGCACTCTGAGTGGACGCGGACGAGGACGTCGTCGCTGTCGTGCACGTTGCCCCGGACGAAGGCGAGGTGCTCGGTTCCGTCGAGGAGGGACTCGTAGGCGTAGCAGCTGAAGTCGCCCCACTCGGTGGGGATCCGCGCTTCGACGATGCGCTTGATCAGCTTCTCGGTCTTGCGCCGGTAGCGGATCATGTCGGCGATGGAGATCATGAGCAGCCCGTGCTTGTCGGCGAACTTCTCCAGCTCGGGGACACGGGCCATGTCCATCTTCTTCTCGTCCACGATCTCGCACAGGACGCCGGCCGGATAGAGGCCGGCCATACGGGCCAGGTCGACGGCGGCCTCGGTGTGGCCGGCCCGCTTCAACACGCCGCCCTCCCGGGCGAGCAGTGGGTTGATGTGGCCGGGGCGGGCGAGATCGGCGGGGCGGGTCGAGGAGTTGACGAGGGCTTGGATGGTCGCGGCCCGGTCGTGGGCAGAGATGCCGGTGCTCGTGCCCCTGCGCACGTCGATCGACACGGTGAATGCCGTGCGCATCGATTCGGTGTTCTCGCGCACCATCAGGTCGAGCTCGAGCTCACGGGCCCGCTGCTGGGTGACGGGAGCGCAGATGTAGCCGGAGGTGTGATGGAGGAAGAAGGCGATGGCATCGGCGCTGGCGTACTCGGCCGCCATGATGAGGTCGCCCTCGTTCTCGCGGTCCTCGTCGTCGACGACGACCACGATCTCCCCGCGACCGATCGCAGCGACGGCGTCCTCGATCTTTGCGAAGGGCATCTACGAATCCTTCCAGGTCAGGAGCCGTTCGACGTATTTCACGGTGACGTCGACCTCCAGGTTCACGGCATCGCCGGGTCCCTTGCGGCCGAGCGTGGTGACGTCGGCGGTGTGCGGAATGACCGCCACGGTGAAACCGTCGTCGAGCACGTCGACCACGGTCAGGCTCACCCCGTCGACGGTGACGGATCCCTTCACGACCACGTACTTCATCAGATCGAGCGGCATCCGGATGCGGAGTTCCGGCACACCTTCCACGATCTCGCCGACGGCGTCGACGTGGCCCTGCACGATGTGGCCCCCGAGCCGGTCGAGCGGACGGACCGGGCGCTCGAGGTTCACGGGCATGCCCGGCCGACTCTCCCCGAGGTTGGTGCGCCGCAGCGTCTCGTGGGAGACGTCCGCCTCCCACCAGTCGTCACCGAAGGACGTCACCGTGAGACAACAGCCGTTCACGGCGATGGACGCGCCGACCTCGACGTCTTCGAGGACAGCGTCTGCTCCGATCCGGAGGACGGGATCGTCGAAGGAGACGATCGCTCCGAGTTCCTCCACGATGCCCGTGAACATGGCTGTGCTCCTGCTGTCGGTTGCTGCTTCGGCGGTCAGGTCGGAACGGTCAGGTCGGGGCGACGACGTCGATGCGCACGTCGTCGCCCAGCTGGCGGATGCTGTCGATGTGGCCACGCCACACGTCGTCGATCGTGGCCGCTCCGGGTCCAGTGAACAGGCCCAGGGCGTCATCGCCACCGAAGAGGGCGGGGGCGAGGTACAGCACCCACCGGTCGACGAGGCCCGCACGGTGGAACGACGACAAGACGGTGGCGCCCCCTTCGACCAGCACCTGGACCTTTCCCTCGGAACCGAGTTGGTCGACCAGGTCGTGGAGCTCGCCCCGGAACTCCCGGCACGGCTGCACGGCCGCGTCCGCTGGCGCCGCACCCAAGACGATGCGCTCGGGATCCGGTCCCTCGACGTGACGGGTGGTGAGGGCAGGATCGTCGGCTCGGACCGTGCCGGCGCCCACGATGACGGCGTCGCTCTCGGCTCGCAGCACGTGGGCGTCGGACCGGGCGGCGGGACCGGTGATCCACTGGCTCGTGCCGTCGGGTGCGGCGGTGCGGCCGTCGAGGGTGGCCCCCAGCTTGGCGACCACGTAGGGCCGACCGGTGCGGCGGTGGTGCAGGTAGGGGGCGAGCTGGATCTCGATCTCGTCGGCCAGGACGCCGACGACCACCTCGATGCCCGCTGCCTCCAGCGCGGCGATGCCCCGTCCCGACACGTTCGGATCCGGGTCGAGCACGCCGACCACCACGCGCTGCACGCCCGCCCCGACCAGGGCGTCGGCGCACGGGCCGGTGCGACCGTGGTGGCTGCAGGGCTCGAGGGTCACGATCGCGGTCGCGCCCGCCGCATCGGGGCCCGCGAGGCCCAAGGCGTGGGCTTCGGCGTGGGGTCCACCGGGGGCGTGGGTGACACCGACCACCGCGCGTCCGCTGGGCGTGAGGAGCACGCACCCCACCCAGGGGTTCGGGTGGGCGACGACACGAGCACCGGCGGCGGCTTCGATCGCCCGTCGCATCGCCTCGTCGTCGGTCACCACAGCTCCAGTCGGCGTGTTCGCCGATCGCCGGTCTCGGGCCGCTCGATGCTACCGCTGACCGGCGAGCGCGAGATCAGTGCGGGCGCCCACCGCGGAGCAGTTCGAGGGCGTGGGGCACGACGTCGAGGACCGCATCGAGGCATTCGATGGACCCGGTGGTCGAGCCGGGGAGGTTGAGGATCAGGCACTCGCCGATGGTGCCGGCCCGCTGGCGGGAGAGGCGTCCCAGCGGGTTCACGAGCCGCATGGCCTCGGCCAGGCCGGGAGCCTCGCGCTCGAGCACGGCCCGGGTGCCCTCCGGTGTCAGGTCCCGGGGGCCGAAGCCGGTGCCGCCGGTCGTGACGACGAGCCCGGCGAAGCCGTCGGCCATGGCCCGCAGGACCCGGGCCACGGACTCGATCCCGTCGGCGACGACCTGACGCTCGACGATCTCGAATCCGGCCTCGGTGAGCCGCTCGGCCAGTGCTCCGCCCGAACGGTCCTCTCGGGTGCCGGCGATGACACCGTCGGAGACGGTCAGGACCTTGACGTCACGTCGATCGGGGACAGGTCGATCGGGGACAAGTCGATCGGGGACGGCCACGTCGGCGGACACTAACGGGAGTGGGGTCGTAGTCTCCGCCGGCGTGACCCGACCCCTCCTCTCCCCCGGTCGTCTGGCCGTCGGCATGCAGTTGCCGATCCAGTCCCAGAGCACCATCTACGCCCAGCCCTGGGAGGCCGACGCCGGTCCCGAAGGACTGGAGGCGATCGTGCGCGCTGCCGACCGGGCCCGATTCGACTACGTGGCGGTGTGCGACCACATCGCCATCCCCGACGAGCACGTGGGGTCGATGAACGCCACCTGGTACGACACGATCGCCACGCTGTCGTGGATCGCCGGCTTCACCACCCACGTCCGGCTCCTCAGCCACGTCTACGTGCCGGCCTACCGCCACCCGGCGGCCGTGGTGAAGGCGTGGTCCACACTGGACGCACTGTCGGGCGGCCGGACGATCCTCGGCGTCGGGGTGGGCCACGTCGCGGGTGAGTTCGATCTGCTCGGGATCGACCACGGTTCCCGGGGCCGGATCACCGACAGCGCCCTCGCCGCCATCGGAGATGCGTTCCGCACCGGGCGGATGGACGGCGCCTCGATCGCGCCACGACCGACCCAGGCCGATGGTCCGCCGATCTGGGTGGGGGGCTCGTCGAAGGCCGCGCTCCGTCGGGCAGCGGCGTTCGGCGACGGCTGGCTCCCGCAGGGCACGCCGTACCCCGAGATGCCGGCGGCGATCGAGGCCATCCACATCCACCAGGACCAGATCCACGGCGAGCGGAGGCCCATCGACGTGGGGATCATCACCGCGTTCGTCCACCTGCTCGACGAGGGGGCGTCGCTCGGCTTCGATGCGCCCGCCGGTACGTTCGCCGGCCCACCGGACAAGGTCGCCAGGGGCCTGGGACGGCTGGCCGAGCTCGGCGCCACCCAGCTCCAGGTCCGCTTCGCCGCCCGCTCGGCCGACGAGTACGCCGACCAGGTCGAGCGCTTCGGCGCCGAGGTC
>JBPPNA010000318.1:0-2860 GCA_051306355.1 Acidimicrobiales bacterium | reverse complement strand
AAGGCTATCCCTAGTACGAGAGGACCGGGATGGACGCAGCTCTCGTGTGCCAGTTGTCCTGCCAAGGGCACGGCTGGTTAGCGACCTGCGGAAAGGATAAGCGCTGAAGGCATCTAAGCGCGAAACCTGTTTCAAGATGAGGCTTCTCACAGGGTCAACCTGGTAAGGCCCGTGGTAGACCACCACGTTGATAGGCCGGATGTGTAAGCGCAGTAATGCGTTCAGCAGACCGGTACTAATCGGCCGAGGGCTTGGATTCATTCATGTTCGTGCTCGCTATGGAATGCTCGAGGAACTCGAGACCACCGTTGGTGGTCCGCGTCCTTTGACATCAAACAAAGATCTGAGACTTCTCTCAACATGAGAAGCAGAGTCTCGGTGGTGATAGCAACGGAGATACACCCGTTCCCTTTCCGAACACGGAAGTTAAGCCCGTTCGCGCCGATGGTACTTGGGGGGAGACCCCCTGGGAGAGTAGGTCACCGCCGGTTTCTCACGAAGAGCCCTCGCAACAGCGGGGGCTCTTCGTCGTTTTCGGGTCTTCGTCGTTCCGGCGGCCGCACCGGTACGATCGTGCGAATGCCGGGTTCCCGAGACGACGATCGCCGCGGCGACCGCACGCAGCGAGGGGCGCGCAACGGGGCCGACCGCACGGGCCGGCGCGACGACCCCCCCCGGGGTCCGCGACCGCCGATCAAGGGCCGCCGGCGTACCTTCGACGAGGACTCTGCGCCCAACGCCCGTGAGCGCGAGCGACTCGATCGGCGACCGGCGGCTGACGACGGTGCGACCGGCGACGGTCTGCGTCGTGGCGAGCGGTGGGTCGATGAGGGTCCTGTCCGTCGTGCTGCGGGAGAGGCTGCGGCCCGGGGCGCTCGGCGTCCCCCCAGGGGCCGCGGCGCGGAACGCGCCGGACGGCCCCAGGACACCACGTCCGACAACACGCATCGCCGGCGGCAGCGGGCCACGAAGCGTGCGGAGCAGGCGCTGGAGATCGATCGTGAGCGGCTGGTCCGCCAACTGGGCGCCGCCAAGGCCGACCGTTCCATCGCCCGACTGGGCGAAGCCGCCGATGCGTTCGCCCAGGACCGCTACGAAGATGCCCGCAGACTGCTCAAGCCCCTGGCCGACGCCATCCCGGCCGAACCTGCCATCCGCGAGCTCTACGGGTTGGCTCTCTACCGGCTCGGTCGCTGGCGGCCGGCCATCGTCGAGCTCGAGGCCTTCGCCCAGCGCACCGGGTCCGTGGAGCAGCATCCCGTACTGGGGGACTGTTACCGCGCCCTGGGCCGCCACGAGCGGGTCCAGGAGCTGTGGGACGAGCTGGGCGAGACCTCCCCGGAGGCAGCCGTGGTGGCGGAGGGGCGCATCGTGCTGGCGGGGTCGTTCGCCGACCAGGGCCAACTCCCGAAGGCCATTGCCACCCTCGAGCAGGGATCCCTGGGGTCGAAGAAGCTCAAGTACCACCACCTGCGCATGCGTTACGTGCTGGCCGACCTCTACGACCGGGCCGGCGAGCACCACGCCGCCCGGCGCCAGTTCGAGGCCGTGGCGGCCAATGACCCCGACTTCTTCGACGTCCGCGATCGGCTCCGCCAGCTCTGAACGCGGTCTCTCCGCCGCCACCGAGATCCTCGCCACGTCAGTCACGCGGGACAAACAGAACCGCCGACTGGCGACCGTGCTCGAGGCCTCCGCTGCCGCCATGCGCTCCAGTACGTGACTGCGGCCGGCCCCGTCCGACAAGATGGCGCTCCTGCGTCGCGAGCCGACGTCAGATCGAATGCCCCCCGATCCGGATGGAGACGTGCCATGAACCAGCAGCACTTCGACAAGGTGAGGAGCCGGCAGGGCTTCATCGCCGCGCTGGACCAGAGCGGCGGCAGCTCGCCGAAGGCGCTGGCTGCCTACGGCGTGGGCGAGGACGAGTACGGCAACGACCAGGAGATGTTCGACCGCATCCACGAGATGCGGACCCGGATCATCACCAGCCCCGCCTTCAACGGCGACAAGGTCCTGGGCGCCATCCTGTTCGAGGACACGATGAACCGGCAGATCGAGGGGCGCGGCACGGCCGAGTACCTCTGGAACGTCAAGCACGTCGTCCCGTTCCTGAAGATCGACCAGGGCCTGGCTGACGAGGCCGACGGGGTGCAGCTGATGAAGCCGATCCGCGACCTCGACACGCTGCTCGCCCTCGCGGTCGGCAAGGGCGTGTTCGGGACCAAGATGCGTTCGGTCATCAAGGTGGCCGACGAGACGGGCATCGACGCCATTGCCGACCAGCAGTTCGCAGTGGGTCGCCGGATCGTCGCCGCCGGTCTCGTCCCCATCCTCGAGCCCGAGGTCGACATCCACAGCGAGACCAAGGCCGAGGCCGAACGCCTCCTGCACGACGCGCTTCGCACCCGCCTCGACGACCTGCCCGACAGCGACATCGTCATGTTGAAGCTCACGCTGCCCGAACAGGACGACCTGTACGCCGATCTGGTGGCACACCCCAACGTCCTCACGGTGGTCGCGCTCTCCGGGGGTTACAGCCGCGACGAGGCCAACGAGCGCCTGGCGCGCAACCACGGGGTGATCGCCAGCTTCTCCCGGGCCCTCACCGAGAGCCTCACCGCGGGGCAGTCTGCCGACGAGTTCGACGCCGCCCTCACCGAGGCCATCGACAGCATCCCCCGGGCATCGATCACCTGACGCTGCGGTCCGTTCCGGCGTGCCGCGCGTACGATGCCGGTCAACTGGTATCGGCGGGTAGAGGGAACAAAGGGCATGAACGAGGACCTGCAGCACCACAGGGTCGTGGTGGTCGGTCAGGGCTACGTCGGCCTGCCCGTCGCCGTGGCCGCGGTGGAGG
>JBPPNA010000174.1:0-3136 GCA_051306355.1 Acidimicrobiales bacterium | reverse complement strand
CCTCTCGATGACCCGGCCTCCTTCTTCGTCGTCCTCTTCCTGGCCATTCTCGCCGGCCCGATCCTCGCTCGACGGGCCCGGCTCCCCGGCATCGTGGGCCTCGTGCTCGTCGGCGTGGTCATCGGACCCGGTGGATTCGGAATCCTGGCGCGAGACGGGACGATGGAGTTGCTGGGCGGCGCCGGACTGCTCTATCTGATGTTCCTCGGCGGCCTCGACCTCGACCGCGACGGCTTCGACCGGGAGCGCAGCGGGGCGTTGACCTTCTCGATCATGACGACGGTCTTCCCCCTGGCTGCGACGACAGCGGTGGGCATGGCCATGGGTCTCGACTTCCTGCCCGCTGCACTGCTCGCATCGGCTCTCACCTCGCACACACTGGTCAGCTACCCGTTGGTACAGCGCTTCGGCCTGACCGAGAACCGGGCCTCGGTGATCGCGCTCGGCGGGACGCTCGTGTCCACGGTGATCGCCCTGCTCGTCCTGGCCGTGGTGGCGGCGGCCCACACCGGGACGATCGGGCCGGTCTTCTGGATCGGGTTCGTGGGCGGCATCGCTGTCTTCTTCGTCGTCACCGTTCGCGGGTTGCCGCGCCTGGCGTCCTGGTTCTTCACCGGCCTCGGCCAGGACCGAACGGTGCGCTACGCCTTCACGCTCGCCGGCGCCTTCGGGGCTGCCCTGCTCGCGGCCGTGCTCGGGATCGAACCGATCGTGGGCGCGTTCGTCGCCGGACTGGCCCTGAACCGGTTCGTGCACGGCGACGCACTGCTGATGGACCGGATCCAGTTCCTGGGCAGCAGCCTGCTCGTCCCCGTCTTCCTGGTTTCCACGGGGATGCTCATCGACCCCTTCGACCTGATCACCGACCCGGAGAGCCTGGTGCTCGGTGCCGCATTGACTGCGGCGGCGATCGGCTCCAAGGCCATCGCCGTTCTCCCCGTCGCACTGGTGAGCCGACTCACGCCGGCCGAGTCCGGTCTCGTCATCGGCCTCACCACCGCCCAGGCGGCCGGCGCACTGGCGGCTGCCATCGTCGCGTTGGACATCGGTCTGATCGGCGTCACGGAGATCAACGCCGTGGTCGTCGTGATCCTCCTGACCTGCGTGTTCGCCGCCGCTCTGACCGAACGGTGTGCGCA
Organism: Acidimicrobiales bacterium; assembly: GCA_051306355.1. Lineage (GTDB taxonomy): Bacteria > Actinomycetota > Acidimicrobiia > Acidimicrobiales > Salinilacustritrichaceae > Salinilacustrithrix. The sequence continues at coordinate 1,997 of JBPPNA010000174.1, read as the reverse complement.
GGTGATCCCCCAGCCCGACCACGACATCCCGGCCATCGGCGTCAAGGTCGTGGTCCCGGTGATCAACGCGGACCTTGCCCCGCGACTGGTCGCCATCGCCGCCGCTCTGGCCCGGGTCGACAAGGGCGTGGTGGTGCCGCTCACCGTGCTGGCCTTCGACGCCGGACCCCGGGAGGTGCGGGGCCTCCACGACGAGCTCACCGGGTACACCGAGTCGGTGGCCCTGGCCAACGGTGCCGACCTCGACGCGCTGGTCCGGATCGACGTCACGCCCAGCGCCGGGATGCTGCACACCGTGATCGAGGGCGGCGCCAGCTGCATCCTGCTCGGATGGAAGGGCTTCGCCGCCCGTCGCACGAGCGCGTTCGGCGAGGACACCGACGCCATCCTCACGCTCTCCCCGGTCCCGGTGCTGGTCTGTCGACCCAGCGACCTCGAGCCCTCCCGCGTCGTCCTCAGCGTCATCGATCGGGACCTGGCGGCGTCGGCCCGGCCCACGATCCAGCTCGGCGCGGAGGTGGCCGGACGCATCGCCGGGCACTTCGCCGTCCCGAACGTGGTCGTGAGCCGACTGCCGGTCGACCAGCTCACCGCCATCCTGGGAGACCGGGCCGAGTTCGTGCCCGACGTGCGGACCTCGGCCCGGGCCCTGCTCGATCTGACCCAGCCGGGTGATGTCGTGATCGTCGCGGTCCCGCCCGTGCGCACCGGACTCGGGAGGCGTGCCGTGCGGTTGGCCGATGCCCTGCCGGACCGGACGCTGCTGCTGGTCGCCGGGGGCTGAGCCCAACGGCCGGCCGGACGCACCGGGCACCGAGGTCGGTAGGCTCGTCCTCGCACCATCGCCCGGGTGACCAGGAGATGGCCAGTGCGTTCGCCGTCGACGACCTGGTGGACGACGGTTTGCGCCACCTGGACGCCATCGTCAGCCGGTGACGGCCACGGCGGCCACGGCGCATGCCAGCCCGAAGACGCTGACGAGCACCGTCCCCATCCAGGCCGGAAGGCCGAGGCGAGGTCGGGCGACATCAAAGAGGAGTCCGGCGAGGGCACCGCCGATGAGGCCACCGACGTGGCCACCGATGCTGATGCCCGGCACCGCGAACGTGAAGACGAGGTTGATCAGGATGATGCCGCCGAGGCCGGTGTCCATCGGGTTGATCCCTCGAGACCATTGGAGGACGAGGGCGTAGCCGAACATGCCGAACACGGCGCCGGAGGCCCCCACCGTGAGGGCGCCGGGATCGGCGATCATCACGCCCAGCGACCCGGCCAGCATCGAGGCGAAGTAGACGGCAGCGAAGGCCGTGCGGCCGATGACCGGCTCGATCTGGCGGCCGAGGATCCACAGGGCGAACATGTTGAAGCCGATGTGGAGCAGGTTGGCGTGCAGGAACCCGCCGCTGAGCAGGCGGTACCACTCGCCCTCGGCGACACCGACCAGGCCGGCCTGGGCCCGGCCCTCGCCGATCAGGGCCCAGTCGAGCTGGAAGGCAAACGAGGGATCGCCGCCGGGGGTCCCAACGCTGGCGAGCGTGCTGAACAGGTAGACGGCCACGTTCAGGGCGATGAGGGTGATGGTCACCGTCTGGTTTGCCGAGGACTGCAGGGTTCGGGCCGTGTAGACGCGCTGGGTGCTGCCCTTGACGCACTCGGGGCAGTGGAACCCGACCGAGGCCTGGTTCATGCAGTCGGGGCAGATGGGCCGGTCACAGCGCTGGCAGCGCACGCCAGCCCGGCGATCGGCGTGGCGATAACAGGTCTGTACCTCGGTCGTCACCCGAGAGACGGTACCTGGCCCGGACGCGACACCGACCCCGGGGACGGGGTCGGTGACGGGAACGAATCACTCCGTGGCGCTCGGCCGGGCCTCTCGGAACACAGCGCCGCAACGCTGTCTGGGTTCGGGAAGAGCCGCTGGCGTCCTCGGAGTGATTGTTCCGAAGATCGGTTGGTGCCCTCCACTATCTGCTCGCGGAACGAAGGGGTCAAGGGGG
>JBPPNA010000195.1:0-21442 GCA_051306355.1 Acidimicrobiales bacterium | reverse complement strand
GTGCCGACCCAGAACGGGTGCCCACGCAGCTCGATGAACTCGACCAGCCGGCCATCGGGGGACTCGCCGCTGAGCACGAGGTCACTGGCCTCGAACCGGGAGCGGTACTTGGGGTTGAACTCGTAGCGGTGCCGGTGACGCTCGGACACGACCAGCGAGTCGTAGGCCTGAGCCACCTGCGAGCCGGGCCGGAGCTGCGCCACGTACGCACCGAGGCGCATCGTGCCGCCCATGTCGGTCACATCGTGCTGCGACGGCATGATCGTGATCACCGGGTCGGCGGCTGACGGCTCCATCTCGGTGGAGTTCGCCTTCGGGAGGCCGAGCACGTTGCGGGCGAAGTCGACCACCATCATCTGCAGTCCGAGGCAGAGGCCCAGACAGGGGATGTCATGCTCGCGGGCGTAGGTGGCGGCGGCGATCTTGCCCTCCGTGCCTCGCTCCCCGAACCCACCGGGGATGACGATCCCGTCGAGATCGCGGAGGCGACCGTCGGCCATGAGGCCCTCGACCTCCTCGGCCTGGATCCACTCGAAGCCGATCTTGGCCCCGTGCTCGAACCCACCGTGCTTGGTGGCCTCGACGACAGAGAGGTACGCATCCTGGAGGGCCACGTATTTGCCGATGATGCCGATCTTCACCGGCTTGGTCGACGCCTCGACCTTGTTGACGAGGGCCTCCCACTCCGTGAGGTCCGGCTCGGGCAGGTCGGAGAGCTGGAGGACGTCGCAGACCACGGCGTCGAGACCCTCCTCGTGGAGGACGAGCGGGATCTCGTAGATGTTGCCGGCGTCAGCGGCGTTGACCACGCCGTCGGAGTGGACGTCGCAGAGCCGGCTGATCTTGAGCTTGAGATCTTCCGGGATGGGGTCGGCCGACCGCACCACGATGGCGTCGGGCTGGATGCCACGACTGCGCAACTCGGTGACGGAGTGCTGCGTCGGTTTGGTCTTCTGCTCCCCCGCCGGGCCGATGAAGGGCACCAGGGTGACGTGGACGTAGCAGACGTTGCCCCGACCGACATCGAGGCGGAGCTGGCGGATTGCCTCGAGGAACGGGAGGATCTCGATGTCTCCGACCGTGCCCCCGACCTCGGTGATGACCACGTCGGTGTCGTCGCCGGCCAAGCGGTTGATCCGCCGCTTGATCTCATCGGTGATGTGCGGGATCACCTGCACCGTCTTGCCGAGGTAGTCGCCCCGCCGCTCGGCCGCCAGCACGGCTGAGTAGATCGACCCCGTGGTGGCATTCGAGTCCTTGGTCAGGCTCTCGTCGATGAACCGCTCGTAATGGCCGAGGTCGAGGTCGGTCTCGCCGCCGTCGTCGGTGACGAACACCTCGCCGTGCTCGAACGGGTTCATGGTGCCCGGATCGACGTTGATGTACGGATCGAGCTTCTGGAGCGTGACCCGGAGGCCTCGCGCCTTGAGCAGGCGGCCCAGCGAGGAGGCGGTGAGTCCCTTGCCCAGGGAACTGGTCACCCCACCCGTCACGAAGATGTGTTTCGTCACGGGAGAACAACATACCCCGCGACGCGCCACGTGCAGCGGATCCGGTGGGGTCCGACAGGCACCCGCTCAGTCGAAGCCATCCCATCCGCTCACCTCGACGAGATCGAGGCCACGGAGTCGCGCCACGCTGGGATCGAACCAGCCGACGAGCTCCTCTCGCAGGTCGGCCGGCAGGGCCGGGGCGGCCTCCGGACGGTCGTGGGCGGCCCGGAGACGGCCCAGCCGCGATGCGACACCGTCCGGCAGCAGCGCTTTGACCCTCGGCTGGGCGGCCCGGACGGCACCCGAGATCGCACTGCGGACCGCGCCCTTCGTGACCCCTGATGGGTTGTACTGCACGCCGGTGTCGAAGTCATGGCGATCGACGCCGAGGTGGTCACAGATCTGGTGCAGGGCCCCCAGCGGATCATCGATCACCGTTTCGTACCGCAGGACGAGGAGGGCTTCGCGCCCGAAGGACTCGATGTACCGCTCCAGTTGCTCGGCGTAGAGACCCATGCGCAGGACGTGGGTGCCCGATGCGTACGGCGTGTAGTGCGGACCGGCCGCCATCTCCGCGTCGCAGGCCTCTCTGAAGCCGTCGACGGCGACCTCCGGACGGTCTCGTCTGATGTGGAGCCAGTGGCTGTACGCGCGATCCACCGGGTCGCGCACCACGGCGATGAGGCGGGCGTTCGGGATCTGTCGTCGGATCTGTTCCGGGCTCTCCCGGGTGTACAGGTAGAGGGGTGATGCCTCCCCCACCGCCGGGGCGTCCCCGCCGTGGGCAAAGAGCCGCTCGTAGCCCGCACGGTCGGGAACGGACTTGACGAGGATGGTCGACGCCGGATCGATGAGCGGGGTGGGCGGATCGGTCTCGTGGTCGAACGCGAAGTGGTTGGGTTCCTTCGTGGCGGACATGGTGATGTCGGGGTGCTGCTCGAGGTAGTAGTGCAGCGACGTCGTGGCGCACCGGGCGGCGCCCAGTATGAAGAAGTTCGGCATCGTCATGGCAACCGTCCGATCTGGTCGAACCACCGCAGCGGTGGCGTGGATTGGATGACCTGGCTGAAGCTCACCCGCTCGCTCAGGAGGTTCAGGGCCGCCACGAACACGAGCATGACGATCCGCGTCGACGGCGCCGTGGTCATGACGGCGGCCAGGCCCAGGGTGCCGCCGAGGACGTTGGCCCCCGTGTCGCCGAGCATGAGCCGCTCGCGCAGGTCGTGAACCAGCAAGGCCACCAGTGCGCCACCGACCAGCACCGGGCCGGCGAGGCGTGGATCCAGCCCGGCGGCGGCTGCGATCGGCACCGCGGCGACGAGCGACCCCTTGGCCACCCGACCCGGTGCCCGGTCGAGGAGGTTGGCGAGGTTGGCCGCCAGCGCGATGAGGGCGGCATCGGCCACGAGGATGCCGGGCCGGTCCACGCTGGTGGGCGAGGCGACGACGAGGGCGAGCGCGGCGCCCCCGAACAGTTTGACCGCACCGGTGGTGAGCTGACCGGACCGGAGCGCCCGCAGGTGACCCCGGAAGCCCTGGGCGGTGCGGTCCCCGGCCAGGTCGTCGAGCAGCCCGAGGAGCGCGAAGCCGGTCGCACCGAGCACGGAGGCGACCAGCGGACCGAGCGGCACCTCGAGGACGGACGCGGCTTCGGCGACGACGAGTGCGGCGGCGCCGGCCAGCACGACGAGGGGGAGCACCACGCCGGCGGCCACCGGGACTTCCGTGCCCCGGAAGTTCGTCCGCAGGAACAGCGGGTCAGCGAACACGTGGCTCAGCAGGTGCCAGCTCGCCGCACCACCGGCGACGCCGAGCACGAAGCAGGTCGCGAGGAGGGCAGCGTCGTTCACTCCGGTCCCCCGGCCCCGGTTCGGCCGAGTTCGGGCAGCCCGGCCTCCGGCACGGCGCCGGTGCTGTGTGCTTCGACGATCACGTACGTCACGTGCGGGAGCAGGAGGGTCAGCATGATCGCGGGGATGGCGATGCCCGAGTCGTTGACCACGCCACCGATGAAGCCCGTGGCCAGGACGCCGATGACGCAGGCCCGCATGCCGGGGACGTGGATGAAGAGGTTGCGCAGGAACTGCGGCGGGCGCCAGGTGAGGAAGGCCAGGAAGGCCAGGGCGGCGGGGATGATGAGGGCCCAGACCGAGGAGAACAGGATGTTGAGGTTGGCGTTGATCTTGCGCTCGATCACCGTGGCCAGCCCCGCGATGCCCTCCTCGCCGACCGTCTGGTCGATCAGGCGGCCGAGGTGGGTCTGGTCCTCGGGCGGTCGGGACACGTCGATGGCGCCGAAGACGGCCAGCACCGCCACCGTCACGATTCCGACCCCGAACAGGCGTCGCAGGTCGATGCGGACCCCGGCCAGCGCCAGGAGCGTGATCGAGAGGCCGGAGACGACGCTCAGGGTGCCGCCCACGTTGGAACCCAGGCTCGGCATCCCCACGGCGAGCACGGCCAGCACGGCGGCCGCGGCGCTGAGCCCGAGGGCGAAGCGTCGGGCGGATACCGGCGGTTCCCCGGTGGCCCGCAGCTGCCAGCGGCCCCAGACGCCGGTGATGGAGATGATGAGGGCCGCCACCATGAGGGCCCAGGCCAGGTTGCCGTAGCCCGCGAGGCGCCCGGCGACGATGGCGCCGCCGCCGTACCCGAAGGCGGTGTCGATCTGCAGGGGGCCACCCACCGCGATGTCCCCGACGAGGAGAGCGACCGTGGCGGACATGACGACGAGCGGGGCGAGCAGGGCACGCACATGGGCCGACGGGGCGGTGCGCGCCGGGAGCCGTTGGGTGAGCGCGCGGACGCCCGCCGCAAGCAGGGCCGCAGCGGCGATGATGGCGACGAGGGCCCCACCGACACCGAGGCGCCAGTACGGGAAGACGCCGGCGAAGAACGACGTGAACGGCAGGGCCATGCCGGCCAGCAACAGGTAGGCGGCCGTCCGGCACCACCGCATCCGCCGGTTGGTGAGCGCGTAGGCGGCGAGGCCGTAGGTGAGGACCTGGCTCACGATGAAGATCACGGTGAGCGGCCCCGAGAGGCTGTTGCGGAAGAGGGCGCGCGTGTTGTCGTCAGCGAGGGACTGTGCGGTGCCGAGGTCGGGCGCACCACCACCCGACGACGCCATCGGTGCACCGTTCATCACACCCGGCTTGGTGATTCCGAACGCATCCAGCACCGTGGGGCCGACGTCGGGCAGCGTCACGTAGCCGGCTCGCCGGGCGGTGCCGCTGCGGGCCAGGCCCGGCTCGACCCCCGGACCGGCGATCGCCGCCGTGACCAACTGGTCGGGGCCCGCCGGCGCGACCGGTGAGATCACCATGACGAGGTCGCGGTCGAGGTCCACCATGTCGACGAGCGCGCCGACGAGGTCGTCGGTGCTGCGCAGGGCGGCCCGCTCGGCCTGGTCGCTCACCTCGGGCGTGACGACCGATTCGGTCGCCTCGACCCGGAGCAGGTCGCTGAGCTCGACGAGGAGGACGTCGTGGTCCTCCCACGCCTGCGCAGCGGCCTGTGCGACGGCGTCGGGGTCGAGGGCGATACCCGACGGGGTGTCGGCTCCCTCGGCCAGCAGGCCCTGGTCCACGCGACCGCCCGCGACGCGCCCCGCGTCGTCCATGACCGCGAGGGCGGCCTCGCGGCGGAGCTCGTCGGCCGGTGGGTTCACCTCGAGGTCGGCGTTGGCCACGACGGACGCGGAGCGTCCTTCGGCCCGGAGCGCGGACCCGAGGGTGCCGACCTCCGTCCCGTACAGGAGATCGTCGTTGCCTCGCTGGATGGCGGCCGCACCGATGTGCAGCACGTCGGCATCCAGGACCGGGGTGCCGAAGCGCCGCTCGTACACCTCGATGACGGGTTCGCCGTCGTACTCGGCGTCCCGGGGGAACGCCAGCCCACCGGCCCCGGGTGGGATCACGGTCCGGTTCCCGGCGCCCATGGTGGCGTAGCCCTCACCGAGGTCGGTGTCGGCTCCGATGGTGCGCACGCTCGCCGAGGCCACGGCCGACCGTTCGAAAAGCGCCAGGAGGTTGGGGGGCTCCTCGTCGGACACGCGGTCCCACGTGAGCGTGGGGATCGACACCACGAGGACCCGGTCGACTTCGCCGATGGGCGCGTCGGTGGACGATGGGCCCCGCACCAGCACCACGCCCACGACGAGCACAGCGACCACGGCGGCGATGCGCATCGGCTTCATGGGGCTGTCCACACCTCTCGATAGACCGCTTCCACCGCTGCGGCCAGGGCGGACGGTTGGAACCGGGCGAACGATCCTGACATCCCGCCCGGCGAGGCCGGTGGATCGCTGAGCATCTCGACCACCGCATCGGCGAGCGCCGGCACGTCGCCCACGTCCACGATCCGGCCGCTGCGGTCGTCCACCACGTCGGGCACCAGACCCACACGGGTCGAGACCACGGGGCGCTGCAGGGCGAGCGCCTCCAGGACCACCAACGGTCCCGACTCCCACCGGGATGTGACCACAACGACGTCTGCGGCGGCGAACTCGTCGTCGACGCTGGGTCGGGCCCCCCACAGGTGGACGACCGAGGTCAGGCCCCGGACGGCGATCTCGGCCTCGAGATCGGCTCGCAGCGGTCCGTCGCCGAACACGAACCAGCGCAGCTTCGGGCGGCGAGCGACGACCGCTTCGGCCGTCGACACCAGGTCCCCGAGACCTTTCTGGTGGGTCAACCGCGCCGCCGTGACGACCAGGTCGTCGTCCCCTGCGATCCCGAGCTCCGCTCGGACCTCGGCGCTGCTCCGGGTCGGTGCAGGCGGCGGTCCGGCCGGCGGCACGACATGGATGCGCTCTGCACCCCGGTGGCCGTCGAAGCGGCGGCCGACCTCACCCGAGATGGCGATGGTGGCGTCCATGGCGGCGGGCAGGCGGCCCTCGATCCGTCGCAGGATCGGGGCGGTCCGTCCGGCCACGTCGTCCAGGACCAGGTTGTGCACGCTGAGGACCAACGGTGTCCGACCGCCACCCCCAGACCGGAGATTCTGCTTCTCCGTCAGCGGGGTCCTGAGGGACGGTCGGAATCTCCCGTCTCGGCGGGGTGATGCGAGCGCGGCGATCCAGCCCGCCTTGAGTCCGTGGGCGTGCACGACATCGACGCCGCCGAGCAGCGGGCGCAGCGCTCGCCGGGACCGCTCGACACTGCGGGGATCGAGGCCGTCGGGGATCGGGAGCACGTGGTCGAGGTCGTCGAGGACGCCTTCCGGCCCGGCAATCGTGACCTCCCAGCCAGCGGATCGGAGGTGGTCGGTGAGGTAGGCGACGTGGCGGCGGATCCCACCCGTGGAGGGACCCAGCACCTGCAGCACCCGGGGGCCAGTCATCGTTCGACCTCCTCTCGAGCTTCGTTCTGACGGAGGAGCCCCAGCATCGTCCACGGCTTCGGGCCACCGAGGACGGCCTGCACGGCAAGGTGGACGACGAGACCGCCGCCACCGGCGAGCACGAGCGTGGCCAGGTCACCGATGCGCCCCCCGAGGTCGAGGCCGACCGCGATCGCAGCCATCGTCACCGCAGCGGAGCCGCCGGCGAGCACCTGCCGACCGAGGATCCCCCCGAGGCGCACGGGCACGGATCGGGCCGCGAGCCGGCTGCGCACGACCACGAGCAGCGCGACCGCGCCGAGAAGGTAGGTGACCGAGTGCGACCAGGCCAGCGCGGGGATCAGTGCGTCTGCATCGACCACGATCGAGGACACGAACATGGTCGTGACCCCCACGGCCACGACGGCGGCGTGCACCAGGGTGGGCGTTCGCATGTCGCCGGTGGCGTAGAGCATCCGGGTCAGGAAGTAGAACAGCGCGTAGCCGATCAGTCCGGGGGCGAACCCCGTGACGACGTCGGCGATCAGGGCTGCGCCGGCACGGTCGACGTTGCCGAACAGGGCCACGCCCGACAGTGGTTCCGCCAGCGTGGCGAGCGCAGCCGCCGCGGGGAGCACGAAGAGCGCGATGGCCGTGGTCCCCCGTCGGATGGTCGCGCTGAGGGCGCTCCAGTCGCCGGAGTGGACCTGACGCGACGCCGTGGGGAACAGGGTCGTGAGCACGGGGAGGGCGAAGAGCGCGTGCGGCAGGAGGAAGAAGGTGAACCCGACCTGGTACGCCACCACCCCGCCCTCGGCCCGGTTGGCGAGGATGAGCACGGCACCGAGCAGGACCTGGGTCATCGCCAGGTAGAGGCCGGCCCACGTCCCCTGACCGGCCAGGGCCCGGAGCGCCGGATCGCTGCGATCGAGGTTGGGACGGAAGCGGAAGCCGGTTCGCCACGCGCCGACGACGGGGATCGTGCAGAAGGCGAGGACGGCGAAGGACGTGCCGCCGGCGAGAACCGCGATCTCGACAACGCTCAGGTCCAGCGACGGCTCCTTGCCGTCCCGCAGGTACCAGAACGTGAGGTAGGCGCCGCTGACCACGACGTTGTTCACCGCAGGTGCGATGGCGGGCAGCGCGAAGCGACCTCGGGCGTGCAGCACCGCGGTTGCCACGATCCCCACGTCGTAGACGATGATCTGGGGGAGGAAGACGAGCAGGAAGATGGTGCCCAACCGGACCTGATCAGCCCGGATTTCCGGATCGTCCACGCCGGAGACGAGGACCTCCATGATCCACGGAGCCGCCACGGCGCCCAGCACGGCGAACACGGCCAGACCCAGTGCGGTGAAGCCGAGCACCGAACCGGCGAGGCGCTCGGCACCGCGGTCCTCGCCACGATCGAAGCGAGCCACCAGCGAGGGCACGAGTACGGCCTGGAGGGCGCCCGCAGCGAAGAGCTCGAAGACGATGTTCGGGATGGTGTTCGCCTACTGGTACGTGTTGCCGAGGAAGGTGGTACCGAGGACGGCCGCCACGATGACGATGCGCACGAATCCGGTCAGCCGGGACACCCCGGTGAGCACGGTCTGGGTCGCCGTCGAGCGGGCCAGGGAGCGCCGCTCGTCGACCTCGGTGATCACGGCGTTCGCAGAGGCGGGAACAGCCTCGTCGCATCCTCGGCGAGGCCGTAGTGTCCCACGACGCCGTCCGCGACGTCGTCGAGCGCGATGATCATCGCGACCCAGCCCTCGAAGTGCTCGAGGTCGTCGACTGTTGGGAGCACCTCGCGCCGCGCGTCGTCCTCCCGGATGAAGGCGACCAGATCGCTGATCTCGCCCTCCGCCTGCATGGCAGAGCTGGCCACGCCCAGGATCGGGGTGGTCGTGGCGCGGCCCATCCGGGCGACGAGTGGTTCGATGACCAGATCATCGGGGACCTGTGGGGAGCCGCCGACGAAGAGGATCCGTGTCCCGTCCGGGAACTGGGGCTCGTCCGGTCCGTCGCCGATGTCGTCGAAGTCGATGAAGCCGAACTCGATCAGCGAGTCGAGGACCTCGAGACCGGCACCCGTCGCCGGGTCCGACGGATCCTGGGCCGCGATCTCCTCTTCTCCGGGCTCGGACGACGTGTCGCCGGTTGCGCCGGGCGTCTCCGCTCCGGCGTCTGGCACATCGCCCGCACCGGACCCGTCGCCGGGTTCGTCGTCCGTGCCGGGCGCCGGCTCCTCGACGGCGAGCAGCTGTCGGGCACGCAGCTCGCCGCCGAAGGTGTCGATGGCATTGCGCCGCAGCCGGGACGGGTCGGTCGTGGTCTCCTCGAGCGCCGTGGCGAGGTCGTCGATCTCGCTGTCGTCGTCGAGCGTCCATCGGTCCGTGAACCACCAGAGGCCCTGGACGTCGGCGCCGGCACTCACCAGCGCCTGCACCGAATCGTCGACGTCGTCCTCGTCCACACCTTGCGAGGTGATGACGACCACGGGCACGTCCGTGAGGCGGTCGGCGAGCAGGCCCGCGCCCTGCTCGTCGAGAGCGGTCTGCAGCTCCTGGTTCTGGCCGAGCAGTGCTTCCAGGTCATTGACCTGCGACTCGCGGTCGGCCAACCGGCTCTCGAGGTTCTGCAACTGGCCGTTGAGGTTCTCCACCGTGGCTCGATCCAGGAAGGTCGACCCGATGGTCAGCCCGATGCCGATGGCGAGGAACACCGCAGTGAGCGAGACGATGTGGTAGCGGAGGTTGATCATGAGGTGAGCGAGACCCAGTAGGTGCGGATGACGAGCCGGATGGGCTCGCTGACGAGGATGATGACGGTCATGGTGAACACGGCAGCCAGGACCATGGCGATGAGGTCGCGCGACCGCACGGTGGACTGGTACAGCCTGCTCACACCCTTGGCGTCGACCAGCATCGGGCCGACCTTCAACCGGACGAGGAAGGTGCTGGCCATGCCGGCCCGACCCTTGTCGAGGAACTCCACCATCGAGTTGTGCGTCCCCACGGCCACGATGAGCTCGCAGCCCTTCTCGTAGGCCAGGAGCATGGCGATGTCCTCGCTCGTCCCCTCGGATCCGTAGACCTCGTACGGCAGACCCAGCTCCTCGAGCCGTTGGCCCCCAGGGGCACGCCCGTCGCGGTAGCCGTGCACGACGAGCCGGGCGCCGCACCGCAGCGCCTCCTCGGACACGGAATCGAAGTCGCCGATGATCAGGTCCGGCGTCTTGCCGATCTCGAGCAGCGCGTCGGCCCCGCCGTCGACCGCGATGAGGATCGGCTTCTGTTCTGCGAGGTACCCGCTCCGCCGGAGGATCGCGAGGTCCTCCTTGTAGTCGATGCCACGCACGACGATGAGGACGTGCCGGCCCCGGAAGTCGATGCCGGGGACCGCCGGGACGTCGGGCTCGTCGACGAGCAGGTGGCCTTCTGCTCGGATGTATCGCAGCGTGTTCTCCGCGAACCGCTCGAGTTCGGCGCCCATCGTGGCCCGGGCCAGGTCGATCCGCTCGGTGAGCGACTCGGTGGTCTGCGGCACGCCCCTGGCCACTTCGGTGTCGTCGACCAGGACCCTGCCCTGATCGACGGTGATGGTGGCACCCTCCGCGATGGACATGACGTCCGTGCCGGCACCGTCGATCAGCGGGATGCCCGCCTCGGTGAGCAGGAGCGGACCGACGTTGGGGTAGCGCCCGGACATCGACTCCGCCGCGTTGATCACGGCCACGGGCCGGGCTCGGACCAGGGTCTCGGCCGCCACCCGGTCGAGGTCTTCATGGTCGATGACTGCGATGTCGTGGTGACCGAGCCTGGTCACCAACGCCTTGGTGCGATGATCGACCCGAGCCACCCCGGACAGCGTCGGGCGTCCGTTCACGGCCCCGGGCTGGGTCATGGCGCCACCCGCTCGGTCGACGCCTTGGTCAGCAACTCCACGGCGTGGTCCCGTCCGACGTCAGAGCCGGGCTGTCCCGACAGCATCCGGGCCAGCTCCTCGAGGCGCGCGTCGTCGTCGAGGGAGTCGACCCGGGCGGCCGTGGACGCCTCGTCCGCCTCCTTGCTCACGCGGAGCTGCGCGTCGGCGAAGGCGGCGACCTGTGGAAGGTGGGTCACGACCAGGATCTGGTGACGCCGGCCGAGCGCGGCGAGGGCCGCACCCACGGCCCAGGCTGCCTCCCCGCCGATCCCGGCATCGACCTCGTCGAACACGAGGGTGGGCGGACCCGCGGTGAGCTCGAGACGCAGGGCGAGCGTGGTTCGCGAGAGCTCCCCGCCCGATGCCACCTTGGCCAACGGCTGCGGGTCCCCTCCGGGGTTGGCGGCGAGGAGGAACCGGACGCCATCGGCGGGGTCGGGGCCCTCGACCTCGACCTCGACCCGGGCATGGGGCATGGCCAGCAGGCACAAACGCTCCTGGATACCGCCCGCCAGGGCCGGCGCTGCGGCCCGGCGAGCCTTGGCCACCACAGCCGCCGCCGCGCTTTCACGCACCTCCACCTGCTCGCGCTGCCGGGTCAGGCGAGCCGCCCACTCGTCGTGGCTCTCGAGCTCGGTCAGGCGATCCCGGATGCGCTCCCGCTCCTCGATCACGTCGACGATCGTCTCGCCGTATTTTCGCCGCAGGTCGGCGAGGACCTGGCGGCGGTCGCGGATGGCGGCCAGCCGCTCCGGATCGTCGGCGATCGACTCGGCGGTGCCACGCAGGTCGTGCGCGGCCTCGGCCAGCTCCTCGGTGGCGGAGCGCAACCGGGACTCGGTGTCGGCAAAGGGTGCTCGGCCCGCCACACCGGCCAGGACGGTCTGGAGCCGATCGATCACGCCGTCGTCGCCGACGAGGGACTCCACCACGGACGCGCCGACCTCTCGGTGGGCCACGGCGTCGCCCAGCAGGTCCTCCTCCGCGTCGAGCCGCTCGTCCTCGAGGGCGTCCTCGATCCCGGCTCCGTCGAGCTCGGACAGCTGGTACCGCAGGAGGTCGACCTCGCGGGCACGCGTGCGCTCGTCACCCCCGAGCTCGGCCAGGCCACGATCGATCTCGGCCAGCTCGGCCCGCAGGACGTGCAGGGGCTGGAGATCGACGCCGGCGAAGCGATCCAGGGCGTGGCGCTGAGTGTCGGCCCGGAGCAGCTGCTGGTGGGCGTGCTGACCGTGCAGCTCCACGAGCGACGAGCCGTGCTCGGCCAGCTCGGCGACGGTGACCGGTCGGCCGTTCACGTACGCTCGGCTCCGGCCCTCGGCGGGCACGACGCGGGTGAGGACGATCTCCTCGCCATCATCGTCGACGAACCGTCCGTCGACCGTGGCCTCGAGGGCACCGGGGCGGACCACCGAAGCATCGGCACGGGCGCCGAGGAGCAGCTGGATGGCGCCGACCACCAACGACTTTCCGGCCCCCGTCTCCCCCGTGAGTGCGGTGAGGCCGGCCCCGACCACCAGGCGAGCGTCCGCGAACACCCCGAGATCACGGACGACGAGCTCGACGATCACCGGTCGGCCAGGCCGAACTTGGTCTTGAGGATGGCCAGGAAGTCGTGGTCGCCGAAGGTGACGAGGCGGGCGGTGCGGGGGCTCGCCGTGCACACCAGCGCGTCGCCGGGTCGCAGCGTGGCCAGGTTGCGGCCATCGGCCGAGACCGTCGCCGGCCGATGCCCCACCACCTCGAGGCGAACTGCGGTGTGGGGATCGAGGACGAGCGTCCGGTCGAAGAGCATGTGCGGCGACACGGGCGTGAGCACGAGGCAGCGGTGCGTCGGCGCGACGATGGGGCCGCGCGCTGAGAACGAGTACGCCGTCGACCCGGTCGGTGTGGCCACGATCAGGCCGTCAGCCGCGTACGTCGTGAAGAACTCACCGTCGACGCTCACCCCGAGACGGACCGTGTGTCCCGACGGGGTCTTTTCGATGACGACCTCGTTGAGGGCCACGAACTCGCCCGACTCGTGCCCCTCGACGTGCACGGACAGGAGCATCCGCTCCTCGATGTCGTACGCGCCCGACAGGAAGCGCTTGACCGCCATCCGGGCGCCGCCGGGGTCGACCTCGGTGAGATAGCCCAGCTGACCGACGTTGATGCCGATGACCGGCACGCTCTCCGGGCCCACGAGCTCGACCGTCCGCAACATCGTCCCGTCGCCGCCGAGGCTGATGGCGACGTCGAGACCGGACCCGAAACCGTCCTCGGTCACCGCGAGCTCACCCAGACCGGCCCGCTCGGCGTCGGGACCGAGCAGGCGGACGTCGTGGCCCCGGTCGACGAGCCAGGTCGCCACATCGACGGCGATGGCCAGCGCCTCAGCGCGTTCGGCGTGGAGCACGAGCCCTGCAGTGACCATCAGCGATCCTCGTCCGCCGTGGCGGCCAGGGCAGCGAGGTCGATCTCGGACGCGACAGGACCCCCGTGCGTGCCCCGTTTCCGGGCATGCAGCAGGAACTCGACGTTGCCGCCGGTCCCGCGCAGGGGGGAGACCATGGCGTCCATGATGGCCGCTCGGGACGCCTCGAGGGCGACAAGCACGTCACCGAGCACCCGCTGCCAGATCTCCGGGTCCCGGATGATGCCGCGCCCCCGAGACGCCTCTGCCCGCCCGGCCTCGAACTGCGGCTTCACGAGTACCACCAGATCGCCAGCAGGGCGCAGCAGGGCGACGACGGGGTCGAGCACCGACCGCAAGGAGATGAACGACAGATCGACCACTGCCACGTCGACCGGTCCGCACTCGCCGGGCTGCAGGGAGCGGATGTCGGTCTGCTCTCGGGAGTCGACGCGTGGATCGCCGCGGAGCCGTTCGTGGAGCTGGTGACGGCCGACGTCGACCGCGAGGACATGGGCCGCGCCGGCCTGCAGGAGTGCGTCGGTGAACCCACCGGTCGACGCGCCGGCGTCGAGGCACCGAGCGCCCTCGACTGCGATGTCGAACCGCTCGAGCGCCCCAGCCAGCTTGTCACCACCGCGACTCACGAACCGAGCCGGGGGGCCGAGCACTCGGATCGGGTCGTCGGCCCCGACGAGGCGTGCCGGCTTCGGCGCCGGGGCACCACCGACCAGGACGCGCCCGTCGTCGATCAGGGTGCGAGCTTGCTGGCGACTCTCGGTGAGCCCTCGTCGGTGGAGCTCGACGTCGAGGCGACGGCGGGGAGCCGTGACCGACCTCTCAGCTCGTGCGGGAGCGAGACGACTTCTTGGCCGCCGACTTCTTGGCCGCCGACTTCTTGGCCGCCGACTTCTTCGTACCGGCCTTCTTGGCCGCCGACTTCTTCGTACCGGCCTTCTTGGCCGCCGACTTCTTGGCCGGCGTGGCGGCGACCTTGCGCTCCACCCGGGCCACGTCGCCCTTGGTGGCGAGTCCGAGATTGGCGATCTGGTCGCGAACTTCCTTGCGGACCACTTCGAGCAACCGGTCGGTGTTCTGGCGGGAGCGCTCGACGAGAGCGCTCACCAGCTCCTCCGCCCGTTGGGCCTGCACCTCGCCCGCGCTCACCAGGTCCTTCACGATCGCCTCTGCTCGCGCCTGGGTCATCTGCGTGAACGCAATGCCGGCATCGAGGTAGCGCTTGATCAACGGGTTCTGAGCCATTTGCCCAGCGTACGACCCCTGCGAACAGGGGGCAAAGGACCTCGGCCCGCTCGCCGTAGCCTCGGGCGCGTGTTCCCCATCAAGGACGTGAACCCGACGCACCGCGCGCCCGTCGTCACGCTCGTCCTCATCGCCGCCTGCCTGGCCGTCTGGGTCGGTTGGCAACAGGAGCCCCAGCGCGCTCCCGTCGATGATCTCGTCTTCAACCTCGAGCACGCCGCCATCCCCTGCGAGGTGGTCGAGGGGCGCCCGCTCACCGACCAGGAGTTGACCGCTACCTATGGCATCACCGGGGGCGACCAGGAGGCGTGCAACGTGGGCAGCGAGAACGCGGCACCGGGCGTTCCCGGCAAGCAGGTCCACCTGGCCGTTCTGGCGTCGATGTTCTTCCACGGGGGGTTCATGCACATCGCCGGGAACCTGCTCTTCCTCTGGGTCTTCGGCAACAACGTGGAGGACCACCTCGGCCACATCCGATACCTGCTCTTCTACGTCGTGGGGGGCGTGGTGGCCGCCGGAGCTCACATCGCGCTCCAACCGGCGTCCACCATCCCGGTCGTCGGAGCTTCGGGCGCGGTCGCCGCCGTGATGGGCGCATACCTGGTCTGGTTCCCGCGGGCGCCGGTGCGGACGATCGTGCTCCTCGGATTCCCGATTCTCGTCACCATCACCGCCAAGTGGCTCCTGGGTTTCTGGTTCGTCCTGCAGTTCTTCACCAGCCCCAACTCCGGTGTCGCCTGGGCCGCCCACGTCGGCGGCTTCGTTTTCGGCGTGGCGATCGGCCTGCTGGTGCGCTCGGTGCGCGCCGTCCAGCGGGCCACGTGGGCACCCGATCACCGCGACGACATGGACCCGCGCCACTGGGATCCGACCGGCGGTGTCGGAGCCGTGCACGAGCATCGACGGTGGAGCCCCCGGCGCTGACGGCGGGCGCTGGTCAGCCCAGGACCGCGCTGACCAGCCCGTGCAGGTCGCCGGCCACCCACGTCGGCTCCGGATCCACCGGTAGGTCGACCTCACGCGTCACGCCCGAGAGCACCAGTCCGAACCGGTAGCCGAGGGCCGCAGCGAAGCGACCGTCGGTGTCGGGTCGGTCGCCGGCCACGATGCCGCCAGGCCCCAGCCGGTCCCGCAGCAGGGCCACCATGGCTCCCTCTGGCTTGCCGGCCACGACGGGCTCCGCGCCACCCGCGGCGGCGATGGCCGCCCCGATCGCTCCCGCACCGGGCTCGAGTCCGTCGGGCGTCGGGAAGGTCGTGTCCGAGTTCGTGAGTACCCATCGGGCCCCTCGTCGGATGGCGGTGCCAGCGATCCGCAGGGCCTCGTAGGTGAGGTGTCGGTCGAGGCCGCTGATGACCACGTCGCACGCGGCGTCGGTCACGACCTCGCAGCCCCGGAGACGAACCTCTTCCTGCAGCCCTGGACCCCCGATCACGAACACCCGGTCCGAGGGATCGAGGAGCTGCGCCCCGGCCACGGCCGCAGTGACCACGGCACCCTCGGCCGGGATGCCCATGGACGCCAGCTTCTGCTCCTGGTCGACGACTCGGGTCGAGGCGTTGTTGGTCACGAAGACCAGAGGCTCCCGAGCGTCCCGAAGCGCCGCGACGGCGGCGGCGGATCCGGGGACGGGCTGGCCGCCGAGCCAGATCACCCCGTCGAGGTCGAGTATCCAAGGCATGGGCGAAGCCTGGCACCGACGAGGTCGGCGCCCGCAGCTGCGTCTGCCACGATGGGCGCGTGCCCCGCTTCGAGCCCTTCATCGGACTGCGCTACCGCGACGAGGAGTCGCCGGCCGCCGTCACCGCTCCCCCCTACGACGTGATCGATCCCCGGCAGCGCGCCGAGCTCGCGGCCGAACCGCACAACGCAGTCCGCATCGACCTCCCCGTCGACGAGAACGGCGAGGACCGCTACGACGTGGCCTGCCGCCTGCTCCACGAGTGGCAGGACGAGGGCGTCCTGGTCGCCGACGAAGCGCCGACGTTCACCATCCACCGCATGACGTTCACCGACGAAGCGGGCGTGGTCCGTCGGACCACCGGAGTCATCGGAGCGCTCGAGCTCTGGCATCCAGGGGCGGGCGAGATCCTCCCCCACGAGCACACCACCAAGAAGGCCAAGTCCGACCGGCTCGACATGCTCCGGTCGTGCCGGGCGAACCTGTCGGCCATCTGGGGACTCTCCCTCGCCTCGGGCCTCACCGATCTGTTGCCGACCGACACCGAACCGGACCACGACTGGACCGATCCCGAGGGCGTGCAGCACACGGTGTGGACCGTCGACGACCCCGACCGCAACGGTCGGATCGCCACCCTGGTCCTCGACCACCCCATCGTCATCGCCGACGGACACCATCGCTACGAGACGTCGCTGCAGTATCGCGACGAGCGGCGGCTGACCGACGGGCCGGGAACCGCCGCCGATCTCACCATGTGCTACGTGGTGGAGCTGGCCTCCGACGAGCTCACGGTGCAGCCCATCCACCGGCTCCTCGACGGGTTCCCACCCGGCGTCGAGCCGCAGATGTTGCTCGGCAAGTGGTTCGACGTCGCCCCCACCGACCCGTTCGGCCCCGACGCCGTCGCCCAACTCGTCGAGAAGGGGGCGCTCGGGCTCGTCACACCCCAGGGCTACTTCACGCTCACCCCTCGCGCCGACGCCTTCGACGACGACGTCGAGCTCGACACCGTCCGACTCGAGGTGGCCCGCAAGGACCTCCCGGCCCACGAGATCCGGTACCAGCACGGCGTCGCCAACGTGACCGAGGCCGTGGCCGCCGGCGAGGCCCAGGCCGCCGTGCTCATGCGCCCCGCCACCGTGGCCCAGATCGAGGCCATCGCCCACGGCGGCGAGCGCATGCCCCCCAAGACCACGTTCTTCGCCCCGAAGCCCGCCACCGGCATCGTCTTCCGCCCCCTGGACTGACCGAACTCCCTCGTTCGGTCAGCGAGCTGCCGGCGCCCTCGCGACTGGTGCTCTGCTGGTCAGGTGATCTCCCAGGTGGCCCCGGACCGGAGGAGATCACGCAGGTCACCCGGTCCCTTGGCCTCCTGGGCGGCGGCGAGCTGCTGGTTCACTCCCCCGCCGTACTCGGGTCGGTCGACGGCCCGGAACACCCCGACCGGTGTCGGTTCGTATGGCCCCTTGGCCAGACGAGAGAGCATGAAGGCGATCGATGGGTCATCGCGGGTCTCGTCGTGGACGAGGAGCGCGTCCTCACCGACCTCGGCCACGTCGACGAGACGCAGTCCGCCTCGGTCCAGCACCACACCGTGAGCACCGTCCGCCCCGAACCGGATGGGCTCGCCGTGCTGCAGCGGGATGAGCATCTCGTCGCGCGCATCCTTGGCCGTGATCTGGCCGAAGGCGCCGTCATTGAAGACGTTGCAGTTCTGGTAGATCTCGATGATCGACGAACCCTGGTGGTCGTGGGCTCGCTTGAACATCTCGATCATGTGGTGACGGTCCATGTCGTGGGTGCGGGCCACGAACGACGCTTCGGCGCCCAGCGCCACGGACACCGGGTTGAAGGGTCGGTCGATCGAGCCGAACGGCGTCGACTTGGTGACCTTGCCGACCTCCGACGTGGGTGAGTACTGCCCCTTGGTGAGGCCGTAGATCTGGTTGTTGAACAACAGGATCGTGATGTTGATGTTGCGGCGGAGTGCATGGATCAGGTGGTTGCCGCCGATGGAGAGGGCGTCGCCATCGCCCGACGCCACGAACACGTGGAGGTCGGGGCGAGCCATGGCCAGACCGGTGGCGATGGCCGGCGCACGTCCGTGGATGGAGTGCATCCCGTAGGTGTTCATGTAGTACGGGAACCGGGCGGCGCATCCGATGCCCGAGACGAACACCACCTCCTCGCGGCGCAGACCCATGTCGGGAAGGGCGAGTTGGATGGCGGCCAGGATCGAGTAGTCGCCGCAACCCGGGCACCACCGGACCTCCTGGTCGGACATCCAGTCCTTGCGCGTGGTCTCGGGAACGACGCTCATCGGGACTCCTCCATCTCGTTGTCGGGCATGGCGTCGAGGATGGCGGCCTCGATCTCACCGGCCGTGAATGGCATCCCCCGCACCTTCGACACGGTCTTCGCGTCCACGAGGAACTCCGCCCGCAGGACCTTCGACAGCTGACCGAGGTTCATCTCCGGCACGAGGAACCGCTCGAAGCCCGCCAGGAGCTCGCCCAGGTTCGGCGGTAGCGGGTTGAGGTGGCGGAGGTGGATGCGGGCCACCTGCAGGCCCCGTTTCCGGATCCGGTCGACGCCACCCGAGATCGCCCCCCAGGTGGAGCCCCACCCGATCACCACCAGGTCGGCATCGGCGTCGCCCTCGAGCACGGCAGGGGGAATGTCGCGCTGGATGGCGTCGATCTTGGCCTGGCGTAGGTGGGTCATGCGCTCGTGGTTGGCCGGGTCGTAGCTCACATTGCCGGTCTCGTCAGCCTTCTCCAGGCCTCCGACCCGGTGCTCGAGGCCGGGGGTGCCGGGCAGGGCCCAGGTGCGGGCCATCGTGTCCGGGTCACGGACGTAGGGGTGGTGCACCGGGTCACCCGATGGGTTCGTCCCGTTGGGCTCGGTCTCGAACCGAGTCGAGATGTCCGGGAGGTCGTCGACATCGGGCAGCTTCCAGGGCTCGGCGCCATTGGCCAGGTACCCGTCGGAGAGCAGGAACACCGGCGTGCGGTACTTCAGGGCGATCCGGCACGCTTCGATGGCGTCCTCGAAGCAACCCGCGGGCGTGGATGCGGCCACGATCGGCATGGGTGACTCACCGTGGCGGCCGTACAGCGCCATGAGCAGGTCGGATGCCTCGGTCTTGGTGGGCAATCCGGTGGATGGACCACCACGCTGGATGTCGACCACGACGAGCGGCAGCTCGAGGCTCACGGCGAGACCGATCGTCTCCCCCTTGAGGGCCAGGCCCGGCCCGGAGGTGGTCGTGATGGCCAGGTGCCCACCGAAGGCAGCCCCGAGCGCGGCGCCGACACCGGCGATCTCGTCCTCGGCCTGCATGGTCCGCACACCGAAGTTCTTGTGCTTGGACAACTCGTGGAGGATGTCGGACGCCGGGGTGATCGGGTAGCTCCCGAGGAACAGGGGCATGTCGGCGAGCTGCGACGCCGCCACGAGCCCCCACGCCAGGGCCACGTTGCCGGTGATGTTGGTGTACGTGCCGGGGTCGTGGAGGGCGGGCTTGACCTGGTAGGCGTGGTCGAAGAGTTCGGCGGTCTCGCCGAAGGCATGGCCGGCCTTGAACGCGGCGGTGTTGGCGTCGACGACCTTCTGGTCCTTGGCGAACTTCGTCTGGATCCATTCGATGGTGGGCTCGGCCGGACGGGTGTACATCCACGACACGAGACCCAACGCGAAGAAGTTCTTGGAGCGCTCCGCATCGCGCGGCTTGACCCCGACGTGCTCCACCGCCTTCTTGGTGAGGTCGGTCATCGGGATCTCGTAGACCTTGTAGCCGTCCAGCGTCCCGTCGTGGAGGGGGTCGGTGTCGTAACCCGCCTTGGTCACGTTGCGCTCGGAGAAGGCATCGGTGTTGACGATGACCGACCCGCCCGATTCCAGCCGGTGCAGGTCGCTGCGCAGGGCAGCCGGGTTCATCGCCACCAGGACGTTGGGCTCGTCGCCAGGCGTGGTGATCTCGTGGTCGGAGATGTGGACCTGGAAGGCCGACACGCCTGCGATGGTGCCGGCAGGGGCTCGGATCTCGGCCGGGAAGTCGGGCAAGGTGGCGAGGTCGTTGCCGAACATCGCCGACGCACTGGTGAAGCGATCACCGGTGAGCTGCATGCCATCGCCGGAATCGCCGGCGAAGCGGATGATGACCCGGTCGATGGACTCGACCGGCTGGTTCTGGACCGTGTCACTCACGGATATCCCCCTGTCAGACGTCGTTGTCTGTCGCGCCAACCTAGCGTCGGGCCCGTGGGCAACCCTCCACACCCGGGCAACAAAGGGTCCAAAGTCCTTGGTCCCGGACCGACTCAGGCCGACGAGGAGCGGAACCAGTCGACGGTCGCGGCCAGGCCGTCGTCGAAGCCGACCGGTTCCACGTCGGAGAAGATCGAGCGCAGTCTCGTGCCGTCGGCCTGGGAGTGGGGCACGTCGCCGGCACGGACCGGCTGGTGGTGGCGCTCGACGGGATGACCGAGCTCGCGTTCGAGCGCCGTGACCACCTCGAGCAACGTGCGCCGGGAGCCGAACGCGAGGTTGACCGGGTCGGGATCGGACACGCCGCGGACGACAGCATCGGCGATGACCGAACACACCGTGCCGACATAGGTGAAATCACGACTCTGGGTCCCGTCCCCGTGGATGGGCAGCGGCCGTCCCGCGAGCGCGGCGTCGCAGAACGCCGGGATGACCGCCGCGTAGGCGTGGCCAGCGGCCTGGAGCGGGCCGTACACGTTGAAGAAGCGGAAGGCGAGGGTCGGCAGGCCGAAGACGTGACCGTGGCTGAGGGCGTAGGTCTCGGTGGCCAGCTTCGAGACCGCGTAGGGCGACATCGGTTGCGGGCGCAGCGACTCCCGCTTGGGGAGCTCGGGGTTGGCGCCGTACACGCTCGACGACGACGCCACGATCACCTGCGGCCCCCCGTGGCGGCGCGCCGCCTCGAGCACCTCGAGGGTGCCGGTGGCATTGGCCTGGTGGGTGGCCATGGGATCGTCGATCGATCGGGGAACCGAGGGGCGGGCCGCGAGGTGCACGATGGCGTCCACGCCCTCGACCACCCGGTCGAGGGTGTCACGGTCGAGGATCGAGCCGACCACCACCTCGACGGGTACGCCGTCGAGGTTGGCGCGGTGGCCGGTGGAGAGATCGTCGAGTACGACCACCTCGGCGACGTCTTGGTGCTCGACCAGGGTGCGGGCCAGGTTGGCGCCGATGAAGCCGGCGCCGCCGGTGATGAGCGTCCGCACGGACACTACAGCGACTCCACATTGGGTGCGGGCGTCAACCGGTGGCGGGTGTCGAGGACGAAGCGGGCGTTTTCGACGACCACGTCATAGTCGAAGCACGAGTGATCCGTGAGCAGCA
>JBPPNA010000191.1:0-4449 GCA_051306355.1 Acidimicrobiales bacterium | reverse complement strand
GTGCTGCTCGGCGCAGCGCTCGGCTCGCTCGTCGGGGTCGTGATCGGCGGGGCCTACGCCCTGATCCGGCGATCGATGAAGGTCGTCTTCCCCTACGGCCCCTCATTGGCCGTCGGTTGCCTGTTCGTGGTGCTGTGGGCCGCCGAGCTGCGGTGACGAGGCCAGACCCACCAGCGAGCGGGACAGCTTCGTCACCCACCACTCGACCGCTCTACGCTCCCGGCGATGTTGCGCTACCTCACCGCCGGCGAGTCGCACGGCCAGGGACTCGTCGTGGTGATCGAAGGACTCCCGGCCGGACTGCCGATCACCGCGGAGGAGATCCAGGGTGAGCTGGCTCGCCGTCGCCTCGGATACGGCCGCGGGCCGCGCATGCGCTTCGAGCAGGACGAGCTCACCTTGATCGGTGGGGTCCGCCACGGCCGCACCCTCGGCTCCCCCGTGGCCATCGAGATCGCCAACTCGGAGTGGAAGCGTTCGGACAAGTGGCACGAGGAGATGTCACCAGCTCCGGGCAGGACCGCCCGACCGGAGACCCAGCCCCGCCCCGGGCACGCCGACCTGGCCGGCATGCAGAAGTACGGCTTCACCGACGCCCGCGACGTCCTCGAACGGGCCTCGGCGCGCGAGACGGCCGCCCGAGTCGCAGCCGGCACGGTGGCCAAGGCGCTGCTCTCCCACCTCGGCGTGCAGATCCTCAGCCACGTGCTCCAGATCGGATCTGTTCGGACATCGTCCACCGCCAGACCGGCCCCGAACGACCTCGACGCGGTGGACGCCAACGAGGTGCGCTGCTTCGACGAGACCGCCACCGCGGCGATGGTGGACGAGATCAAGGCGGCGGCCAGGGACGGCGACTCGCTGGGCGGTGTGGTGGAGATCCTCGCCCACGGCGTCCCCGTGGGGCTCGGGAGCCACGTCCACTGGGACCGCAAGCTCGACGGGATGTTGGCGCAGGCCCTCATGAGCATCCAGGCCGTGAAGGGCGTCGAGATCGGCGACGGTTTCGAGGTGGCCGGCCGGCGGGGGAGTGCAGCCCACGATCCCATCTCGTGGAACGACGAGGACGGTTACGGTCGCGAATCGACGCTGGCCGGTGGGCTCGAGGGCGGGATCAGCTCCGGCGAGCTCGTCGTCGCCCGGGCCGCCATGAAGCCGCTCGCATCGCTGAACAAGCCGGTCCTCAAGACCGTCGACACCGTGACCAAGGAGGAGACCGTGTCCTTCAAGGAGCGCACCGACGTCACCGCTGTCCCGGCCATGGGTGTCGTGGCGGAGACCATGGTCGCCTTGGTGCTCGCCGGTGAGGTGCTGCGCAAGTTCGGCGGCGATTCGCTCGATGAGCTGACCCGCAACCACGCCGCCTTCGTCGCAGGGCTGTGAAGCACGTGGCCCTGGTCGGGCTGATGGCCACGGGCAAGACCACCATCGGCGCTCTGGTGGCCGGCACCCTCGGCCGTCCCCTCATCGACAGCGACGCCCAGGTGGAGGCGACCACGGGACGCACGGTGCGCCAGATCTGGCGGACCGACGGTGAGGACGCCTTCCGTGACCTGGAAGCTGCGGCGTTGGCGGCCGCCCTCGACAGCCCGGACCCGGCGGTGATCGCTGCGGCCGGGGGCGTGGTGCTCCGGGCCGAGAACCGCGCCCGGCTCGGGCGAGACGACGTGGACGTCGTCTGGCTGCGCGCCGCACCAGAGACGCTGCTCGAGCGCGTCCGTCTGGCGAACGACGTGCATCGGCCGCTCCTCGATGCCGATCCGGGAGGCATGCTGGAGCAGATGGCAACAGACCGGACAGCGCTCTACGAGGAGGTGGCGGACCACGTCATCGACGTCGACGGTCGTCCGCTCGACGAGATCGCCGACGAGCTGCTGCGGGCCATCGGCGGTGAAGCGGCGTGATCGCCGTCGAGGTCCCGGTCCCCGGGCGGACCTACCGAGCCATCGTCGGTCGGGGCGTGCTCGACGATCTGGCATCCCTCGTGCCCGAGGGGGCGAGACGAGCCGCCGTGGTGACCCAGCGCGAGATCGGCATCCATGTCGACCCCGGCATCGAGAACCGGGTCTTCCACATGCTCGACGGTGAGGAGGCCAAGTCGCTCAACACCGTGGAGATGCTCTGCCGGAACTGGGCCACCTGGGGTCTGACGAGGCGCGATGTGGTGATCGCCGTCGGCGGTGGCGTCGTCACCGATACGGCAGGCTTCGCCGCTTCGGCATACCACCGGGGCGTGGCGGTGGTGCATGCGCCGACCACGTTGCTCGGCATGATCGACGCCGCCATCGGGGGCAAGACCGGCGTCAACCTGCCCGAGGGCAAGAACCTCGTGGGCGCCTTCTGGCAACCACACGGCGTCGTGTGCGACCTCGACACGCTCGATGACCTCCCGGCCCGTGAGCTGCGGTCCGGCATGGGTGAACTGGTGAAGTACCGCTTCCTCCCCGGCGGTGACGATCTCGACGATCTGCCCTTCGACGAGCAGGTGGCCCGATGCATCGAGATCAAGGCGGAGGTCGTCGCCGCCGACGAGCGTGAGGGGGGCCGGCGGGCCATCCTCAACTACGGCCACACCCTCGCCCACGCCATCGAGACGGCCGGGACCTACGACCTCCGGCACGGCGAGGCCGTCGCCGTGGGCCTCGTGTACGCCGCGGCGGTGGCCCGCCGGCTCGACCGGATCGACGACCGCCGCGTCGAGGTGCACCGGGATGCGCTCGTCGCGCGCGAGCTACCGATCGTCCTGCCCGAGGGCCTCGAGGACGACGAGCTCATCGAGCAGATGGGCCGCGACAAGAAGGCCATCGACGGTCTCACCTTCGCCCTCGACGGCCCCGACGGCGTCGAGGTCGTCTCCGGCGTCGATCCCGACGTCGCCCGTTCCGCACTGGAGGACATCCGATGAGCACGATCCTGCTGTTGAGCGGTCCGAACCTGAACCTGCTCGGCGAGCGACAGCCGGACATCTACGGGACCGAGACCCTCGAAGACCACGTCGACCGGGCGCGGGCCGTCGCCGAGCGCAACGGCCTGGACCTCGACCACGTGCAGTCCAATCACGAGGGGGACCTGGTCGAGGCCATCCAGGGTGCCCGGGGAGAGCGCGCGGCCATCATCATCAACGCCGGCGCGTTCACCCACTACGCCTGGGCCATCCACGATGCGCTGGCCTCCTACGACGGCTTCATCGTCGAGCTGCACCTCTCCAATCCGGCGGCCCGCGAGGAGTGGCGCCACACCTCGGTGATCTCGCCCGTCGCTTCTGGGATCATCAGCGGCTTCGGCGGCCGCGGCTACGAGCTCGCCGTGGAGGCCGTCGCCGCGATGGTGCAGGATGCCTGACCCCACCGACCCGCTGACACCCCTCGACACCTCCGGACGCATCCCCCGGCTGCGGGCGCGTCTCCCCGACGAGGGGTGCGACGCCGTGGTCGTGAGCGACCTGGCCAACATCCGCTACCTGACCGGCTTCACCGGTTCCAACGCCACGCTGCTCGTCACGGGCGACGTCGTGACCTTCGTGACCGACGGTCGCTACCGGGCCCAAGCCGCCGACGAGCTCACAGAGGCGGGCGTGGAGGCGTCCATCGCCATCGCGAACGACCCGGGCCCCGAGCTGCGGTCCGCCGCCCGGGGCATCGGCCGCATCGGCCTCGAAGCCGACACGGTGACCTGGCACCAGCACCGCCGCTGGTCGACCGACACCTTCTCGTGGGCGCACCTCGTTCCCACCGAGGGGCTCGTGCTCGGGCTCCGGGCGGTCAAGGACGACGGCGAGGTCGACCGACTCCGGCGGGCGTCGCAGGTCGCCGACGATGCCCTGGCCGATGTCCGCCACCGACTCCACGACGGCCTGACCGAGGTCGCCTTCCGGCGCGAGCTGGAGGATGCCATGGCCGATCACGGCTCCGAGGGTCCCTCGTTCGAGACCATCGTGGCCAGCGGTCCGAACGGCGCCAAGCCCCACGCCCGGCCCTCCGATCGGGTCATCGGTGGCAGCGGCGACGGCGAGCTCGTGGTCGTCGACTTCGGCGCCACCTGCGACGGCTACCACTCCGACATGACCCGAACACTGGCCGTGGGTCCGCTGTCGGAGACCCAGCGGCAGATGTTCGACGTGGTCCGCCGGTCCCAGTCGGCCGGGGTGGATGCCGTCCGAGCCGGGGTCCGATGCGTCGACGTCGACCGCACCTGCCGCCAGGTGATTGACGAGGCCGGCTGGGGGGAGGCGTTCAGCCACGGCACCGGTCACGGCATCGGGCTGGTGATCCACGAGGAGCCCCGGTTGTCCACGGCATCCGACGACGTGCTCGCCCCCGGTCATTGCGTCACGGTGGAGCCGGGCGTCTACCTGGCCGAACACGGCGGCGTCCGGATCGAGGACTCGGTGGTGGTCACGGCCACGGGTTGTCAGGCCCTGACCAACGCGCCGTACGAGTAGCCGGGTTT
>JBPPNA010000157.1:0-3822 GCA_051306355.1 Acidimicrobiales bacterium | reverse complement strand
CGGATCGCACCCTGGGCCCGCCCCAGCAGGCGGGATGGCACGGCGCGCTGGCGGACGGTGACCACCACGATCCGGCCGATCACCACCGCGCCGAAGGTGACGGCGAAGCCGATCCCCACGGTGATGGTGTTCGGGATGGCCATGAGCAGGAACGCGGCAGCCGCGACGCCAAGCGCCGCCATGAGCGTCGGGAACGGTCCGATCCGGCGCACGGCGGGACCGGCCAGGCGGGAGCCGGCGATCCCCCCGAAGGACCCGACGGCGAGGAAGAGCCCGTACGCCGCCGGGTCGAGGCCGAGCCGTCCGGTCACGTACAGGACGATGGGCGCGATGGCGGCCAGGTTCCCCAGCTGCAGGACGACGATGAGGGCGCCCGTGGTGCGCAGGACCCGGTTGTTCCACGCCGTGGCGATGCCCTCGCGCAGGTCGTGACGCCAGGGCCGGGTGCGGGCTTCCTCGACATGGGGTTCGTGGGCATCCACGGAGCCCACGAGGGCGGCGGCACCGACGAAGGATGCGGCATCGAGCGCGAAGGGTGCCGCAGCGGCGACGGAGAACAGGACGCTGCCCAGCGGGGGACCCACGAGGTCGTTCGCAACGAGCTCCGCCGTCTCGAGCTCGCCGTTGGCCTGCTCCAGCTCGTGGTCGTCGACCAGGCTCGGGATCAACGCCGGGCCAGCCGAATCGGCCACCGCCTCGCCGCACCCGAGGAGGAAGGCGCCGAGGATGAGCACGCCGACCGACATCTGATCCATGACGACCAACAGGGCGAGCGCCCCCATGACCAGCGCTCGGAAGAGGTGGGCACGGACGATCAGCGGCACCCGGGCTCGGCGGTCGGCCAGGGTGCCGGCGAGCACGCCGAAGAGGGCGAACGGCAGCGTGGTGGCGGCGATGACCGCCGTGACCGTCGACGCCGAGGTCGTGAGGGTGGCGGCGATGAGCGGCAGCGCAGCATTGCGCACACCGTCGCCGAGGTTCGACGACCACGTGGCACCGAGGAGACGACGGAACGGGCGCGGCATCTTCGGATCGATGCGCAGGTGTGCCCCCATCGGGCGCGATCTTCGCGCACGGTCCTGCGATCGGGGGGCACCGAGCACGATCTGCGCGAACCAGGACGTCGCCGCAGCGGTCTGCCGCAGGTGGCACACGGCCCGCCGCCCTCGTTGGTTTGCGGTCCGTCCCGATGGCAGGGGAGACTCGGACCTGCCCGCGAAGCCCACTCGGAGAAGCCCCATGACCACTGTGACCGTCGCCGGCCAAGAGCTCCATGTGGTCGACCGCGGTAGCGGTGACCCTGTCCTGTTCCTCCATGCATTCCCGTTCAACGCGGCGATGTGGGAGTACCAGTACGCAGAGCTCGAGGCCGATCATCGCGTGATCGGGATCGACCTGCCCGGATTCGGGTCGAGCCCGGCACCCATCGATCCGAAGTCGGCATCGATGAGCTCGTGGGCCGATCTGGTCGCCGGGGTCATCACCGACCTCGAGCTCGAGCACCCCACGATCGTGGCGGCATCGATGGGCGGGTACCTGACCTTCGAGCTCGTCCGCCGCCACCTCCATCTGCTCGGTCCGCTCGTGCTGGTCGCGACCCGTGCCAAGTCCGATGACGTCGACACCTGGGAGAAGCGCTCCGGCCAGCAGGAAGCGCTCGGCGGCGGCGAGGATCTCGCCACCCTCGCCAAGGGCATGGTCGAGAACCTGTTGTCGCAGGCGTCACTCGATCGCACCGACCTCGTCGACTACGTGCTCGCCCTGATGCAGCACAACCTGGCCGAGGGATGGATCGCCGCCCTCGAGGCGATGAAGAACCGTCCCGATGCCATGAGCGCCCTGCGCGGCATGCCCCGTCCCACGCTGGTGGTGGCCGGCGAGCTCGACCGGGTCACGCCGCTGTCGGAGTCGACGCTGATCACCCGGCTCGTCGAGCACGGTGAGCTGGTGGTCGTGAAGGACAGCTCGCATCTCCCCAACCTCGAGAACCCCGCTGCGTTCAACGAGGCGCTCCGGTCCTTCCTCGCCGACCAGCAGGCGCCAGACGCCGACCCCGACGCCGAGACCCCCGAGGCTCCGCCCACGTCCTGAGCATCCGGAGCACCGCTGGGCCGCGATCAGCGCCGGCGGAGCTCCCGGTACCGTCGGAGCAGCGCCGTGGTGCTGGAGTCGTGGTCGCCGTCGGTCCCGTCGGCGATCTCCGCCCCGATCGTGGTGGCCAGCGCCTTGCCGAGCTCGACACCCCACTGGTCGAAGCTGTTGATCCCCCACAGGAACCCCTGGGCCGCAGCCTTGTGCTCGTAGAGCGCGATGAGCTGGCCGAGGACGTTGGGTGTCAGTCGGGGCGCGAGGATCGTCGTCGTCGGGACGTTGCCGGGAAAGGTGCGGTGCGGGACGAGATCCGGGGCGACGCCAGCGGCCTCGACCTCCTCTGCGGTCCGCCCGAATGCGAGGGCCTCGGCCTGGGCGAGGAGGTTGGCGGTGAGCAGGTCGTGGTGCTCGGTGTCGAGGAGGTCGTCGGTGGGGTTGGCGAAACCGATCAGGTCGCACGGGACGAGCGCCGTGCCCTGGTGCAGCAACTGGTAGAAGGCGTGCTGGCCGTTGGTGCCGGGCTCGCCCCACACGATCGAGGCGGTGTCGGTCGGGACGACCGAGCCATCGAGCTGCACCCGTTTGCCGTTGGACTCCATCTCGAGCTGCTGGAGGTAGGCCGGGAACCGGGCGAGCACGTCGCTGTAGGGCAGGACGGCCTGGGTCTGGGCGCCGAAGAAGTTCCGGTACCAGAGGTTCAGCAGGGCCATGAGCACCGGGGCGTTGTCGCCCGGGGCGCGGTCTCGGACGTGGTCGTCGATGGTGCGGAACCCGGCCAGGAACTCGCCGAACGCGTCCGGTCCGATGCCGATCATGAGCGAGAGGCCGATGGCCGAGTCGACGGAGTAGCGCCCGCCGACCCAGTCCCAGAAGCCGAAGGCGTTCTGCGGGTCGATGCCGAAGTCGGACACGGCATCGAGGTTGGTGGACAGTGCGACGAAGTGGGCCGCCACGTCGGCATCGTCGCCGAGGCGGTCCAACAGCCAGGCCTTGGCGTGCCGAGCGTTGGTGAGGGTCTCGATGGTGGTGAACGTCTTCGACGCCACGATGAACAGCGTGGTGGCCGGATCGACGGCGCGCAGGCTGTGGGCGAGGTCGTCGCCGTCGACGTTGGACACGAAGTGCAGGTCGAGGTCGTCGCGCACCCATCGCCGGAGGGCGATGGCGGCCATGGCAGGGCCGAGATCGGACCCGCCGATCCCGATGTTCACGACCGATCGGATCGGTTCGCCGGTCGACCCGCGCCAGTCGCCGTCGCGCACCCGGTGCGCGAAGTCCGCCATGCGGTCCAGGACGTCGTGCACCTGGGACACGACGTCGTCTCCGTCGACGACGAGCGAGTCGGTGCGCGAACGCCGCAACGCGGTGTGCAGAACGGAGCGATCCTCGGTGGTGTTGATCCGCTCGCCCTCGAACATGGCGGAGAAGCGGCTGGCGATGTCGCGTTGTTCGGCAAGTGACGTGAGCAGCCGCAGGGTCTCGTCGGTGATCCGGTGCTTGGAGTGGTCGATGTAGAGGTCGCCGGCCTGGACGACCATCCGTCGCCCGCGGTCGGGGTCCTCGGCGAAGAGGTCCCGCAGGTGCCGGTCGGCGATCGTCTCGTGGTGCGCGACCAGCGCACGCCACGCCGGCGCCGTGGTGATGGCGGTCATGCCGGCGACCCTAACCCGCCCGTTCTTGTCACCCGATCGGTCACGGAGATCCCCGAAGAGGTGACAAGAACGGGCGGGT
>JBPPNA010000148.1:0-8354 GCA_051306355.1 Acidimicrobiales bacterium | reverse complement strand
TTCGGGTGCCTGGGCGCATCGACGATGTCCGACGCCGAGCTCGATCGACAGATGGCCGACGTGCGGGCCCGAACCGACAAGCCCTTCGGTGTCGACCTGCTCACGGCCGCCGGAGACCAGACCGCCAAGGTCGCCCGCATCATCGCCGCAGGAGCGTCGGTGTACGTGGCCGGCCTCGGCGTGCCCCGAGAGGTGATCGACCTGTGCCACGCCGAGGGTGTGTTGGTCATGAACATGTGCGGCAAGGTCCGCCACGCCGTCGACGCAGTCGAGGCCGGCTGTGACATCGTCGTCGCTCAGGGCACCGAGGCGGGCGGGCACACCGGTCGCATCGCCACCAACACGCTCGTGCCGCTCATCGTCGACGCCGTCGGCGACCGGGTGCCGGTGGTGGCCGCCGGGGGCATCTACGACGGTCGCGGGCTGGCGTCGGCCCTCACCATGGGTGCCGATGGCGTGTGGGTGGGGACCCGCTTCATCGCCACACCAGAGGCCCACACCGTCCACGGCTACAAGGACCGGATCTTGGCCATGGCCGAGGACGACACCACCGTCACACGCGTGTACACGGGCAAGACGTGCCGGGTGGCCCGCAACAGCTACACCGACGCCTTCGAGGCTTCGGGGGCCCAGCCCGAAGCGTTCCCGATGCAGTTCGTGAAGTCGATGAAGGACGGGGCGAACCACCTCGGAGCCGAGGGCTCGCCGCCCGATCTCGACCCCGACAAGGAGTTCTGGCCGGTGGGTCAGGGTGCCGGCGGAATCGACGAGCTCGTCCCCGCCGGCGAGCTCGTCACCCGCTTCGTCACCGAAGCCGAAGGCGCCCTGGCCAAGGCCACCGCCACTTTGTCCTGACGCCCGACATCCACCTGCGAACCGGGATGCGCCACACGAATGATCGGCGTGTCCCGCGTCCCGGAAGCTGAGGTGGGCTAGCCGCCGAGGCGCTCGCGGGCCGCCTTGGCGCGCTCGAGCAGGTGGGCCGGGACCTCCACGCCGTTGACGACGGCGCCACCGCTCACGGCCTCACCACCGCCGCCGTCGGCCGCTGCGGTCTCGTCGACCTCGGGCTCGTCGAACACGCCCGACTCGAGCGCTTCCTCGCGACGGGTGC
The DNA here is from genome assembly GCA_051306355.1 of Acidimicrobiales bacterium. Lineage (GTDB taxonomy): Bacteria > Actinomycetota > Acidimicrobiia > Acidimicrobiales > Salinilacustritrichaceae > Salinilacustrithrix. Next base: position 7,240 of record JBPPNA010000148.1, on the reverse strand, counting down.
GGTACTCGTCGTACTTCTTGGCCGGTGCAAGGTGCTCGCGGTTGAGCGATCCGATGTGCACGCCGTTGTCGAACTGGACGTGGTAGCGGATCCACTTGTCCCAGCCGGCGACGAGGAACACCTTGCCGGCGGTGCCCTCGGGAACCCCGGGGAGGTCGTCGAAGGCCACGACCTTCGACTTGCGCTTCAAGTCGTCGTCGTTCCCGATCTCCCGGGCGATGTCCGCTGCCGGGATGGCCTGGGCAGTCACCATGGGCGCAATGCTGGCACGTGGCCGGCGGCGATCGGTAACTCTCCGACGAGGCGACCAGGGGTCACCGCCGCGCCGCCTCGGCCCACGTCTTGCCGGCCTCTGCGTCGATGTCGTGGGGAAGGCCGAGCACCCGTTCGGCGAGGATGTTGCGCTGCACGTCGCCGGTGCCGCCGCCGATGGTGAGGGCCTGGGAGAACAGGTAGCCGAAGTCCCACCCCTGTCGGTCGGGTCCCCCGAACGGCCCGACACCGGTGAGTGTGCCGTGCACGCCGGCGAGGTCCTTGGCCATCGCCATGATCCGCTGTCCGTGTTCGTCGGCGAGGATCTTGCGGATGGAGGCCTCCGGACCGGGTTGTTCGCCCTTGATCTGTGCGGTGACGGTCCGCAGTCGGATGAGACGGAGCACCTCCGACTCGATGTGCAGTTGGGCCAATCGGTCACGGACCACTGCGTCGTCGACCGGACCGTGGCTACGGACCTCGTCGAGCAGGTCGGCAGACGAGGGGCCCATCCCCCACAGCGCGCCGCCCGACGACAGTGAGACCCGTTCGTTGCCGAGGGTGACCTTGGCCAGGGACCAGCCACCGTTGACGTCGCCCACCCGGTTCTCGTCGCGGATGCGGACATCGGTGAAGAACACCTCGTTGAACGTGTGACCGCCGGTCATCTCGATGATGGGGCGGATCTCGATGCCGGCGGCGTCCATCGGGCAGATGAAGTACGTGATGCCCTGGTGCTTGGCGACGTCGGGATCGGTGCGGGCGATGAGGATTCCGAAGGCCGACTGGTGGGCCATCGACGTCCAGATCTTCTGCCCGTTGACGACCCATTCGTCGCCGTCGCGCACCGCACGGGTGCCGAGGCTGGCCAGATCGGAGCCGGCACCGGGCTCGGAGAACAGTTGACACCAGATCTCCTCGCCGGCGAGCAGCGGGGACAGGTACCGCTCCTTCTGCGCCTGGGTGCCGGCATGGAGGATGGTGGGCCCGGCCCAACCGATGCCGATCATGTTCGATGGCCGCTTCACCCCGGCGCGGCGCAACTCCTCGTCGATGAGGATCTGGTGGATGGGGTCGGCGTCGAGCCCCCACGGTGCGGGCCAGTGCGGCGCCACGTAGCCTGCCTCCGCCAACTGGTGACCCGAGGGGGCCGGGGTGGCCGACAACCAGTCCCGGATCGCCCGTCGGCGGGGGTCGGAGTCGTCGGGGAAGTCGAAGTCCACGGGCAGAACCTAGATCGCAGAGGATTTCTTCCGCCGAACCGGGAATTTGCTTGTAGCATCGGAAGCCGGGCGATTTCCGACGACGAACGTCGGATCCGTACCATCGCACCCGCACTTCTCATTTTTCGCCCTGGAGGTCGTCGTACCGTGAGCCCTGCAGCACGCGCCACCCGCTCGGGTGAATCCGACGAGGACATCGTCCGGCTGTACCTGAACGACATCGGGCGCCATGCGCTGCTCACCAAAGAGGACGAGGCCCGCCTCGGCGCCCTGGTGCAAGCCGGGGTCGATGCCCGGGACAAGCTGGCCGACGAGAGCGAGCTCTCTCCCGCCGACAAGGCCAAGCTGCGGCGCCAGGTCCGTGCCGGCGACCGCGCCACCGAGCAATTCGTCAACGCCAACCTCCGGCTGGTCGTCTCGATCGCCAAGAAGTACCACCGCACCGAACTGCCGCTGCTGGACCTCATCCAGGAAGGCAACCTCGGCCTCATCCACGCCGTGGAGAAGTTCGACCACCGCAAGGGCTTCAAGTTCTCCACCTACGCCACGTGGTGGATCCGCCAGGCCATCACCCGCGGCGTGGCCAACACGGCCCGCACCATCCGCCTCCCGGTGCACGCCCACGACCTGCTCAAGCAGATCGACAAGGCCCGCGGCATGCTCGAGTCCAAGCTGGGTCGCCCGCCCACGCTCGACGAGCTGTCGGTCGAGGTCGGTCACCCGCCCGCGAAGATCGAAGAGATCCTGGCCTCGGCCCGCATCGCCAAGTCCCTCGACGACGGCCTCTCCGACGACGGTGACATGACCCTCGGCGACCTCGCCGCCGTGGCCGAGGACGATCCCGAAGGCGACGCCGTCACCGAGGCCACCCGCGGCGACGTGCTCGCCGGCCTCAAGGGCCTCGACGACCGCGAGCAGCGCATCCTGATCCTGCGCTACGGCCTCGATGGCCACGAACCCCGCACCCTCGACGAGGTCGGTCGGCACTTCGACCTCACCCGGGAACGGATCCGCCAGATCGAGGCTCGCGCCATGAGCAAGCTGCGCCACCCGGCCAACGCCGGCATCTTGGCCGACCTCGCCAGCTAGCAACCTCGCCCCGTCCGGACACCGGGGCCCCACCCCAGAGCGTTCTTGTCACCGTTTCGGCGCGCTGCGTCTCCGAACGGGTGACGAGAACGGACCGTGGCGTTGGCGTTGGCCGAGTCGGGTCCGGTCGCTCCTACGATGCGGTGCATGCCAGGCACCGACGGTTGGAACTTCGCCGACATCTGGGAGACGGTCGCCGAGACCATCCCCGACGCTCCCGCCCTCCTCCACGGCGACCTCACCCGGACCTGGGCCGACTTCGATGCCCGAGCCGACGGAGTGGCAGCTGCCATCATCGCCGCGGGCGTCACCGAGGGCACCAGCATCGCCCAGTACCTGACCAATCGGCCCGAGTACCTGGAGTCGGTCTTCGCCGCCTTCAAGCTGGGCCTGGCGCCGGTCAACACCAACTACCGCTACGTGGACGACGAGCTGGCCTACCTGTGGGAGAACGCCGACTCGTCGGTCGTCGTGTTCGAGGGCCAGTTCACCGAACGGATCGAAGGCCTGCGCGACCGCGTGCCGGGCGTCCGGCTCTGGTTGTGGGTCGACGACGGCTCGGGCGCCTGTCCTTCGTGGGCCGACCCGTACGACATCGCCGCCACCGGCGGCGCACCCCGCACCGCTGGGCCATGGGGTCGTTCCGGCGACAGCCTCTACCTCCTCTACACGGGCGGCACCACCGGCATGCCCAAAGGGGTCATGTGGCGCAACGACGACCTCGTGATGGTCCTCAACGACGGCGCACCCCGCTCCCGGTCGCTGCCCGACGAGGCCGATCTCGACCACATCCGCCGCATCGCCGCCACCCCGGGTTACCGCACCCTGCCGGCGTGCCCACTGATGCACGGCACCGGCGCCTTCAACGCCTTCACCGCCCTCACGATCGGCGGCTCGGTCGTCACCCTGACCGGCACGCACTTCGACGCCGTCGAACTGCTCGACACCGTGCAGGACAAGGCAGTCAACAACACTGCCATCGTGGGGGACGCCTTCGCCCGACCCATCCTCGCCGCCCTCGACACAGATCCCGACCGTTGGGACATCAGCCCGCTCAGGGTCGTGCTCTCCTCCGGGGTGATGTGGAGCCATGCCACCAAGCGGGGACTGCTCCACCACAACCCGAAGATGATGCTGGTCGACACGCTCGGGTCGTCGGAGGCCGTGGGCATGGCCAAGTCGGTGTCCAGTGGCAGCGACGAGGACTCCGCCCACGCCACCGCGAGCTTCTCGCTCGGGCCCGACACCAAGGTCATCACCGACGACGGCGGCGAGGTCCGGCCCGGCGACGGCCTCATCGGCAAGCTCGCCATCCGGGGCCGCGTCCCCATCGGCTACTACAAGGATCCGATCAAGTCGGCCGAGACGTTCGTGCAGATCGACGGCGCCAACTACTCGATGCCCGGCGACTACGCCCGCGTCGAGGCCGACGGCACCCTCGTGCTGCTCGGTCGAGGCTCGGTGTGCATCAACACGGGCGGTGAGAAGGTCTTTCCCGAGGAGGTCGAGGAGGTCCTCAAAGAGCACGCCCTGGTCCACGATGCCGTGGTGGTCGGCCTCCCCGACGAGCGCTTCGGGCAGGCCATCACCGCCGTGGTCGAGCCCGCACCAGGCGAGAATCCCACTGACGCCGACCTGATCGCCCACGTCAAGACCAAGCTGGCCGGGTACAAGGCGCCCAAGCGCGTCGTGCAGGTCGATGCCCTCGGTCGGGCGGCCAACGGCAAGGTCGACTACAAGCGCTGGACGGCCCACGCCGCCGACGCCGTCACCACCGCGCCCTGACGAGGGATTTCCACGGTCTGTGCGGCAGGCCTAGCCTCGCTGGCATGACTCGCTCCTTCGATGGCCCAGCATGACTCTCTCCTTCGATGGCAAGGTCGCGATCGTCACCGGGGCCGGTGGCGGGCTGGGCCGTTCGCACGCGCTCGAGCTGGCCCGACGCGGCGCGTTCGTGGTGGTCAACGACCTCGGCGGATCGGTCGACGGCAAGGGTGGAGACGACTCCCCGGCCCAGAAGGTGGTCGACGAGATCAAGGCCGCGGGCGGCGAGGCCGTCCCCAACTACGAATCGGTCGCCACCGTCGAGGGTGGGAAGGCCATCGTGCAGACCGCGCTCGACACGTGGGACCGCGTGGACATCCTGATCAACAACGCCGGGATCCTGCGCGACGCCAGCTTCGCCAAGATGACCCCGGAGCAGCTCGAACCGGTCCTCGACGTGCACCTCAAGGGCGCGTTCTACGTCACCCAACCCGCCTTCGTGCAGATGAAAGAGCAGCGGTACGGACGCATCGTCAACACGTCCTCGGGCGCCGGCATCTTCGGCAACTTCGGCCAGGCCAACTACGGGGCCGCCAAGATGGGCCTCGTCGGCCTGGCCAACGTCCTCGCCATCGAGGGGGCGAAGTACGACATCAAGGCGAACGTGATCGCTCCGGTCGCAGCCACCCGCATGACCGAGGACATCCTCGGGCCGCTGTTCGACAAGCTCGGCCCCGAGTACATCACCCCCGTGGCGCTCTACCTGGCCCACGAGGACTGCGAGGTCACGGGCGAGATCTATACCTGCGGCGGCGGCCGTGTCGCCCGGGTCTTCGTCGGCGCCACCCAGGGCATCATGGACGCCGAACTCTCGGTCGAGATCATGGCCGAGCGCCTGGCCGAGATCCGCGACGAGGCCGGCTACGAGGTCCCGGCCAACCTCAACGAAGAGATGGGCATGACCCTCGAGGCGATGTCGTAGTCGGGAGCACCGTACCCACACCGGGGTTGGTCTGGGTGTGGCGCAGCGCCCACCACAGCAGCGGCAGCTGCAAGGGGAGCCGGACGAGGCTGACCATGCCGCGCCCGTCGGTGGGCGGATGCCGGACGGCGTCGTAGATGTTGCCGGGGAACACGCCCAGCAACAGCGCGAACGTGACCCATGCCCCCGTGCGGGCCGTCCGTCGGTTGGCCAGTAGACCACCTGCCACCAGCTCCACCACGCCGGATCCGTACACCCACGCCCGCTCGCTCCCCGGCAGCACCTCGGGGATGAGCCGGTCGTAGAAGCGCGGCGAGGTGAAATGGAGCACCCCGGCTCCCAGCATCACCGCCGCCAGCATCCATCGAGAACGACGGCGACCTCGGTCCTCCAGGGGCATCCCGGCAGCGTAGGGCCGCGCGCACGCCGGTGACCGTCGGCACTACGATGCCGAGCTGGCGCCGCGGGCCAGGTACGTCTCGATGCTGGAGGGGTCAACCCAGATGCAGTCTTCATTCCGCCGGCTGGTCGCGCCGGCGCTCATCGCTGCCCTCGTCGTGCCCGTGGTGGCCATCGACGCCGGCGCCGTCACCGAGGGGCCAGGCGCGGCGGCCCCGGTCGAGCCGGCACCGCAGGTCGCAGGTGAACCAGGGGCGAACGACGCCGACGGGCTGCGCGTCCAGACCCGACGACTCGAGATCAGCGACGAGATGCTCACCGTCGAACTCCCACAGGAGCCGGAGATGGTGATCCTCGACGAGCTGGCCGTCGGCACCGACATCCGGCTGCGGAGCCGCAACGACGGCGTCTGGTCCGAGTGGCTCGACCTCCAGGCCAGCGACGAGGAAGCGCCCGACGGCGTGGCCGGTGGGGAGGGGGCGGCCGACGACGGCACCGGCATCGGACCGGTGTGGCTCGGGCGCGGCGCCGACCGCATCCAGATCGAACGCCACCACAGGGGCCCCGAGGAGGGCCCCGAGCCGGACCAGCGTGAAGACGACGGCGACGACGACCACCAGGAATTCCGGCTGGAGTCCCTCGAGGTGCTCGACACCCCGAGCGTCGCCGCGACCGGTCCCCAGGGGATCCGCGCCGCAGCCACGGCCGCTGCCGCCGGTGCGCCCTTCATCCGCTCCCGTGCCTCCTGGGCCACGAGCGGCATGGGGTGGGCCAACGACAACAGCGGCTGCGGCTCGTCGCCGTCGGCCACGGCGAACATCAAGGCGATGGTCGTACACCACACCGCGGGCACGAACAGCTACACCGAGGCCGACGTCCCCGCCGTGATCCGCGGTGTCTGGCGCTACCACGTGCAGAACCGTGGCTGGTGCGACGTGGCCTACAACTTCTTCGTCGACCGCTTCGGCGGCGTCTGGGAGGGTCGCCAAGGCGGCATCGACAAGCCGATCCTCGGTGGCCACACGTTCGGGCACAACACCGAGACCACCGGCGTGGCCCAGCTCGGCGACTTCGACGCCATCGGAGCGCCCAGCGCCATGACGACCGCCACGGCCAAGCTCGTCGGCTGGAAGCTCGGCATCCACGGCGTGGATCCCACCGGCCGGACCAGCCTCACCAACAAGGCGTCGAGCGCGACCTCCAGGGGTGTCGCTCCCGGATCATCCATCGAGGTCCCCACCGTTCCCGGCCACCGCGACCTCGGCAGCACGGCGTGTCCCGGCTCCAGCACCTACGGGCGCCTGGGCACCATCCGGGCCGAGGCGCGCGTCGGTGCCCACACTGTCGTGCTCCACGACACCTTCCTCGGTGCGGATCCGAACCAGACCCAGTACGACGCCTGGCGCACGTACGCCTTCACCTACGGGCTCGGTCCCACCGCGCGACAGATGTCACGCTCGGCTGAGTACGCCGGCCCGATGGTCGACGATCTCTACGTACGGGTCCTCGGACGCGAGGCCGAGGCCAGCGG
>JBPPNA010000114.1:0-2550 GCA_051306355.1 Acidimicrobiales bacterium | reverse complement strand
AGCGCCCGGGCCCTGCTCGGGACCGTGGCCGGCGCCACCATCACCTTCGCCGCCATTGCCTTCTCGGTCTCGTTGCTGATCATCCAACAGGCGTCGAGCCAGTACTCGCCCCGAGTCGTGCACACCCTGTTCCGTGACCCCTTCAACAAGCGGGTCATGGGTCTCGTGGTGGGTACCTTCACCTACTGCCTCCTCATCCTGCGGTCGGTGCGGTCCTCGCTCGAGCCGGGGGGCGATCCCGTCATCCCCAACCTGTCCGTCGCCATCGGGGTCACGCTTGGCATCGTCACGATCCTGGCGATCGTCGCGTTCATCGACCACAGCGCCCATTCGATGGACATCAGCACCATCCTCCATGATGTCGAGGACGAGGCCATCGCGCAGATCCGCCGCGAGTGGCAGGAGCCTGACCCGTCAACCAGCCCGCCGTCCCTGTCGCAGCGCCCGGATGATCCGGCCCATGTCGTTCGGTTCGACCGCAGCGGCTGGGTGCAACAGATCGATCTCGACAAGCTCATCGGTTGCATCCCGACGGGACAGACGATGTGGGTCGAGACCTACCCGGGCCGTTACGCCATCGAGGGAACACCCATCGGCGCGCTCTCGAGCGTGCCCGATGATGTCGAGGCCTTCGAGCGCGGCGTCATTGCCGCGATCAGGACCGGCGACACGCGCACCATGCAACAAGACGTCTCCTTCGGGTTGCGCCAGCTCGCCGATGTCGCACTGAAGGCCCTGTCGCCCGGTATCAACGACCCCACCACCGCCCAGGACGCGATCTTCCACTCCGCCGCAGTGCTCGCCGAGCTGTTCCGGCGCGAACCACCATCGCCGGTCAGGTCGAACGGCGACAGCGGTCGAGTCGTCCTGGTCCACCAACCCGCCCACGACGACCTCATCCGCCTCGCCTTCGACGAGGTCCGCCAGACCGCCGCGGCCATGCCGGCAGTGTGCATCTACCTCCTCGAATCCCTCGAACTGCTCACCGAGACCCTCAACGACAGGGGAACGGGTCGGGCCGAGTCGCTCCGCCACCAAGCCGAGCTCGTGGTGGAAGGGTGCGCTGCCGCGGACAACCTCCCAGCTGACGTCCGCGACGTCGAACACGCCTTCCAGAAGCGCTTCGCCACCCGATGAAGAACCGGCCCGCGGTCGGCGACCGCGATGTCGAGCACGAGGTCAGCGGGGTTCCCGGCGCACCAGAGGGCCAGGGTCGAACCGCGAGCTCACAGGTCAGTCGATCTGTGTCGAGGCCCTGCGAAGCGAGCGAGCTGAAGGAGCCTTGGGACGCGTTCTGGGGGTCGTGCTGCTCAGTCGTCCTCGCTCCGGGTCCACTGTGCCTCGGCGTCATGAGCGAGCCGGACGCGTCCCGCCGAACGGCCCCACCCACCATCGGGGATCTCGCCTGACCGGGCGCCATCGACCGGCACTTCGAGGGCAACGCCCCAGGTGGCTATGGCTGAGCGGCAGTAGGGGGCACTTGGCCCTCCCGGCGGTGTGACCTGGAGTCGCCAGGATCTGGCGAGTGCGGCTCCGCTCAGCGCCGACGGTCGGCGGCCGCGCCGGTCATGGTGCGCGGCGCCGACAGGATCATCCGTCCTGGGCGGTGGCCCCGATGCTGTCGGCGGCGTGGGCGTCGCGGCGGCCCATCGGCTCGGGTCGACCCTGGGTGGTGTCGACCTTGGTCTGGCGCTCGGCCTCGCTGTTGATCTCCGCGCCCACGATCACCACGAAGGCGGTGATGAACAGCCACAACATCAACACGATGACCGCGCCCATGCTGCCGTAGGTCTCGTTGTAGGAACCGAAGTTGGCGGTGTAGATCGAGAACCCGATCGAGGCGATGATCCACAGCAGGACGGCGACGACGGTGCCGGGGCTGGTCCAGTGCCAGCGCGGGTCGTCGCGGTTGGGTGCCAGGCGGTAGAAGGATCCGAGGGCCAGCATCATGGCGATGGCCAGGCCCGGCCAGCGAACGAGGGAGAGGACGATCCGCGTGGCGTCACCGAGGGCGGTGTCGGCGAGGACCGCCGGCAGAGCGGCGACGACGAAGATGGAAGCGCCGAAGAACACGACCGCGCCAACGGTGAGGCCCAGGGCAAGGCCCCGCAGCTTGAAGAAGTTGCGGTCCTCCTCCTCCTGGTAGGCGGCGTTGGTGGCAGCGATGAGGTGCTTCACCGCGCTCGACGTCGTCCACAGGGCGGTGAGCAGGCCGAGCACCGCACCGACCCCGAGTCCGGCCGTGGACTCGGTGGTGATGGACTCGAGCTGGTCAAGGAGCAGGTTCTGGGCCGATTCGGGCAGGGCTGCGCCGAACTCCTCGACCTGGTTGCCGATCTCGTCGGGATCGGACACAGACCGTAGATCGACACGATCGCGATCAGCGCCGGCACCATGGCGACGAGCGTGTAGAACGCCACCCGGCGGCGAGCAGGTTGGCCCGGTCGTGCTTGATCTGGTCCTTGACGCGGATGAACACGTCCTTCCAACCCTTGGCGGGGATCTGCGTGGGTCCCTCCGCCCCCCGACCTCTCGGTCCGATGTCGTCCG
>JBPPNA010000075.1:0-16947 GCA_051306355.1 Acidimicrobiales bacterium | reverse complement strand
GAACCGAGGACCGGACCCGGGCGGGTCCGGTCCCGGGGCCCATCAGTTGACGTTGCGGTCGCGTCCCTCCCAGAACGGTGCCCGCAGATCCTTCTTGAGCATCTTCCCGGTCGGGTTGCGGGGAATCTCCGCGATGAAGTCGACCGACTTGGGGATCTTGAACCCGGCGAGGTGTTCGCGCGCGAAGGCGAGGATGTCCTCCTCGGTGGGATCCTGGCCCTCGGCCTTGACCACCATGGCCTTGCCCACCTCGCCCCACTTGTCGTCGGGCACGCCGATCACGGCCACGTCGGCGATGGCCTCGTGCTTCATGAGGGCGTTCTCGACCTCCGCGGGGTACACGTTCTCGCCACCCGAGACGATCATGTCCTTCATCCGGTCGTGGATGTAGAGGTATCCGTCCTCGTCGAAGTACCCGGCGTCACCCGTACGGAAGAAGCCGTCCTCGGTGAACGACGACCTCGTGCCCTCCTCGTCGTTCCAGTACCCCACCATGTTCTGGTCCGACCGGGTGATGATCTCGCCGACCTCGCCCATCGGGACCTCTTCGCCGGAATCGGGATCGACGATCTTCATCTCGACGTTCGAGTTCGGCTTCCCGCAGGAACGGAGGCGGTGGCTGTTGGGACCGTTCGGGTCATGGTCCTCGGGTGGGAGAGTCACGATGACACCGGTGGTCTCGGTGAGTCCGTAGGCCTGGGCGAACTTGCAGCCGAACTTGTTGATCGAGGCGGCGAGCACCTCTTCGGTGATGGGTGACGCCCCGTAGACCAGCATCTCGAGGCTCGAGTAGTCGCCGTCGTCGACGTTGGGCATCATCAGCATGAACTGGAAGACGGCCGGCACGAGGAAGCCGTGGGTGATCTTCTCCTTGCCGATGAGGTCGATGAGTCCGGCCGGATCGAGCTCGCGGATGATCACCGACGTGCCGCCGTTGAACATGCCGGCCATGGCCCAGCCGGAACCACCGATGTGGAAGAGCGGCATGGCGACCATGGAGACCATGTCCTCGTTGAAGCCCCAGGTCTCGCTGGCGTCGGGGAGGAGGGCGAAGAGGTTGTCGTTGCTGAGCATCACACCCTTGGGTAACCCGGTCGTTCCCGACGAGTACAGCTGGAAGGCCACATCGCCCCCGCCGGCCTCGACGCCAGGATCGGAGGCGTCGTCGCTGAGCCAGGATGCGTAGCTGTCGAAGCGGTCGTCGTCGCCCAGACAGACGAATGTCTTGGCGTGAGTGAGGTCGTCGCGGATCTTGTCGACGGTGTCGGCGAACTCGGGACCGAACACGAACACGGTGGCCTGGGCGTCGTTGGCGATCCAGGCCACCTCGGGCGGGGCGAGGCGCCAGTTGATGTTCACGGTTACGGCGTTGAGCTTGGCGCAGCCGAAGAGGACCTCGAAGTACTCGAAGCCGTTCTTGTCCACGAAGGCGACGCGATCTTCGGCTCCGACACCGGCGGCGGCGAGCGCGTTCGCCACCCGGTTGGAGCGTTCGTCGAGCTCGGCCCACGTCTGGGTCAGGTCATCTTGGACGATGGCGATCTTGTCCCCCCGTTCGCTGGCGTGGGTACGGATGACGTCCGCCGTGCTGGCGATGGTCGACATGGTGTGTGATCCCCCGGGTCTTCGTCGGATGGTGAACTGCGTCACATCCTGTCGTAGCGGGGGGTCGGCTGCACGGCGACGTTGATTGGGCCGCATCTCGGCCGCACACACCGGGTAGGACGACGACGTGACCTTCGACCTCGGACTGCTCGTGGTCGGTGCGCTTGGGTGCGCCGTGGTGCTGCTCTCCGGGCTGATCCGCCACCTACCGATCACCGCGCCGTTGCTGGCGCTCGTCGTCGGCGCTGCGCTCGGACCGGAGGCGCTCGACCTCATCGACTTCGAGCACCGCCTCACCCTGTTGCGCCACGTCTCGGAGATCGCCATGGCCATCTCACTGATGGCGGTGGCATTGCGTTTCCCGTTCGAGACGATGCGAGAACACGCCGGCCCGCTGGCGTGGATGGTGGTCGTCGGGATGTGCGCCATGGCAGCCATCGTGGCCGGCCTCGCCGAAGTCGTCCTCGGAGTCGGGCTGGGAGCCGCCGTCCTGCTCGGCGGGGTGCTGGCCCCCACCGACCCGGTCCTGTCATCGAGCATCGTCGCCGGCCAGCCAGCGGAGGATGCAATCCCGCAGCGGACGCGGGCACTCCTCTCGGGGGAGTCCGGTTTCAACGACGGCCTCGCCCTGCCCATCGTGGTGATCGGGATGGTGATGATCGTCGGCGACGGGCCGGGCCGCGTCGTCCTCGACGGCCTCTGGCCGGTGGCCGTCGCCGTCGTCGTCGGCATCCTCCTCGGCGCAGCAGCCGGAATCGTGTTCCGACGACGTGAGCAGCACCACGACATCGAGGACTCCGCATTCTTCGTCTTCACGCTCGTGCTCGCGCTGTTGTCCCTCGGCCTCACCAACGCACTCGGAGGCGACGGCATCCTCGCCGTGTTCCTGACCGGGCTCGCCTACAACCGCGCCGTCGGTTCGTCGGTCTACGAGCAGGAACGCGAGGTCGAGGAGGGCATCAACCAGGTGCTGGTCCTCCCCCTGTTCGTCCTGTTCGGGATCAGCCTGCCCTGGGCCGAGTGGGCCGACCTCGGCGCCCCCCTCTTCATCTTCGCCCTCGCCGTCCTCGTGCTCCGGCGGTTGCCCGTGGTGCTGCTGCTCCGTCCCGCTCTCCGCTTCGACACCCCCACCACCATCTTCTATGGATGGTTCGGCCCCATGGGCGTGGCGGCGATCTTCTTCGCCACCATGGCCCACGAGGAGCACGCCACCACCCCCGAGATCTGGCCGGCGGTTGCACTCGTCGTAGCCGCCAGCACGGTCGTCCACGGCATCACCGCCGCACCCGGCCGCGCCCTCTATGAACGGGTCACGGCCCGCAGCAGATGAGAACGGCAGGCAGCGGGTACGAGCACCCCATGGCTTCCTACATCGAGTCCGACGGCTACGAGCGCGACGCCGCCTACCTCGACACCCGCATCACCGCCGACGGGGTGGACGGGTATCCGGTCGAACCCGGCCGGTACCGCCTGGTCGTGTCCCGGGCCTGTCCGTGGGCCAACCGTTCCATCATCGTGCGGCGGCTGCTCGGGCTCGAAGATGCGTTGTCGATGGGTGTGGCCGGGCCCACCCACGACGAGCGGAGCTGGACCTTCGACCTCGACCCCGGTGGGCGAGACCCGGTGCTGGGCGTCGAACGACTCCAGGAGGCATACCTCGCCCGGGACCCCGGCTACGCCAAGGGCATCACCGTGCCCGCCATGGTCGAGATCGAGAGCGGCCGGGTGATAACCAATGACTACCCACAGATCACGCTCGACCTCTCGACCGAGTGGCGCGAGCACCATCGCCCCGGTGCGCCCGACCTCTATCCGGTGGCGAGCCGCGACGAGATCGACGAGGTCAACGCGGTCGTGTACCGCGACGTGAACAACGGCGTGTACGAGTGCGGCTTCGCCGGCAACCAGGACGACTACGAGCAGTCCTATCGGAGGCTGTTCCGTCGTCTCGACTGGCTCTCGGAGCGGCTCGAGGGGCAGCGGTTCCTCGTGGGCGACACCATCACCGAGGCCGATGTGCGCCTGTTCACCACGCTTGCCCGCTTCGACGCCGTCTACCACACGCACTTCAAGTGCAACCGGGAGAAGCTGTCGGAGATGCCGGTCCTCTGGGCGTACGCGCGAGACCTGTTCCAGACCCCCGGGTTCGGAGACACCATCGACTTCGACCACATCAAGCGCCACTACTACGAGGTCCACCGGGATGTGAATCCCACCGGAATCGTGCCCCTCGGGCCGGACCTCGACAGCTGGCTCACCGATCCGGGCCGCACGCACCTGTGCGGACGACCCTTCGGCAACGGCAGCCCACCCGAGCCGCCCGCTCCGCACGAGCGCGTGACGCCGGACCACAACCCACTCGCACCGGCTGCCTGACCGCGCCGCACCAAGGCCGCTCGTGACAGCGGACCGGCCCGACCGCCAGCGGACAGGACCCTCGAGAGATGACAAGCTGCGCCCATGACCACCACGGAACCCCGCGAGACCGGCGCCATCGCCGCCCGCACGCAGGACGCATCCAAGATCTACGGTTCGGGCTCGACCGAGGTCCGCGCCCTCGATGGCGTCTCCGTCGAGTTCGTCGCCGGCGAGTTCACCGCCATCATGGGTCCCTCCGGGTCGGGCAAGTCCACGCTGATGCACTGCATGGCCGGACTCGACGACCTGACGTCCGGCCACGTCTTCCTCGGGCGCGGCGCCGAAACCGTCGATCTGTCGACCCTCACCGAGAAGCAGCTGACCGTGCTCCGCCGCGACCGGGTTGGCTTCGTGTTCCAGGCGTTCAACCTCGTGCCCACGCTGACGGCCGAGGAGAACATCGCACTGCCCATGCGCCTCGCCGGCCGAGACCCGGACCAGACGCTGCTCGACGACGTCGTCACCGCGGTCGGCATGAGCAGCCGACTCTCACACCGGCCGACGGAGCTCTCCGGCGGGCAGCAGCAGCGCGTCGCCGTCGCACGCGCGCTCGACAGCGGCCCCGAGATCGTGTTCGCCGACGAACCGACAGGCAACCTCGACTCGGTCACGTCGAGCGAGATCCTGTCGTTCCTGCGCAACGCGGCACGTGAGCGCGGTCAGACCATCGTGATGGTCACCCACGACCCGACCTCGGCCGCCTATGCCGATCGCGTCCTCTTCCTTGCCGACGGCAAGATCGTCGACGAGATGCGAGACCCCACCGCCGAACGGGTGCTCGACCGGATGAAGCGGTTCGGGGACTGATCATGTTCAAGCTCAGCGTGCGCAACCTTCTCGCGCACAAGATCCGCTTCTTCATGACCAGCTTCGCCGTGGTGCTCGGCGTGAGCTTCGTGGTCGGTTCCCTCGTCGTGACCGACACGGTCCGCTCCACCTTCGTCACCCTCTTCTCCGACATCACCGAGGGCGTGGACCTCCAGGCCCGGTCGACATCGTCGTTCGACGAGGACGCGTTCACCGGATCGCGCGAACCGATGGCCGCCGACCTGGTCGACGAGATCGCCGCCGTCGAGGGCGTTGCCGTCGTCGAGGGTGGCGCCGGAGGCATCGCACAACCGCTCGCCCCGGACGGCGACGTCGTCACCACGACCGGCGCACCGCTCCTCGGCGTCACGTGGGGCGAGACCGACGCGCTGACACCGGTCACCCTCGAGCTGGGGGAGAAGCCTGACGAGCCCGGCGAGATCGCCCTCGACCAGGGCACGTTCGAGGAGTACGACTTCACCATCGGCCAGGAGGTCGACGTGCTCCTGGCCGGCGGGCGGGAGACCTTCACGCTCGTCGGTACGGCCACGTTCGGCGACTCGAACTCCCTGGCAGGGGCTCGCCTCACGATGTTCGCACCGAGCGACGGACAACGGGTCTTCGACCGCGAGGGTCAGTGGGACGAGATCTACATCGCAGTGGAGCCCGGCGCCGACATCGACACGGTCCGGGCCGCCATCTCGGACGCCGTGCCGGACGACATCGAGATCATCACCGGTGACACGGTCGCCCAGGAAGGGGCCGACGCCATCGGGGAGTTCACCGACATCTTCGGCAACGTGCTCCTGGGCTTTGCCGGCGTCGCCCTGTTCGTGTCTGCGTTCTACATCTACAACACCTTCTCGATCATCCTCGGGCAGCGCATCAAGGAGCTGGCGCTCCTCCGGGCCCTCGGGGCTTCCGCGGCCCAGATCCGCAAGACGGTCATCCTCGAGGCGCTGCTCATCGGGTTGCTCTCGTCAGCGATCGGCATCGGGATGGGGATGCTCGCCGCCATGGGGCTTCGCGGCCTGCTGAACGCCGGCGGCTTCGGGCTGCCGGCCGACGCCCTCATCCTCAAGAGCACGACCGTCGTCGCCGCCATCGTCGTCGGGATCGGCGTGACGCTCGCCGCCTCCATCATCCCTGCATGGAAGGCAGCAACGGTGCCGCCCATCGCGGCGATGCGCGACGGCGTCAGCCATTCGCCGGGATCACGGCGAATCCGCCTGGCGATCGGTGGCGTCACGACGGCGATCGGCGTACTGCTCCTGCTCTACGGCCTGTTCGCAGCAGAAGGTGCCCCCGCGCTGCTCGCCGGCCTCGGGGGTGGGGCCGTGCTCTTCTTCTTGGGCATCGCCAATCTGAGCCCCCTCTTCGCCGGGCCCGTGGTCGGGGTCCTCGGGGCCCCCGTCGCCCGCTTCTTCGGCGAGGCGGGCAAGCTCGCCCAGGCGAACGCCACCCGGAACACGTTCCGCACCGCGTCGACCGCATCCGCCCTGGTCATCGGCCTCGCGCTCGTGACCATGGCATTGGTGGTCGGCACGTCGGTGAAGGAGTCCTTCGCCGACGCCACCGAGCAGGCGATCTCGGCCGACTTCGTGATATCGGAGCCCTCGTTCAACGGGTTCTCCCCCACGCTGGCCGAAGACCTCGCCACGAGCGAGGAGTTCGACGCCGTCGCCGGCGTCCGGTTCGGACAGTTCCAGATCGACGGCAACACTCGCGATCTCGTCGCCTCGGGGCCGGACGGCGCCGAGGTCATCGACATCGACCTGCTCGAGGGATCATCGATCGCCGAGCTGGGCCCGACCGACATCCTCATCCACGAGGACCCTGCCGGGGATCTGGGGCTCGCCCCCGGCGACACCGTCGAGGTCGGGTTCAGCCGCACCGGGTCCCAGCCCTTCACCGTGGCGGGAATCTACGGCGACGCCACGTTCGCGGGGAACTACGCCGTCTCCCTGGAGAGCTGGAACGCCAACTTCACCGACACCCTCGACCAGTTCGTCTTCGCCCAATTGGCTGACGGGGCCGCTCCGGAGGACGCCGCCGCCACCATCGCGGCCGTCACCGAGGAGTTCCCCCAGGTCGACGTGGAGGACCGCCAAGAGTTCCTGGCGTCCCAGCAGGCCCAGATCGACCAGGTGCTGATCACGGTCAACGTGCTCCTGCTCCTCGCTGTCGTGATCGCCGTGCTCGGGATCGGCAACACGCTCGCACTCTCGGTGTTCGAACGGACCCGGGAGCTCGGGTTGCTGCGGGCGGTCGGCATGTCGCGACGCCAGACACGGCGCATGATCCGGTGGGAGGCGGCGATCGTGTCGCTCTTCGGGGCGGTGCTCGGCGTCGCGGTCGGGATCCTGTTCGGCCTGGCGGCCACGGTGGCCATGCCGGACTCCTTCCTCTCCACCATCGCCATCCCGAGCGGCTTCCTCATCGCTCTCGTGGTCCTGGCAGTGGTGGCCGGTCTGCTGGCCGCCATCGGCCCCGCTCGACGGGCGTCGCGTCTCGACGTGCTGCAGGCGATCTCCACCGAGTGATCGTGGAATGATGCGTCCGCGTTGGGCGTCAACGGCACGGCGGACCGAACGACTACCCGGTGACACCCGTTGCGCACGGGGTTACGGTGAGGCCATGACCCGCCCCGGACATCACGACGTCGTGGACGCCACCGTTGCCGTGGAGGACACGATGGAACCCCAGCGCGTGCCCGTGAAGGTGTACGAAGCGCCGGAGGCCCTGGTGGTGGTGGCGCCGATGCCGGCCGTGCAGCCCTCCGACGTGCACGTCGAACTGCGCGAGGAGACCCTGCGGTTCTGGGCCCACCTGCGCAGCGCGGCTCCTCGCGACTACCTCATCGACGAGTGGGACTTCGGGGGCTACGAACGCGACATCGACATCCCGGCCGGCTTCGGCGCGGGCGTCGAGTCCACGCTGGCGAACGGCCAGCTGGTCATCCGCCTGCTCCGGGGGGCGTTCGTCGGCGAGATCAGGGTCAAGCCGGAAGGCCCCTGAGCCGACAGCGGACGGGTCAGCCGAGGTCGCAGCCGTCGGGTGCGTTCACCGGGTTGCAGCGGGCTGGGCCATCGCCGGGCAGGTCGACTTCGTAGTCGTTCTCGAGCAGCGGCTCAGCCACGTAGTAGTCGGTCGACAGGTACTGGGCGCCGCTGGCGATCGCAGCGTCGCGCCGGGCGGTGTCGTTCGCCGGCGCATCGATTCCGGGCACGTCGGTGCGGGTGCGAACGAGGTAGCCGTCAGCCACCAGCCCACGGATGCGGTCTCCCTCGGTGATCGGGTCGTCGACGCGGATGAACGCCGCATCGGGACGACCCTCCTCCGACGAGGTGAACAGGAGCCGACCCTCGAGGTTCGGGGCGTCACCGACGTAGACGTCTCGCGCCGGGCCGAGGTCGACGAGCGAGAACACGACCTTGCCGGCGGCATCGGCGAGCGTGGGCCATGCATCGCCAGCCAACACGGACTCCTCGAGGGTGCCGGCATCGCCACGGATGTCGGCGGGGGTGATGAGGTCCGTCTCGTCGAACACCGAGAGGATCTCGGATTCGAGGGCGTCGAAGGTCTGGCGATCGAAGGGGAGCACCTCGGTGAGCTCGACACCCAGGGAATCGAGATCGAGCGATCCTGCGGTGGCGTCGGCGAGAGACTGCTGCTTGGTCTCCACCATGATCATGATCGGCTCGTGATCCGGGTTCTTCGTCGACCACGAGTCGATCTCGCGCAGGCACGCCACGAAGGTGAGGCAGCTCGAGCGGAAGTCGACGTCGACCTGGTGGATGACCTTGAAGCCAGGCTCCTCGAGGGCGGTCTCACCGCTCGCCACCGGCAGACCCACGAGGGCGGCAGCAGGACGCTCCGCGAACCGGCCGCCTTCGGGGTCGGCGTACACGTCGATCTCGAACTGACGGATGCCGAAGTCCTCCAGCTGTTCGGTGATCGTGCGGTGCTCGTAGTCGAGCTCGTCGGCCAGTTCCTGGCCGGCGAGTGAAGCGATGCCTTCCAGCACCTCGGGCGCAGGACGCAGGTGGTAGCTGTTGTGCGAACCCAGCACCTGGAGCTGGTTCATCCGCACCTCGGGGCCGGCCGGCGCCGCGCTGGTGGTCGACTCGCCCGATGTCGGGTCGGACGAGCCGTCGGCGGCGTCGTCGTCATCGCCGCCGCACGCGGCGACGACGAGCAGACAGCTGAGAACGGGGACGAGGAGGCGGCGCATCCCGCAAGGTGTAGCAGCGTCGGCGTCGCCGTCAGGTGACGGGTGTGGGCGCAGACTCCGGGAGATTGTCATCGACGACCTCGCCCGCTGCGGACCGACCGGCCCGGGAGGGCGTGCGCGCCACGAGCTGGTCGCGGTCGTGCGGGAGCAGGAAACGGGCCGCGATCGCCGCCGTGAACACCACGGCGGCACCGACGAATGCGGCCGTGCCGAGTCCGTCGACGAACGCCTGCCGGGCTGCGTCCGCCAAGGCCTCGCCCTGGACGCCACCGATCTGTCCGCTCACCTGCAATGCGCCAGAGAGGCCCGTGTCGGCCAGCGTTCGAGCCTCGGCGGGCAGAGCGGTGACCGCCGAGCTGATCCCGGAGGCGTACCCCGACGTGACGACGGAGCCGAGCACCGCCACGCCCAGTGCGCCGCCGAGCTCCCTCGTGGTGTCGTTCATGGCCGACCCGACGCCGGCGCGGCCGAGGGGCACCGACGACATGATCAGGGTCGTGAGCGGCGTCATCGAGATGGCCATGCCGAGGGCCAGGGGCACGATCGCCGAGAAGACGTTCACCAGCGAACTGTCGACCTGGAGCAGCGAGAAGAGCCCGAGGCCGAGCGCCGTGGAGCTGAGCCCCACCGGGACGACGCGAGCCGATCCGTAGCGTTCGACGAAGACGGGCACGCGAGGCGCGACCGACATGATGATGAACGCCACCGGGAGCTGGAGCAGACCGGACTCGAGCGGGCTGTAGTCGAGCACGAGCTGGAAGTACTGGGCGATCAGGAAGAAGGTGCCGAACATGGCGAAGAACGTCAACGTCATGCCGGCCGAGGCCACGCTGAAGCGCCGGTCACGGAACAGCCGGAGGTCCAGCATCGGGTAGCGGGCCGTCTTCTCGCGCCAACCGAAGGCGGCCAGCGCGACGGCGGCCACCGCGAATGTGCCGAGGGTCTCGGTGGAGGCCCAGCCGTTGTGCGGGCCCTCGATGATGGCGAACACGAGGGCGGAGAGGCCCACGATGGACAACAGCGCGCCCGGGACGTCGAGCGGCTTGTACTCCGGGTCGCGGGATTTGGGGACGACCACGGCGCCGGCGACGATGGCCAGCGCGATGACCGGCAGGTTGACGAGGAACACCGACCCCCACCAGAAGTGCTCGAGCAACCACCCGGACGCGATGGGTCCGATGGCGGCTCCGCCGCCCGAGACTCCGGCCCAGATGGCGATGGCCTTGGCCCGCTCCTGCGCGGGGAAGACGTTGGTGAGGATCGAGAGCGTGGACGGCATCACGAAGGCCGCCGCGACGCCCATCACGGCGCGGGCGGCGATGACCATCCCCGACGTATCGGCCACGCTGGCAATGGCCGCACCCACCAGGAACAGTGCCAGCCCGGCCTGCAACGCGCCCTTCCGACCGAAGCGGTCGCCGATGGTGCCGGCGGTGAACAGCAGCCCAGCGAACACGAGGGCGTACGAATCGACCATCCACTGGAGCGAACTGGTGGAGGCATCGAGCTCGCGGGCCAGCGTCGGGATCGCCACGTTGAGACTGGTGTTCCCGATGATGACGATGATCAGGCTCAGGCAGAGCACTGCGAGGATGACCCACCGTCGCTGGTGGACGAGCGGGTCGATCTCGGGCTCTGGGCGATGCGCTGCGACAGCGTCCACGGAATTCTCCGGAAAGAGGGAACGAGCGCGCAGTTGCGACGCATCGGACCCGCCAACGATAGGGCTGCGTCCGGCCCGCGCCCCTCCTGACCCAGATTGCCTCTGTGATGTTCGTCACCGGCGGGATGGTCGTGCCGGTGTGCGCTCAGTGGGCCGCAGGCGGGATCCCGACACCGTCGATGAGCTCGTCGACCACCTGACGCAGTGCCACCGCGACGGGCGCAGGTCCGAGGCGGTCGGCGATGACCGTGGCCAGGCGGTCGTAGTACCAGAGGTGCTCGGCAGGATCACGCACCGTGAACCGATCCCAGAGCGACGCTCCGAGCCGGGCGTGGTCGTCCCGGACCGCAGTCGCGTTGTGCAGCTTGTCGGCGGCGGCGACCTCGACCGATCGCACGGGCTTGTCCGACAGCGACTCGAGATAGGTCCGTTTGCGTTCGAACCACGGCGCCTTGTCCTCGCCCCGGTCGGTGTCGACCAGACTGTCGGAGAGGTCGCGGACGATCGACGCGACGTCGCCACCGAAGTGCACGGCGATGTCGTCGAGGCGCTGCTGGCCACCGTGGTCCTCGGCGGCGTCGTGGAGGTAGGCGGCCGCCACCTGAGCGGGGTCGCCGCCGGCCCGACGCACGATGTGGGCCACCGGTTCGAGGTGACCCTCGAAGTAGGAGACACGCGAACCCTTTCGCACGTCGCCGGCGTGCACCTCGGACGCGTACTCGCGGGCACGCGCCACCAGATCGCCGGGTGCAGTCATCACGGGAGACGCTACGTCGTGGTCGAGCTCAGATGTCGAGGCCCATGCCGCCCTCGGCGAGCTGGCGGGCCATGAACAACTCCTCGTACACGGCCTCCGGCGACTCGCGCACGAGACGGTCGAGCACGTGGGAGTCGTCACCGACCAGGATGCGCCAGCGATTTTCTCGCACACCCTCGAGGATCACGCGTGCCGCTTCCTCGGCCGAGGTGGGCGCCTCGTCGCGGAACTGCTCACCGCGCTGCTGGAGGAAGAACCGGAGCTGGTCGTCGGTGATCTCGGCCGTGTCGATGCCGCGCTTGCCGATCATGCGGCGCATGCCGGCGAGGTCGTCAGCGGTGAGCTCGTCGGGTCGGTGACCGAGGATCTCGGCCGAGTTGAGCACGATGGACGTGCCGATGTGGCCCGGCATGACCACCGACACCGACACGTGGGGCGCGTTGAGCCGGAAGTCGTTGATCAGGGCCTCGGTGAAGCCCTTCACGGCGAACTTGGCCGCCGAGTACGCAGTGTGGGGCGTCTGCGGACCGATGGACGCCCAGAACCCGTTGACGCTGCTGACGTTCACGAGATGTCCGGCATCGGATGCCACCAGCAGTGGCACGAACGCCCGGCAGCCGTTGTAGACGCCGTTCCAGCACACCCCGAACGTCCGGTCCCAGTCGCTGCGGTCTCCCTCGACGAAGCTACCGCCACCGCCGATGCCGGCGTTGTTGATGACGAGGTTGACGTGGTCGGTCTCGTGTTCCTCGAGCACGTGATCGCGGAACGCCAGCATCTGGGTCTCGTCGGCCACATCGGCGACGAAGGTGGTGACCCGGGTCCCGGCGGGAGCCTCCTTGTCGGCCAACGCCTCGGACTCGGCCATGTTCTGCTGGGACACGTCGCACATGGCCACGTGGGCGCCGGCAGCCGACAGCTGCCGGACGAGCTCGCGCCCGATGCCGGTGCCGCCCCCGGTGACGACGGCGATCCGTCCCTCGAAACGATCCATGTGTGCACTCCCTGTCGCGGTCCGCCGACCGATCTGGCCGGCTCGATCTTGACCCATCGGTCAAGGCGTGTGTTCCGGATCGTAGGGCAGCGCCCGGTCCCGCCGCACCGGTCCTGGTTCTGTGAGGTCGCACCACTACCGTGCTGGGCGATGACCACGGGCGACCGCCGACTGACGCCGGCGCGGCTCGCCCTGCTGGCCGGGCTCGCCTACCTGCCCTTCATCGGACTGGGCTACGGCACCGACATCGACATCACCAACATCCGTCGCAGCGGCGAGTCGCTCCTGGACGGCAGCTACCGGTACTCGCGCCCACCGGGCGCGTTCCCCCACGAGGCGCTCACCGGTGTCCTCGACCGGCTCGGGGGGCCGTGGCTGGTGAACCTCGGATCCGTGGTGGCCGCCGTCGTCACGCTCGCCGCGCTGGCCCACCTCGTGCAACGCCGGCACGGCGCCCGGGCCGGGCGGATCGCCGTTCTCGTTGCGGCGACCCAGCCCTGGTTCTGGGTGGCAGCCACCTCCCTCGGCGACTACCTCTACGCCCTTGCGTTCCTGCTGCTCGGCATCGACGCCGCCCAGCGCGACCACCGCCTGCTCGCCGGGCTGTCCTTCGGCGTGGCCATCGGGTTCCGCTCCGGCACGTTCGTCCTCGTGGGCGCGTATCTCCTCGCGGAGCTCACCGGCCGATCGATCGATGACGACCCCGCCGCCAAGGCCACTGCGACCCGACGACGACGCTGGGCGGATGTCCTGGTCACCGGGGCCGTGGGCGCGGCCGCCGCCCTCGTCTGGTTCATCCCCCCCTGGTTGTCCGCAGGTCGGACGACTCAGTTCCTGCAGAACCAGTTCACGGCGGGCGACTTCGCCGTGATGGTGGCCCGGTGGGGCGTGAAGAACCTCGCGTTCTTCGGCATCATCACCCTCGTCGTGCTGGCCGTGCGGGCGCCGGTCCTGCTCGGCGCCCTCACCCGCTTCCGTGAGCTGGTGTTGGTCCGCTTCGCGGTGTTCGCCGCCGTGGCCACCGAGCTCGTGTACCTGCGATTCCCGTGGAAGCCGGTGCACCTGCTCCCCATGGTGATCTGCCTCGCCATCCTGCTCGCCGTGAGCCCGCGCACCTCCGACCGTCTCGTGGCGGTGGTCGTCGGCTGCCAGCTGCTGCTGGGAATGGTGTCGGTCACCGTGGCCGAACCCAACGTCGCCGACGCCGCCACCGGCGGCCGATTTGCCCCCGGTCTGGCCCCGGGCGTCATCGTCAACGACATCGACTGCCGGCTCGATCCGCCCCACGGGGGAGCGTGGCCCGATCTGGACGGGATCGAGGCCGACCTCGCCGCCGTGCGGGTGCTCGAGTGTCAGGCCCGCTCGTGGCGGGCCGGGGAGCCCGACCGGTAGGTCGGCCCCTGTCCCCGGCAGCCCCGTCCGGCCCGGCAGCCCTGGGCAGACACCGAGATGCGGACCATCGGGACGTATCGTGACCACCCGTGGGTCAGCCTCCTGACACGACACGTCGCACTCGAGCGACCTGGACGTTGGTCATCGCCGCGTTCGTGGGGCTGCTCCTCGTCTCCGCGGAAGCCGCCTCCGGCCAGGAGGCTCCCGACACGTCGACCACCACGGCTCCACATGCCTCGACCACCACGCGACCGGCTCCCCCGGTCACGGTCGACCTCGGAGACGGCGACATCGGCGTGCTCCCGCCCGGTGCCGGCCAGCCAGCAGTGCCGACGCCCGAGGAAGGCGAGCAGGTCCCGCCCGTGGGCGAGGCACCGGCCGAGGGGGAGCTCGAGGTGCCCGAGGAGCTGCCCGTCATCATCCTCCCGGACCCGACCCCGGGCCTGAACGCCGCCCTCGCCGACATCGACGTCTCCCGGGCCCGTGACGCCCTGGTCGCGGCCGAAGAGGGACGCCGTGCGGCGGAAGCATCAGCGCGCGAACACTTCGCCCGCCGAGCCGAGGCCATCGCTGCCCGGCGGAGGGCTGGCGACGTCGTGCTCGCCGCCAAGGGCGTCGTCAACCAGCTGGCGGTGAACGCGGTCATCTACGGCAACATCGCCGAGATCGAACCCATCCTCGACGCACCCAGCCTCGACCACCTGCGGGACCTCCATCTCAGCGCGGCGGCGGGCGACGAGTTGTTCCGGATGCTCGAGGAGAAGAGACTCGCCTTCCGCTCGGCGATCGAGGTCGAGTTGGAAGCGTCCGTGGCCCTGGTGCGCTCCACGCAGGTCGCCCGCTTCGTCCGGGCCCAGTACCTGGGAGTCCGAGCTGATCTGGACGAAGCGATCCGCAACGCGCAGGAGGCCCGACGCCAGGTCGGTCCGCGCATCCTCGCCCCCGCCGTGCTCGAGACAGCCGACCTGGTCGCCTGGTACCGCACCTACTACCCCGTCGACCCGGCCATGGCTCCCATCGGGGACATCGTCGACGCGTACCTCCGCATCGGCGAGGAGGAGGGGGTGGTGGGCGACATCGCCTTCGCCCAGGCCATCCTCGAGACCGGTGGCTTCCGGTCGGGACATTCGCAGAGGTTCAACTTCGCCGGCATCGGGGCCTATGACCACTGCGCTCCGGTGTGCGCGTTCCGCTTCGCCGATCTCGACGACGGGGTGCGGGCTCACATCCACTTGCTGCGGGCCTATGCCGATCCCCGTCTCACGTCAGAACAGCTCGCCGCGACGCCGAACCCGCTCGTCGCACCGGAACGGGTCGGTGTCCGGGGCTGCTGCGAGCGGTGGACCGCGCTCACCGGCGTGTGGGCGACCGACCCGAACTACGACCGCAAGGTGCTCGGCATCTACCGCTTGATGGTCGAGACCGCCCGCAGCCTCGACCGCGCCCAGGTGTGAGCACCACCTCGGACTCCGTCGTCGTCAACGATCTCGTCGTCCGCCACGGCACGCTGACGGCGGTCGACGGCGTGAGCTTCACGGCATCGGCGGGCGAGGTGCTCGCGCTGCTCGGCCCGAACGGGGCGGGGAAGACCTCGACCGTCGAGGTGCTCGAGGGATACGGCCGCCCGGCAGGCGGTTCCGCCCGCGTCCTGGGCCACGATCCCATCGTCGAGCACGACCGGATCGTGGGACGGATCGGTGTGATGCTCCAGGACGGTGGCGTGTACCCCAGCATCCACCCGCCCGAGATGCTGCGGCTCCTCGCCGCTCTCTATCCCGATCCGCTCGACCCAGATGCGCTCCTGCGTCGGGTGGCCCTGTCGGACAAGGCGCACACCACCTGGCGTCAGCTCAGCGGCGGCGAGCAGCAGCGGCTGAGCCTCGCCATGGCCCTCGTCGGGCGTCCGGAGGTGGTGTTCCTCGACGAACCGACGTCCGGGGTGGACGTCCGTGGCCGCCAGGTGATCCGCGAGATCATCCGTGAGCTGGCTGACTCGGGCGTGGCGGTCGTGCTCTGCACCCACGAGCTCGACGAGGCCGAGAAGACCGCCGACCGGGTGGTCATCATCGACCACGGTCGGGTGGTCGGAACCGGGACGTTGGACGAGTTGCGGACGGGCGCTTCCGGCGACGTGCGCTTCTCGGCCGCGCCGGAGATCGATGTGGCGGCCCTCGGCGAGCACCTCGGTGGAACCGTGGTGGAGGTCTCGCTCGGCGAGTACCGGATCACCGGTGTGAACGACCCCAGACTCGCCATGCGCCTGACCGGATGGCTGGCAGACCACGACATCGCCCTCGGGGACCTGCGGGCCGGACGCCACCGCCTCGAGGACGTGTTCCTCACCCTCACCGCAGACCAGGACGACGCGTCGCGGTGAAGGCCCTCCTGGCCCAGTTCCGCGTCGAGTGCACGCTCACCCTGCGGAACAGGGAGTCGCTGTTGCTCACGCTCGGGATCCCCGTGGGGCTCCTGGTGTTCTTCTCCCTCGTCGACGTCCTACCCATCGACGCTGCGGACCCCGTCGACGTCCTCGCCCCCGGCGTCCTCGCCCTCGCCATCATGTCGATGTCGATGACCGGTCTGGCCATCGCCACCGGCTTCGAGCGCAGCTATGGGGTGCTCAAGCGCCTCGGCACCACGCCACTCGGGCGGCCCCGCCTGCTCCTGGCCAAGATCACCGGCGTTGTTGCCATCGAGGTCATCCAGGCAGCCGTTCTCATCCCGGTGGGGCTCGTTCTCGGTTGGCGTCCTGACCTCTCGGTGCTCCCACTCCTCGGTGCGGTGGTGCTCGGGACCGCTGCCTTCGCCGGCCTCGGCCTGTGGATGGCCGGCACCCTCCGGGCCGAGATCACCCTCGCGCTGGCCAACAGCCTGTACTTGGTCTTCCTCCTGCTCGGGGGGTTCCTCATCCCGCTCGAGGAGTTCCCGGGTCCCCTGCGGACCTTCGCCCAAGCCCTGCCCGGCTCAGCCCTCACCGATCTGGTCACCGCGGCCTTCGCCGGCGGAAACGCCTCCGCCCGGGCGTGGCTCGTCCTGACCCTCTGGGCCGTGGCCACACCCCTGGTCGCGGCCCGCAC
>JBPPNA010000025.1:0-5445 GCA_051306355.1 Acidimicrobiales bacterium | reverse complement strand
CGGGTCCCCGACATCGGGCTCGACACGACGACGACGTCGAAGGCGAGATCGGCCAGGAGGTCGGCGTTGGTCGGCGAGTGGACGCCGCCGTCCACGTAGGTCTCGCCGGCGTGCACCACGGGGGCGAAGTATCCCGGGACGGCCGACGATGCTTCCACCGCCGTGGCGAGGTGGGCGTCGTCGACATCGCGACCGAAGACCACTCGTTCGCCATCGGCCAGCCGTACGGCGCAGATCCACGTCGGCCGGTCCGGCCACGGCGCCTCGTACGCCCGTCGGATCCGGTCGCCGATGAACGCCGTCGACACGCGCCCGGCGGGTAGCAGTCCGGCGACGGCCTTGAACGGGCGGGGGTCCCAGGGGCGACGCAGCGATCGCAGCAACAAACCGGGTGCGGCCGGCACGGGGATGCGGCCACCGACCTCCGGGACGGGGATGTCGATCGGTGCACCCCCTCTGGCTGCGTGCCCGGCACCGATCGGACCCATCTTTCCACCGGTCGCGCCGGCCAGCAGGTCGCTGGCCGGTATCCCGAGGCGCAACGCGGCAGCCGTCCCGGAGCCGGCCGACGTCCCCACGATCAGGCCGGCGGTGCGTGCGTCCCAACCCAGCTCCTCGAGGGCGGCCAGGACCCCGGCGTGCCACGCGCCTCCCGCCACACCCCCGGCGCCGAGCACGAGGCCGACCGAGGGGGGAGCGGGGTTCCGCCCGGGCGTGGGGGTCGTCCTGGCCACGCCCGCAGTGTGGCACCCGTCGACCTACTGTCGTCCGTCGTCCGTTCGATGCCCCGGGAGCTCACCATGATCTTCGCCACCGATGCCGCCAACAACGCCCCGGCCGACTACGACCACATCCAGGTGCACCCACTCACGGGCGCGCTCGGTGCCGAGATCACCGCCGCGGGCGGTGGCCCGCTCGACGCACGGGACCTCGACGAGGCCACCTGGGCCGACATCCGCGGCGCGTCGGTGGCCCATCTGGTCGTGTTCCTGCGCGACCAGACCTTCGATCTCGACTCCTTCCAGGCCTTCGGCGAGCACTGGGGCCCCTTCGGCGACGATCCGTTCGTGGCCGGCCTCGACTCGCATCCCAACATCGTGAAGGTGGTGAAGGAAGCCGATGAGAAGGTCCCGCTGGTCTTCGGTGGCGCATGGCACTCGGACTGGTCTTTCCAGGAGACGCCCCCGGCCTTCACCGTCCTCTACGGCAACGACGTCCCCGATCACGGCGGAGACACGATCTGGTCGAACCTCTACCTCGCCGCCGACCACCTCTCCCCTGGTCTCCGAGCCACGCTCGGCGGGCTGCGCGCCGTCCACTCACCGCAGAAGGCCTACGGCGCCCAGGCCACCCACAACGAGCTGGTCGAGAACATGGACATCCTCTACGGCGAGGCCGCCCACCAGCGCCGGGCCCACCCCGTCCTGCGTGCGCATCCCGACTCCGGCCGGTCCGCCCTCTACGTCAACTGGGGTTACACCGAGTCGATCGACGGCTGGTGGCCGGCCGAGAGCCAGCCCCTCCTCGACCACCTCTTCGCCGTCGCCACCGACCCCGTGTACACCTGCCGCTTCCGCTGGAAGCCGGGTTCCGTCGCCATCTGGGACAACCGCTGCACCCTCCACCTACCCATGAGCGACTACGCCGGCCAGCGCCGGGAGATGTGGCGGCTCACGATCCAGGGCGAGGAGCCGATCCCCGGCGCCTGACACGAGCCGTTCTTGTCACCGTTTCGGGGAGCTGGGCGACCGAAACGGTGACAAGAACGGGTTTGTGGGGTGGGGACGGTTCACCGTGCCAGCGGAGGAGCGCCGGTCAGCCGAGGAGGCGGTCCAGTGCCATGTCCACGGTGGCGAAGTCGGGACGGTCGACGCGTGCGAAGCGACTCAGATGGGTGACGGAGACGAGGTCACGCTCCACGGTGCCGCCGTCGGTCTCGGCGGGGAGCTCGATGGGATCGCCCCACTCCATCTCGACGATGTAGGCGCGGTCGTGGCCGAGCTTCGGGACCAGCTTGGCGTCGGCGACGGCCCGGGGCGGCAGGGTCCCGACCTCGGCATGGCGCCAGCCCTGGATCTCGTCCAGCGCGCAGTTGGGGACGTTGACGTTGATTGCGGCGGGCTCGAGGTCGGACTCGAAATCGGCCAGCACCGCTCCGGCGACGGCGGCCCCCACCTCGGCCGCCGTCTCCCATTGCTGGTTCTGGAGCATCTCGTCCCAACCCTGGCCCTCGACGCCGAAGCCCGTCACGTTCTGGCTGATGGCGACGCCCGACATCCCGCCGTTGCGGGCGGTGAGCACCGCGCCGACCGTGCCGGAGTGGTAGATCGACCGGCCGGTGTTGACGCCGGGGTTGATGCCCGCCACCACGAGGTCGATGGGCCCGAACGCCCCGAGCCGAGCGAAGTACACGCACAGCGCCGGTGGGCCGGTGACCTCCCATGCCTCCGCGACCCCGTCCACATCGACCTGGTGCACCTCCGGGTGCATGGTGTGCAACGTCCCGAGAGCGGCCCCGAACCCCGAGTACTCCGTGTCGGGGGCGACGATCAGTACGTCGCCCAGCGGCGCGAGGCGTCGCGCCAGGACGTGGAGCCCGGTGGAGTCGATGCCGTCGTCGTTGGTGACCAGGATGCGCACGATGAGACTTCTACTCCAGCACGCCCGACGAGCGACAGCGCGGTCAGGGCCAGCCCCCGCACGGTAGCGAGGGGTGCCGCGGACAGCCGTCAGGCCGGCAGACGAAGTTAGGGTCCGGCCGTGCGCTCCTTGACCACCACCGACGTCGCCCGACGGCCGCTCCCGGGCTCGGTCACGCCGACGGCCGCCGGATTCTCGCCCGACGGAGCCACGCTCACCTACCTGCTGGCCCCGGCCGGGAGTCTGGACCAGGAACTGCTCGCGGTCGACGTCGCCTCGGGTCGCAGCCACCGGGTAGCGACGCCGGGCAGAACGGTCGTCGAGGATTCGTTGCCGCTCGAGGAGCGCCTCCGTCGGGAGCGGGCGAGGGAGCTCGCCACCGGTGTGACCCGGTACGCCTGGGCCGGTCGGGCCGCTCGGATCCTGGTGCCGATGAGCGACGGCCTGTGGGTGCTCGACGATCTCGACGGGGCCGCCGCCCGCCTGGTTGTCGAGACCACCGACCAGACCGGCCCCCTGCTCGACGCGCGCCTGTCCCCGGACGGTGCGCGCATCGGGTATGTGGCTGCCGGCGAGGTACACGTCTCCCCCGTCGACGGCGGTTCACCCGTTGCGGTCACGAACGGGGCGGAGGCCACCGGGCGCGCCAACGGCTCGGCCGAGTTCATCGCCCAGGAGGAGATGGGTCGGCCGTACGGATTCTGGTTCTCCGACGACGGGACGCTCGTGACCTTCTGCGAGGTGGACGAGTCGGCCGTACCCACGTACCGGATCGTGCACCAGGGCAGCGACGACGTAGGCCCTGAGGCCAGGGAGGACCACGCCTACCCCTTCGCCGGCGAGGCGAACGCTGCCGTCCGGGTCGGCGTGGTCACCGCAGACGGGACCACGGCCGACGATCCCGTGTGGCTCGATCTCGGGTGCTCCGGCATCGATGACGACCGCTACGTGGCCCGGGTCGACTGGGCGCCGGACGCCACGGTGGTGGTGCAGATCGAGTCTCGCGACCAGCAGCGGCTCGACGTCGTCCGCTTCGACCCCTCCACCGGGTCGGGGACCCTGCTCTGGACCGAGACCTCCAACGTCTGGATCAACCTCCATGATCATCTGCGATTCCTCGACGACGGATCGTTCCTGTGGTCGTCGGAGCGGTCCGGATTCCGTCACCTCGAGGTGCGGGCGGCGGACGGTGCCCTCGTCCGGACGCTGACCGCCGGTGACTGGGTGGTGACCTCGGTCGCCGGGGTGGGCGACGGCGCAGTCTGGTTCCTCGGCACCCGGGAGTCGGCGCTGGAGCGCCACCTGCATCGCGTGCCCCTGGACGGCTCGTCCGGACCGGAACGTCTCACCACCGAGGCCGGCGTGCACCGCGTGGTCGTGCACCCGTCCACCGGGGCGTGGGTCGACACCTGGTCCGCCCCGGGCGCGACTCCACGAACCGTGTTGCACCGGGCCGATGGCACGACCCACGTACTCCACGACAGCGCCCAGGACCCGAGGGTGGCGGCGTTCGCACTCGTCGGCCCGGACGAGCGCATCGTGGTCGCCGACGACGGAACACCGCTGCATGCCGCCGTGTACCTCCCCGACGGCGACGGGCCGCACCCCACGATCGTCTCGGCCTACGGCGGACCCCACGCCCAGATGCTCACCCGCTCCTGGGGGATCACCGTGGCGCTCCGCGCCCAGTACCTGCGCCAGCAGGGCTTCTGCGTGGCCGTGATCGACAACCGGGGCTCGACCGACCGCGGCGTCTCGTTCGAGAGTCACCTCCGGCACGGGTTCGGCACCGTGGAAGTCGACGATCAGGTGGCGCTGGTGCGGTCGTTGGTCGACGACGGCACCACCGATCCCGAACGGGTCGGGATCTACGGGTGGAGCTACGGCGGCTACCTGAGCGCGCTGTGCCTCGCCCGTCGCCCCGACGTGTTCCAGGCGGCGTGCGCCGGCGCACCGGTGACCAGCTGGGACGGCTACGACACCCACTACACCGAGCGGTACCTCGGGACACCGGCCGGGAACCCAGACGGCTATGCGCGCGGATCGGTCATGACCCACGTCGATGGTTTCCGCGATCGTGCCCTTCTGCTCATCCACGGGCTCATCGACGAGAACGTGCACTTCCGCCACACCGCCCGGCTGATCAACGCCCTGATCCGGGCCGGCATCGACCACGAGCTCTTCCTGTTCCCCGACGAACGCCACGTCCCGCGAGGGGAAGCAGACCGGTCGTTCATGGAAGACCGGATCGCCGCCTTCTTCCGCACCGAGCTGGGCGGATCGAGACCCGAATCTGCGTGACGAACGCAGCGGCAGCGATCGATGACCGACTCGAACGGTACGGTCGGCGGGGACCGCACCGCACGACGGCCCGGTGGTGGATCCCGAACCGGTCCGATAACGTCTGTTATCCGACCGGATGCAGGGGAGCGACGAGTCAGCGATGACCCAGAACACCACAGGCACGAACACCACAGGCACGGACACGGCGGGGACGTCGACGGCGG
This sequence comes from Acidimicrobiales bacterium, assembly GCA_051306355.1. Taxonomy (GTDB): domain Bacteria; phylum Actinomycetota; class Acidimicrobiia; order Acidimicrobiales; family Salinilacustritrichaceae; genus Salinilacustrithrix. Next base: position 298 of record JBPPNA010000025.1, on the reverse strand, counting down.
AGGCCCGCCCGCCGATCGCGGACTGGGCCACCGACTTCGACCACACCCATCCCGAGTACGCCGCCGCGGCCACCGAGGTGTGGGACGACCTCCGCCAACGGTGCCCCGTCGCCCACACCGAGCGCTTCGGCGGCGCATGGCTCCCGACCCGTCACGAAGACGTGGCTTCCATCGCCAACGACCCGGACCACTTCTCGAGCCAGGGCATCATCGTCACCGACTGGCGGCCGATGATCCCAAGCCGGTCGGCTACGCCCCGCCCATCACCTCCGACCCCCCGTTCCACGCCGACGCTCGT
>JBPPNA010000001.1:0-8439 GCA_051306355.1 Acidimicrobiales bacterium | reverse complement strand
GACGCGGACCCCGACGATGGCGGCGTGACCCGGTTCCGCCACTAGCGTTGACGCCAACATGACGACATTCGCAGAACTCGGACTCGACGAAGACCTGGTCGAACTCCTCGCATCCCAGGGCATCGAGAAGCCCTTCCCCATCCAAGAGATGACCATCCCAGACGCTGTCGCCGGCCGCGACGTGTGTGGCAAGGCCCAGACCGGCTCCGGCAAGACGCTGGCGTTCGGCGTGCCCATGGTGATGGCGCTCCCCGATCCGGCCGACATCGACCACGGCCCCGCCGGCCTCGTGCTCTGTCCCACCCGCGAGCTCGCCTTGCAGGTTGCCGAGGTGCTCGAGCCCCTGGCCAAGACCAAGGGCCACACCATCACCGCGGTCTACGGCGGCGAGAAGATCGAGAAGCAGATCAGCTCGATCCAACGGGGCACCGGCATCATCGTCGCCACTCCCGGCCGGCTCATCGATCTCCTCCAGCGGGGCGACGTGAAGCTCGCCGAGGTGACGATGGTCGCCGTGGACGAGGCCGACCGCATGGCTGACATGGGCTTCCTCCCCCAGGTGGAGTGGACCCTGCGCCACGTGCCCGAGGGCCACCAGACACTGCTCTTCTCCGCCACGCTCGACGGATCGGTCGGTGCACTCGTCGAGCGCTACCAGACCGACCCCGTCACCAAGGAGGTCCTCTCCGACACGGTGACCGTCGAGCAGATGCACCACCGTTTCCTCCTGGTGCACGAGATGGACAAGGCCAAGGTCGCCGGCGCCATCGTCACCAACGGCCACCGCACGCTCATCTTCTCGAACACGAAGCGGGCCGCAGACAGGTTGGCCAGCAACCTGAACGACCTCGCCGTGAGGGCCGAGGCCATCCACGGTGACCTCCCCCAGCGGGTGCGCGAAAAGGCGCTCAAGCGCTTCAGTGAGGGCAAGCTGCAGGCGCTCGTCGCATCCGATGTCGCCGCCCGTGGCCTCGACATCGACGAGATCGACACGGTGGTCCACTGGGACCCGCCGCCCGACCACAAGACGTACCTCCACCGCTCCGGCCGCACGGCCCGCGCCGGCACTGCCGGCGTGGCGGTGACCCTGCTCAAGTGGGACGAGGAGATGACGGTCAAGCTCCTGCAACGGCGCCTCGGGCTCGAGGACCATCCCATCGTGTCGGTGTTCTCCAACGACGAGCGCCTCGCCGACCTCACCGGCTGGGACCCCCGAAACGACTGAGGCCTGACCCCGGGAACCAGAGCCCCGGAACCGGAGCCCCGGAACCAGAGCCCCGGGAACCCCAACCCGGGAACCAGATCCCCGGGAACCGGGGCCGGCCTGACGCCGTCCAAGGCGAGCTGGGGTCCCTCAGGCAGGATGAGCGGGTGCCGGATCCCGGAGCAGTCCTCGCGAGCGCCTTTGTCACCGCGACCGCTGCCGAGGGGTTGACGCCCGACCACCGTCTGCGGCTGGTGCGTCACCACGTGGGCGACAGCGTCGGCCGCGGGTCGCTTGCCGCCGGCCCGTTCGAGCTCGGCCCGCTGCACGAGGCGCTGGTCACCGGCGCCGAGCGATCGAAGCGGGGGGCCTGGTACACGCCCCGCTGGCTGGCCGAGGACATGGTCGCCCGGGCGTTCGAGACGGCCGAGCGACCGATCGAGCGGGTGGCCGACCCCGCTTGCGGGGGCGGGGTCTTCCTGCTGGCCGCCGCCGAGGTGCTGGCCGGCGAGCGACCGGTCCGATCTGTGGTCGAGGCGCTCTGGGGTTGCGACCTCGATCCGCTCGCGGTGGCGACGACGGAGGCTGCGCTCTGGTGGTGGTCGGCTCGACGGGGCGAACCGACCGTGCCGGCCGGGTTGGTGGTGGGGGACGCCCTCACCGCCACACGGCTTCCCCCGGCCGACGTCGTCGTCGGGAACCCCCCGTTCCTCGGCCAGCTCCGGACCCGGACCGCCGCCGACGAGCGCCGACGACGCGCCCTGCAGGTGCGCTTCGGCGACGACGTGCGGCCCTACACCGACCCAGCGTGGCTCTTCCTGCACGTCGCGGTGGATGCCGTCCGGCCCGGTGGAGCAGTGGCCCTCGTACAGCCGTCCTCGCTCTTCGGCGCCCGGGACGCCGGTGCGGTGCGGCGACGGGTCGACGAGCGGGCAACGTTGGTGCACACCTGGCTCGACGACGGCGCCACGTTCGCCGCGTCGGTCGAAGCGTGCGCGCCGGTGCTCCGGGCGGGGGTGCCGCACGACAACGACTGGTCGGGCGCGCTGGCGTCGGCCCGGGGCATTCCGCCGGTGCAGCTCCTCGGCACCGCAACGCTGGGCGACGTCGCCGACGTCGTCGCGGGGTTCCGGGACGAGTACTACGGCCTCGTCGGAGCAGTCGACGAGGCCGGCGCCGGTCCCGCGCTGGTCACGTCGGGCTCCATCGACCCGCTCCGGTACCGGGCCGATGCCCCGGTGCGGTTCGCCAAGCGGCGATGGGCGCACCCGACGATCGACGTCGATGCGCTCGACGGACGTGCCGAGCGGTGGGTGCGCCTCCAGGCGAAGCCCAAGCTCCTCGTCGCCACCCAGACCCGGGTCCTGGAGGCCGCCGTCGATGCCGCCGGTGACCTCGTCGGTTCGGTGCCGGTGATCGTGGTCCGACCACGCGACCCCGGCGACCTCTGGAGGCTCGCCGCCGCGATCCACGCTCCGGTGACGTCGGCATGGATGTTGCGCCGGTCCGCCGGTACCGCCCTCTCGAACGACGCCTGCAAGCCCACCGCCGGCCTGCTCGCCGATCTCCCGCTCCCCACTGACCTCACGGCCTGGGACGATGCGGCGGCGGTGGCCGAAGCCGTCGCGGGTGGCGCTGATCGGTGGCAGGAGTTCGGCGAGGTCGCCGACCGGGCCTACGGCGTCGACGACCCCGTCCTCCGGGCCTGGTGGCTCGAGCGGGTGCCGGTACGCTGATCCGCCGTGCCGAACGATCTGCGGAACCGCCTCGACGCCGGCGAATCGGTCCTCATGCCCGGCGCGTGGGACGCCCTCTCGGCTCGGCTGGCGGGCGAGGCGGGGTTCTCCACGGTCTTCCTCTCCGGCTACTGCGTGTCGGGAACCCAGCTGGCCCTGCCCGACTACGGCTTCCTCACCCAGACCGAGATGGCCGAACAGGCCCGCCGCACCACGGCCGCCAACCGGGACCTGAACGTCGTGGTCGACGGGGACACCGGCTACGGGAACCCGCTCAACGTGATCCGCACCATCGAGCTGTGGGAGGCCGCCGGCGCTGCCGGCGTGTTCCTCGAGGACCAGGTGTGGCCCAAACGGTGCGGGCACCTGGCCGGCAAGCAGGTGGTCCCGGCCGACGCGTGGCTGGCCAAGCTGCGCGCCGCCGTCGACCACCGCACCGACCTCCTGGTCTGTGCCCGGACCGATGCGCGAGCGGCCGAGGGGCTCGACGGGGCGATCGAACGGGCCAAGGCGGCGGTGGACGCCGGCGTGGACGCTGTCTTCGTCGAGGCGCCGGAGGACATCGCGGAGATGGAGCGGATCGCCGCCGAGGTCGACGCGCCGGTGCTGGTGGCGAACATGGTCGAGGCCGGCCGGACGCCCCTGCTGACACCGGCCGAGCTCACCGACCTCGGCTTCCAACTCGTGGTCTCGCCCCTGACGTCGCTGTTCACGATGGTGCGGGCGGTGCGCGAATCCCTGGCCGTCCTGGCCGAGAAGGGATCGCTCCGCGACGAACTCGACCGGCTCGTGGCCTTCGACGACTTCACCGACCTCGTCGGGCTGCCGGAAGTGGCGGAGGCCGAGGACCGCTACCGCCCGTAGGACGGCTTGCCCTCAATTTGGCTGCGCCACCGGCTGGATTGCGTAGGATGCGTCCGAACAGCATCAAGAGCGGCCCGACGACGGGTCCGGCAACCTGGGACGGACACCCAAGGTGCCTCCCCCCTCCGGGGTGGGGATGTGGCCCTCCGGGGCAAACAAGCGTCCGGGGCTTCCCCGACCATGGGTGTCCACCCTTTCCGCAGAGGAGGTGGACCACATGGCGACGACCGAACCCCGGGGCGCGCGCGGCGGTCCCGCCATCACCTCCACGAGCCATTCCCGGCCGCTTGCCGACCTCGGTCGGCGGGCCCATCCCAGCGCGCTGCCTGCTTCCGGGGCCTGGCAGCAGGGCGACGACCCCGGCCGGCGCCAGTTCGTGCCGCTCGCGCCCGGCCGGCCCTTCGCTCTCGAGGGCGGCGGCCAGCTCCGTGACGCCGAGGTGGCCTTCGAGACCTTCGGCACGCTCGCACCCGATGCCTCGAATGCCGTGCTCGTCTGCCACGCCCTCACCGGGGACAGCCACGCCGCCGGCGGTCTCACGCCGGGCCACGCTGCGCCCGGATGGTGGGACGGCGCCATACGCCCCGGTGGTGGGATCGACCTCGACCGCTACTTCGTCGTGTGCGTCAACGTTCTCGGCGGCTGCCAGGGATCCACGGGACCCGCCTCGCCTCACCCCGACGATGGCCGTCCCTACGGTGCTCGCTTCCCTGTCGTGTCGATCCGCGACATGGTGCGCAGCCAGGCAGTGGTCGCCGACGAGCTCGGCATCCGACGATGGCACTCGGTGATCGGAGGCTCGATGGGGGGCATGCAGGCCCTGGAGTGGGGGGTCATGTACCCCGAGCGCGTCGCCTCGATCGTGGTCCTGGCGAGCTGCGAGGCGGCATCGGCGCAGCAGATCGGCTGGTGGTCGGCCGGGCGGCGCATCATCCGCCTCGATCCCGCGTGGCGCGACGGCGACTACTACGACGCCGCGCCCGGTGAGGGCCCCCATGAGGGGCTGGCGGTCGCTCGGATGGTGAGCCAGATCACCTTCCGCTCCGACGACGTCTTCACCGACCGCTTCGGGCGGGAGCTCGTCGAGTCGCTCGACGGGTTCCAGCTGTGGCAGCGGTTCCAGGTGGAGCGCTACCTCGAGTACCACGGCGACAAGCTGGTGCGCCGATTCGACGCCAACTCGTACCTCGTGCTCACCAAGGCGATGGACCTCCACGACCTCGGCCGGGGCCGGGGCGGGTGTCCGGCCGCCCTGCGCCGTCTCCGCTGCCCCCTGCTCACCATCGGTGTCAGCAGCGACATCCTCTACCCGCCGTACCAGTCCCGGGAGATCGCCGAACACGCGGCGGCCACCGGTGTCGTGGCTTCCTACCGGGAGCTCGACAGCCCCCACGGACACGACGCCTTCCTCATCGAACACGAGACGGTCGCCGACATGATCGGCCCGTTCCTCGCCGAAACCGCCCCGAAGGAGCGAGCATGAACACCCCCCGTCGCGAGACCGTGGCGATCCGCGCCGGCCGCGATGCGAACCACGGGTCGATGGCCACGCCGATCTGGCCGTCCACTGCGTACGAGCTACGCGATCTCGAAGCGAGCGCCCGCCTGGCCGCCACCCCCCGCAGCACGGACTTCTACGCCCGCAACGGCACCCCCACCGCCCAGGCCTTCGCCGACGCGGTGGCTGAGGTCGAAGGCGCCGAGGCCGGGCTCGCCTTCGGCTCGGGGATGGGTGCGGTGTCCTCGATCGTGCTGGGGATGTGCTCGTCTGGTGACCGCATCGTCGCCCAGGAGTCGATGTTCTCCGCCACCGCCCAGCTCCTCACCCGCACCTGCCCCCGCTTCGGGATCGAGGTGGAGTTCGTGGACGCCTTCGACGCGTCCGCCCTCCGCGTCGCGGTGGACGCCAAGCCCACGCAACTCGTGTGGGTGGAGACCCCAGCGAACCCGATGATGGGCATCGTCGACCTCGAGGCGATCGGTGCGCTGCGAGGGCCGTTCACGGTGGTGGACTCCACCATGGCGACGCCGGCGGTCCAGAACCCCCACGACTTCGGCCTCGACTTCGTCGTGCATTCCGCAACCAAGGGCATCGCCGGTCACAACGATGCGCTGCTGGGCGTGGTCACCGCCGAGCGCGAGTTGATCGACGTCGTGTGGGGTCACCATGTGCTTCACGGCGCCGTCGCCTCCCCGTTCGATGCCTTTCTCGGGCTTCGCGGCCTCCGTTCGATGCACGCCCGGTTGCGCCAGCAGACGGAGACGGCACAGGCTCTCGCCGAGCGACTCGAGGGCCATGACCGTGTGGCGCGCGTCCTGTACCCAGGCCTGGTGTCCCACCCCAGCCACGAGATCGCGTCGCGCCAGATGCGCAACGGCGGCTCGATCGTGGTGATCGATCTCCACGGTGGTCACGACGCCGGTGTCACAGCCGTCGAGCGCGTCGAGGTGGCCACGCCCGCCGTGTCGCTCGGCGGTCCGGAGACGCTGGTGACCCACGCGGCGTCGATGTCGGCTGCCACGCTGGGGGCGGACGAGCGGGCCGCCATGGGGATCTCCGACGGGCTGCTGCGCATCTCGGTCGGCCTCGAGCACGTCGACGACGTCATCGACGACATCGTCGCCGCCGTCTCCTGACCATGGGCGGAGGGCCGCCGTGCCCGAGTTGATCGAGGTCGAGACCTATCGCCGCCAGGCCGACTCGGCGATCGGCCGTACCATCGCCGACGCGCCCGTGCTCGATCCCCTGGGCTTGCGTCACGCCGACCCGGACGCGGTCCGTGCGCGCCTCGCCGGAACGACGATCGTCGCCACCGGCCGCATCGGCAAGCTGCTGCTGCTCGAGACGGATGGTCCCGTCATCGGCCTGCGCTTCGGCATGACAGGGCGCCTCCTCGTGGACGGTACCGCGACCATCGAACACCTCGAATACGGGAGCACCGGTGACGATCAGCGATGGGATCGATACGTACTGGTCTTCGCGGACGCATCCGAGCTCCGCCTCCGCGACCCACGCCGGCTGGGCGGGTTGGAGCTCGATCCGGACCTGAGCCGCTTCGGCCCTGATGCGGCCACGCTCACCTCGGACCAGCTCGACGCGGCGCTCGCCTCCTCCCGCACCTCGCTGAAGGCACGTCTGCTCGACCAGCGTCGGGTGGCCGGACTCGGGAACCTGCTGGTGGACGAGACCCTGTGGCGGGCCGGCATCGACCCCGCCCGCCCGGCTGGGGGGCTCGACGATGCGGATCGCGCTCGTCTCGCCGCCACGATCGTCGCCGTCGTGGCGGAGCTCACCGACCGGGGAGGCAGCCACACCGGCGACCTCCAGCCGGCCCGGGCCCGTGGGACGAGCTGCCCGCTCGACGGAGTGCCACTCCTGCGCCGGACCGTCGGCGGACGGACCACCTACAGCTGTCCGGTCCACCAACGTTGAGAGCCGGGCATGCTGGGTCGCCGCGAGGGTCGACGGTACGCTTGTCAGCTCATGTCTTCGGGCCATTTCTCCAAGGCGGACGCGGCGCGTCTCCGCCTCCGTCTCGCGACGCTGATCCTGGTGAGCGTTGCCCTGATCACCTTCGTCGGCAGTGGGGCCACGGCACAGGTCGACGAGCTGCTCGGTTCCGAGGAACCGACGGATTCGACCACGACGGAGGGGAGTGCCACGTCGGCGGCCCCCACCAGCACCGAGTTCCTCGACGAGTCCACGACGACGAGGGGATCGTCGGCGACGTCTGCAGTTCCCCGACGTGGCACCACAACCGTCCTCGACGATGCCGAGGATCTCGAGGCGACGACCACGACTGCGGCCGCTCAGGACACCGGCGACGGTGGCGAGGCGGAGACGACCACCACCCGGGCCGGTCTCCTCGTGGCCGGCGACGGCAGCGAAGGGGCGGAGTCGACCACGACGACCACCGAGGCACCCGTCGTGGCCAGCGCAGACGACGGAGGTGTCAGCGAGGAATCCATGCTGTGGCTGATCGTCGGAGGCCTGGTCGTGGTGGCAATCCTCATCGCGCTGTGGACCATCCGCTTCTGGCGGGCGACACGACCGCGCCCGACGGTCGACGGCTGAACCCAGGGGTCGATGTGGATAGGTTGGCGACATCGCCGACGACTTTGACATCGATGCCATGATCCGGCGGTTCCAGGAGCGCGCTGCTGCGGTCAAGCGCAGGAACCTTCCGCCCGTTGCCGGTGAGGAGCGCTCGCGCTTCATCGAGCAAGCCCAGACCGACTACCGGGACTACGCCATCATCGGCGATGCCTCGGGCACACTCGAAGCCGGCATCCTGCGCCTGGAGATCGATCTCCGCCCGTCGGAAGTCGACTGATCTGGCGATCCGTGCGATTCCGCTCCGCCGGCATCGCGCGCTATGGTGACCGCTCCCTGCGGGCGTAGCTCAGCTGGCTAGAGCGCAACCTTGCCAAGGTTGAGGTCGCCGGTTCGATCCCGGTCGCCCGCTCCACGCAGTGGCAACAGGGGCCCGGAAACGGGCCCTTGTTGCGTGCCTCTCGGCGTCAGTGCCCTCGGTCGATCCACTGGGGGAGGTGCGGGGCCTCGTCGCCGATGGTGGTGGTCTCGCCGTGGCCGGTGTAGACCACCGTCTCGGGCGGGAGGACCAGCAACTTCTC
>JBPPNA010000214.1:0-13696 GCA_051306355.1 Acidimicrobiales bacterium | reverse complement strand
TGCTCGGCATCGAGAAGTACATCGACCGCAGCCATCCGCTTCCGGGAGCGATCAAGGCAGGAGCGAGCCGCCGCCGGTGAGGCGGCGTCGACAGCCTCGAGCTGACCGCGTCCAACGAACAGGTCGACGGTACGGCTCGTCCTGACCATGGACCGTGGTTTCGGCGATGTCGGGCGGTACCCACCAGGAACGCATGCGGGAATCCTCGTACTGAGGATCGACCCACGAACGCAACGGGCTCGGCCCAAGCGTGACCCGGCGACGAGCCCGGCTCCAGCGCCCCGGAGCGAGTCTCTGTGGTGCCCGGACCCGGACCGTCTCTCCGGGCTGGAGAACGACACCGTGAACCAGATCAGGTACCCTTTCGCTCCTCGTGACATCATCCCTCTCGTGACGTCGGCGTCTCGCTCTGCGGCTCTGCAGGCGTTCACCGAGCGTCAGCGGTTGCGCCTCGCCATCGAATCAGGCGATCTCGGCGTGTGGACCTGGGATGTCGCCAGCGGTCGGGTGGAGTGGTCGGACCGTCTGCACAAGATCTACGGCCTCGAGCCGGGAAGCTTCGACGGTACCTACGAGGCATACCTCGACCTGATCCACCCCGAGGATCGCGACGTCAGTCGCGACACCATCCGCCAGAACACCTCGGACCAGAACAGCCACCACACGCTCCACCGGACGATCACCCCCGATGGCGACGTGCGCTGGGTCGAGGGGTGGGGCGCGCCGATCGTCGAGGATGGCGAGCTGGCCGCCATGACCGGCGTGGCGCGGGATGTCACGGACAGAGAACTCGAGAAGCGGCGGGCGAGCGAGCGCGCCGAGACAGCCGATGGGCTCCTTCGGTTGAGTCGCACGGCACTCGGCTCACGTGGACTCGAGTCGCTTGCCCGCAGAGTCGCTCGGGCTGGAGCTGGCCTGGTCGGCGCAGAGAGCGCAGCAGCGGTGTTCACCTGTCGTGATGAGAACCTGCCTGACCGGCTGGTCGGGTACCACGGCCCGAACGGCGACTGGTTGGCGACGACGGTGCCCGTGGCGGTGCAGAGCGGCCGTGCGGAGATGGTGAACACCAACCCGGCGCGGTCCGGATCAGATATCTCGGGCATCGGAGCGATCCCCGATGGGGCCGGTGTCGCTCCGGTGCGGTCGCTGTTGTCGGTCGACCTGGCGAACGGCAATTCGGACCTGGGCGGCGTGCTCGTCTTCGGGCACTCCCGACCCGACCGGTTCGGCGCCGCAGAGGAGGAGTTGGCCGGTTTGATCGCGGGCATCGTCGGGTTGGCGGCACGGAGCGAGCTGCGCTTCGAGCAGCAGCGCCTCGCCGCAAAGCTCCTCCAACACAGCCTGCTCCCGCCTCGGGAGATCCGGGTCGACGGCATCGACATCTGCGTGCGCTACCACCCGGGCGGCGACGGCCTCGACGTTGGGGGTGACTGGTACGACGTCATCGACCTCCCCGGCGGTCGGGTGGGTCTGGCTGTGGGTGACGTGTGCGGGCACGGGCTCGAGGCAGCCGCGGCGATGGGACAATTCCGCCATGTCCTGCGTGCGTTGTTGCAGTCGGGCATGTCGTTTCCCGACGCGGTCGGGACGTTGAATCAGATTGCGCTCAACGAGGCGGCGACCACGGTCACGTTGGTATACGTGGAGATCGATCAGACCAGATCGCGCCTGGAGTGCTGGAACTGCGGCCACCTTCCCCCGGTCATCGTCTCGCCCGACGGCGCTTCGGTGCGGTCGCTCGAGACGGAGGGTCGAGCTCCGATGCTCGGCTTTCTCCGGCGGATCGAGCCGCGCCCGACCGAGGACCGCCTCGAGCCGGGCGAACTGCTCCTGCTCTACACCGACGGCTTGGTCGAGCGGCGCGGTGAGTCGATCGACGTGGGGCTGTCTCGCTTGGCGTTGGCGTTCGTCGGACGATCCGGTCGGATCGACGAGCTCTGCGACGAGCTCTACGAGGTGCTGGTCGAACAGGGCCCCGACACGGACGACGCAGCCCTCGTCGCGATTCGCCGGTCATCCGACGAAGACGCCTGATTTCAGTTCTCCCGGAGCGAACCGAATCGGAAGAGGTGCTGTCCGCTGAGGCTCAGGCTGCTGCAGCTGCCCGGGAGGGTCGATCGCGCTGGGACTGGGGGAAATGGGGGAGGTTTCGTCGGCGGGGACGATCAGTCCTCGACGATGTCGACGCCGGCGTCGGCTGCGTTGTCGAACGCGTCGTCGATCAGGACCACGGATCGTCCGGCCCGGTCGAGCAGGCTGGCAGCGATGCTGGCCCGGAATCCGCTGGCACAGTGCACCCACAGGGTGTCGTCGGGTAGGTCGTCGAGCCGGTCGAGCAGCTGGTCGAGGGGGACGTGGACCGAGCCGACGACACCGCCGTCGGATCGCTCGTCACCTCGACGCACGTCGAGCACGGTGCCGCCATCACGGCCGGCGACCGCGGTGAAGTCGACCGTGTCGTAGCTCCGCCGGGCGTGTTCGGGTGCCCAGACCTCGGGACCGGCACCGGTGGCGGCTCCGCTCGGCCGGTCGATGCCGATGCGGACGAGCTGGACCTGGGCCTCGGCCACCTGGTCGGCCTCATCGCCGAGCAGCGTGATCGGCGTGCCCCATGGGATGAGCCAGCCGAGGTAGGTCACGAAGGGATCTGCCAGCTCGATCCCGATCGTGCCGGCCAGGTGGTCGGAGGCGTAGGCCCGCCGCGAACGCAGGTCGACCACCCAGTCACCACGGTGGATGCGCCGAGCGAGCTCGGTCGGGTCGACCTCCGCCGGCGGGGAGAGGTCGACGGGGACACCGCCGGACAGGTTCAGCAGGCCCATGTGCGAGTAGTACCGGGGGTGATCGGTGAGACCCGAGACAAGACGTTCGACGAAGGCGTCCTCGTCGTCGAGGGTGAGGGCGAGATTGATCTGGCGCTCGGTGGCCATCGTCCCATCGCTCTCCTCCTCGCTCTGGGCCGATGCACAGAAGCTGCCGAACCCGTGGGTCGGGTACACCCGTGCGTCGTCAGGCAGTGCCGACGAGAGACGGCGGGCCGAGCGATGTTGCGCACGTGTCAGCTCGTCGGTCCTCTCCTCGGAGATGAGGTCCGTCCGGCCCACCGTGCCGTACAGGAGCGACCCCCCGGTGAACGCAGCCGGTGCCTCGCCGGGAGCGGTGACCACGAAGGTCAGGTGGTGGGGGGTGTGGCCCGGGGTGTGCACGACCTCGACCGACAGCGCGCCGACGCGAAACGTGTCATTGTCGCCCACCGGGCGGTGGTCGAAGCGCAACGGTTCCGCTGCCGCGTGCACGTAGTCGGCACCGGTCATGCGAGACAGGGCCAGTCCGCCGCTCACGTAGTCGTTGTGTACATGTGTCTCGGCCACATGGGTGATGGTCACGCCGTCCCGACCCGCCGCGTCGATCACCCGCTGCACGTCGCGCTGCGGATCGATCACCAACGCGACGGCGCCATCATGGATCATGTAGCTGCGATCGCCGAGGGACGGGGTCTCGATGGTGCGGATCTCCATGCCCACCTATTGTACGGACCTTTGCGCCCGCACCCACCTCTCACGTGGCAGTGAGGACCGTCTCGTACGTCCGGGCCGGTGACCACTGGGCGACGAAGGTGTAGCGATCACCGCGCACGACCGTCTCGCGCCACTCGATCAGCCGGTCGCCAGCCAGGCTGGAGCGCCGGATGCGGAAGACGGGCTGCTTCGCTGCGATCCCGAGGAGTCCGCGCTCCGCCGGGTCGGGGAGCTCGGTGGAGATCGATTCCGTGCCCGTCGTGGGCCGCACGCCGCAGCGCGCCTGGAGCTCGTCGTAGAGGGCGGTGTGCCCGAAATCGACGTCGAGGAGCGGGCGAGCCATCGACGCCGGCAACCATGCGGTGTCGTGGGCGAGCACGGCGCCGTCGGCGAGGCGCAGTCGCTCGAGGCGCACCAGCGGCGCATCCGCCCCGAGTTCGAGGTGTGCAGCGGCACCGGCGTCGGTGACCTCGGCCAGCTCCAGTACCTCGCTGCGCTGCTCGAGACCGCGGGCCTCGATCGAGCGGAACAGGCTGTAGATCGCTCCTGTGGCCTGCTCGATCGTCGGTGCCATCACGAAGGTGCCCCGGCCCCGCTCGCGGCTCACCACGCCCTCGTCCTGAAGGCGCCGGACTGCCTCACGCGCCGTGTGCCGCGACACGCCGTACTGCTGGGTGAGCTCGACGTCGGTGGGGAAGCCGTCAGTGAACTCGTCGGTGTCGAGTCGGCGACGCAGGTCGTCGAGTACCTGGGCCCACAGGGGCATCGGACTGGACCGGTCGATCACGGACATGTCATCAAATGTACGGAGGACCGGCTGACCAGGCAATCCGGCCGGATCGTTCTCCGCCGATCGACGGACCCGATCAGCCCCGATGCGTCTCGTCGGTGCCGATGCGACGGCCGGTCACCTCATGGGGCTGGATGCGGACCCAGTGCGCCTTGTCCCCGAGGTCCCAGAACTCGAGTCCGAGCTCCGCCACGTTCCGGACCTCGTGCGCGTCGACCACCTCCGACGCCCGGCCCTTGACCAGGACGCTCCAACCGCTGTGGTGGTCCGGGTCGACGGCGTCGATCTCGAAGCACACCGAGGGGCTGCGATCGATGCCCCGCAGCGTGTTCCCCGGATCGGTGCGGAACACGATCGAGCGCCGGTCGACCACGTGGTTGATCGGGTAGATCTCGGGGGCGCTGTCAACGAGGACACCGATGCGACCGACGGTGGCTCGGGAGAGCAGGTCCCAGCACACGTCCTCGGTGAGGTGCTCGAGCCAGGGGTAGCTGTGCGCTGACATGACGAGCCTCCCGCGTGCGATGCCTCGCCTGCATCCTGCGTCGCGAGCCTCGGACGCCGCCAGGGCCGGAAGTCCCGACGACGGGACGGGACCTTGGGCCCTGGTGACCGGACCCGGAAACCATGCAGGCTGGTCGCGATGTTCCACATGACGAAGGAGGTCGATGGCGTCGTACGCAGCAATGAGCGCAGCCGAGGTGGCCGACATCGAGGCCGTACTCGTGATCCTCGGCCTCGTCTCTGTGGCAGCACTCGTCATCGCCTTCGCCACACCGGCCCTCCGACCGCGGGTCGAGCCGTACCTCGCCGGGACGGGCACACTGCTCGCCGCCGGCATCGCCCTGCTGGCCACGGCCGGGAGCCTCTGGTTCAGCGAGGGGGCTGGCTTTCCGCCCTGCGAGCTCTGCTGGTACCAGCGCATCGCCATGTACCCCCTGGTGGTGGTCCTCGGCATCGCCGGTATCCGAGGGTCGGCGACGGGGCGGATCACGGGTGTGGTGATCGCCGTCGTCGGATCGGCCGTGAGCGCATGGCACATCGTGGTGGAGACGTTCCCGGACGCTTCCGGCGGCGGCTGTGACCCGGCCAACCCGTGCACCATCCGCTGGGTCGAGGGGCTCGGGACCTGGACCATCCCCCGCCTGGCCGCCGGCTGCTTCGTCCTCATCATCTGCCTGACCATGCTCGACCACATCGCATCACGCGATCGGAAGGATCTGCCATGACTCCCGCGACCAAGCCCCGTCCGAGCACGAAGCGGCCGCACAACCGACCAGCAACTGCCCGGCCCGATCTGCGCGTGATCGGCGTGGTCATCGCCATCGTGGTGGTCGTCGTGCTGGTGGGGATGGCCCTCGTCGACGACGATGACAGCACCGATGCGGGCTCCCAGTTCGGCGTGGTCACCACGTCGGGAGGGCCGCTCCCGGCTCTACCCGAGACCGGTGCGGATCCTGCCGTCGGCGCAGCTGGCCCAGGGATCATGAGTGAACGGGCCGAGGGGACCGCGTCGATCGAGCCGGGCGGTGACGGCCAGCCCACGATGCTGGTGTTCCTGGCCCACTGGTGCCCGCACTGCCAGGCCGAACTTCCCCGCCTGGTGGAGCTCGCCGACGATGGCGTCTTCGAGGGCGTACGCACGGCGGCTGTGCTGACCTCCACCGACGAGGACAGCCCGAACTACCCGCCGTCGGCCTGGATCGACGAGGAGGGATGGGCCGGTGAGCAACTGTACGACGATGCGCAGTCCACCGCAGCCGCCGCCTACGGCGTCACGAGCTTCCCCTACGTCGTCTACATCGACGAGGACGGCATGGTGACGCGCCGCCACGCCGGCGCCCAGACGGCGGAGCAGATCACCGCAGCCATCGCCGAGATCGCTGCGTGATTCAGTCGCCGGACGACGCGTAGAGGCCGAGCAGGTCGCGGGCCGACACGATCCCGATCAGGCCGCCGTCCTTCTCGACGAGGATGTGACGGACCCACTGCTCCATCATCTGCCCGGCGACGTCAGCCACGTTGGTCGCGCCATCGGCCCAGACCAGCGTGCTGCTGGCAACCGCCTTTGCCGAGGTCGTGGCGAGGTCGATGCCCTCGGCGACGGCTCGAACGATGTCACGCTCGGAGATGATGCCGGTCACCGAGGACGTGCTGCCCACCACCACGGCACTGACGTCGGCCTCGGTGAGGGTCTGCGCCACGCCGAGGAGGGTGGCGTCGTCAGCCACCGTGACGACATCGTCACCGATCAGGTTGTCGATGGTCATGTCGGCGAGGTTCATGTCGTCGATGTTCAGGTCGGATCCGTTGCTCATGGGCACCACCGTGCCCGGACCGATGCCCTTCCGCCAAGAGTCCAAGGGCCCGACCTCTGTGCGAATACTCCGAGTTCGGTTGGTACGGTGCCGGCGCTCGACCGCGCCGACGGTCATGAGCGGCCGACCTCTTCCGGCAACGGCGGGATGACCCGCACCACGCCGTCGGCCACGGCGGCCGCGGCAACGGCGGTCGCGACCCGCGGGGCGACAGTGGTGTCGAAGACCGACGGGATGATGTAGTCGGCGCTCAGCTCCGAGGTCGGGATCGCATCGGCGATCGCCTCCGCGGCGGCCAGCTTCATGTTCTCGGTGATGTCGGTGGCGCCGGCGTCGAGCGCCCCCCGGAAGATGCCGGGGAACGCGAGCACGTTGTTGATCTGGTTCGGGAAGTCGCTCCGCCCCGTGGCGATGATGGCGGCCCGACCCTGGGCCTCCTCCGGACGGATCTCCGGGTCAGGGTTGGCCAGGGCGAACACGAAGGGGTCCGCGTTCATCCGGTCCAGGTCGGTGGCCTCGATGATGCCGGGGCCCGACACGCCGATGAACACGTCGGAGCCGGCGAGGAGCTCACCGACAGCGCCCTTTCGGCGGTCACGGTTCGTGTTCTCGGCGAACCACTGCTTGGCGGAGTTGAGCTCTGCGCGACCCTCCCAGATGGCTCCCTTGCGATCGGCACCGATCACTTCGGCCACGCCCGCCTCGAGCAGGATCTTGCCGCACGCCACGCCGGCCGCGCCGACGCCGGCGATGACCACCCGAAGGTCGGACATCTTCTTGTCGGTGAGCTTCAGGGCGTTCTGCAACGCGGCGAGCACGACCACGGCGGTGCCGTGCTGGTCGTCGTGGAACACCGGGATGTCGAGGCTGGCCTTGAGCCGCTCCTCGACCTCGAAGCAGATCGGCGCGGCGATGTCCTCGAGGTTGATGCCCCCGAAGGTGGGTGCGAGGCGTTCGACCGTCTCCACGATCTCGTCGGCGGTGTGCACGTCGATGCAGATCGGGAAGGCGTCGACCCCGGCGAAGTTCTTGAACAGCAGCGCCTTGCCTTCCATCACGGGCATGGCCGCCTCCGGGCCGATGTCGCCGAGGCCGAGCACGGCGGTGCCGTCGGAGACGATGGCCACCGTGTTCTTCCGGATGGTGAGCTCGTGGGACAGCTCTGGACGGGCATGAACGGACATGCACACCCGGGCGACACCCGGCGTGTACGCCATCGACAGGTCGTCCCGGTCGCGGATTGGCATCCGGGCCAGGACCTCGATCTTGCCCCCCTCGTGCATCTCGTAGGTGCGATCCCGCGACGAGGTGATCTCGACACCTTCGAGTCCCAGGATGGCGGCCTTCACCTGCTCCTGGTGCTCCTCACTCTCGCAGTTGACCACCACGTCTTCGTCGAGGAACTCGCCCCGGACGTCGAAGCCGTCGAGTTGGGTGATGTTGCCACCCGCGTCGCCGATGGCCACTGCGAGCCGACCGAGGGAACCGGGCGTGTTGTCGAGGCGTACGCGGAGGTGCAGGGAGAATGCAGCGGTCGGCGTACCCATAGGTGCCGAACCTTACGGGTTCGATGTCGGGGCGGGAGAACGCGAAGCACCGGTCACCCGGGGTGACCGGTCGCTTCGGAGACGTTCAACCGGAGTGGACTCGGGCGGGAGCCCGGGCCTCACGCTTCGGACTGGGACATCTCCTCGAGGCACGCCTTGATCTCCGACGCCTTGAAGCGGCGGTGACCACCCAGGGTCCGGATGGCGTTCAGCTTGCCGGCCCGGGCCCAACGGGTGACGGTCTTGGGGTTCACGCGGAACATCGCGGCCACCTCGGAGGGGGTGAGGAGGCGTTCGGGGCTGTCGAGGTCGTCGTGTTCTGCCATGGGGAGTGTGTTCCTCGTTCGGTCGCCGGCAGACGTTGTGTCCGGTTCGGACTCAAACGTACGGAACGTGCCGACCCATGGCGATAGCCCAGCCGGGTCATTTGGACGTTGATGGATGACTAGTCCGTTTGTTCCGTTGGCGGGCCATCCGGGCGGACCGTCGGATCCTGTCCCGCGTGTCCATCCGTGCCGCTACCGTCCGAGATGATGTCTGGAGTCCCGACCACCCTGACGCCGGTCTTCGAACAGATGACGACCGAGGGCGACGAACGCTTCGAGGAGGTCGCCTTCGGGCACCACGGTCCCAGTGGGCTGCGGGCCATCGTCGCCATCCACTCGACCGCACTGGGGCCCGCGCTCGGCGGCACCCGATTCTGGCCCTACGAGACCGAGGCCGAAGCCGTCACCGATGTGTGCCGGCTGGCACGAGGCATGAGCTACAAGCACGCCGCCGCCGGACTCGACCAGGGTGGCGGCAAGGCAGTCATCTGGGGCGACCCTGGCACCGACCGGTCCGACGATCTCATCCGGGCCTACGCCCGCTTCGTGGATGGCCTCGGTGGCCGGTACCTCACCGCCGAGGACGTGGGGACCACGCAGGCCGACATGGATCTGATCCGCACCGAGACGCGCTTCGTCACCGGGGTCAGCCCGTCGCTGGGGGGCTCTGGCGATCCATCCCCCGCCACCGCGTGGGGCGTGCTGTGGGCCATCCGGGCGGCGGCCGGGCTCCGGTGGGGTTCGTCCGACCTGTCGGGACGCCACGTCGTGGTGGCCGGCGTCGGCAAGGTGGGCCGGGCGTTGGTCGACCATCTCGTCGAAGACGGCGCCCGGGTCACCGTGGCCGACATCGCGGCCGAGGCCGTCGCATCGGTGGTCGAGACGCACGGCGCGGACCAGGTCTGCGTCGTCGAGGCGCCCGACGCCCACCGAGTCGAATGCGACGTGTTCGCACCGTGCGCGCTCGGCGCCGGGCTCTCGGAAGCGACCATCCCGGAGCTGCGCTGCGAGGTCGTGGCCGGGTCGGCCAACAACCAGTTGGCCACCGACGAAGACGGTGAACGGCTCGCCGCCCGCGACATCCTCTACGTCCCTGACTACGTCGCCAACGCCGGCGGGGTGATCAACATCGCCGAGGAGCCGGCCGGCTACGACCAGGCCCGTGCCTGGCGGCGAATCGAGGGCATCGCCGACACGGTGCGGGATGTCATCGCGCTGGCCGAGAGCGACGGCGTCACCCCGGCCGTCGCCGCTGACCGCTACGCGGAAGCTCGCATCGACGCTGCCGCTGCCCCCGCTCAGGGGCCTTCGTAGGCAAAACCCAGATCCTCGGCAGTGACGAGGGCGATGAAGGGAAGGCCCCGTTCGGCAGCCATCGCGGTCACGGTGCCGCCGCGGTCCACGACCGACAGCAAGAGGACCGGCTCGGCGCCAGCCTCGGCGACCACGTCGGCCGCTTCGAGCATCGACACACCGCGGGTCACTGCATCCTCGACGATCACCACGCGATCGCCGGATTCGAGGGCCCCTGCGATGCGCCCACCACCACCGTGGTCCTTGGGTTCCTTGCGAACGCTGAAGGATCGCAGGGAGCGTCCCCGGGTGGCGCCGATGGCCGCCACGCCGAAGGCCACGGCGTCGGCGCCCATGGTCAGACCGCCGATGGCGGTGACGTCGTCGGGAATGGCCGCGAGGGCGGCGTCGGCGACGAGCAACATGCCGTCGGGACTGCAGGTGGTCTGCTTGGCGTCGCAGAACCAGCTGCTGTGCCGCCCGGACTTGAGCACGAAGTCGCCCTCCCGGATGGCGTGCGCTCGAAGATGATCGACCAGGTTCACGATGCGGCACGTCCCGTGTACCGGACCCGACCTTCGCCCTTGGCCACGACGCCCACCTGGGTGGCGCGATGGCCGGCGGTGCGGAGCACGTCGAGGGCGGTGTGGACGTCTGCGTCGGGCACGACCACGGCCATTCCGATGCCCATGTTGAAGACGCGAGCCATCTCCGCGTCGGTGACCCGTCCCAGCTCCTGGATCTCGGCGAAGACGCGGGGCGGCTCCCAGCTGTCGCGATCGACCACCGCATCCAGCCGCCCGGTGAGCACCCGGTTGAGGTTCCCGGGGATGCCGCCGCCGGTGATGTGGGCGACGGCCCGCACGTCGACGACGCGCAGCAGCGAGGCGACGGCCGGCGAATAGATGACCGACGGCGTCAGCAGTTCGTCGGCGAGGCTGTGGTGGGCGCCGTCGTAGGCCGGCTCGTCGAGGGCCCGGCCGGCGACGTCGAAGAACACCCGGCGGGCCAGGGAGTACCCGTTCGAACGCAATCCCGGCGACGGGAGCCCGATGATGGCGTCGCCCTCCCGGACCGTCGTGCCGTCGAGGATGCGGTCGCGCTCGGCCACCCCCACCGCGAAGCCGACGAGGTCGAACTCGCCCGGCTCCATCGCCCCGGGGTGCTCGGCCATCTCGCCACCGATCAGCGCACAGCCGGCCTCCCGGCAACCCGCCGCCACCCCGGATACGAGCTGGTCGATGTGATCGGGGTCGAGGGCGCCCACGGCGATGTAGTCGAGGAAGAAGAGCGGCTCCGCGCCCGCGCACGCGATGTCGTCGACACACATGGCCACCAGATCGACACCGATCGAGTCGAACCGGCCGGTCTGGTGGGCGATCATCGCCTTCGTGCCGACGCCGTCGGTCGACGAGATGAGGACCGGATGCTCGAAGCGGTGGGACGGGAACTGGAACAGTCCTCCGAACCCACCGATGTCGCCGATGACCTCCGGTCGGAATGTGGACCGGACGTGTGCCTTGATGCGCTCGACCGCCGCCTCGCCGGCATCGATGTCGACCCCGGCGCCGGCGTAGGTCTCCCCCTCGTGCGTCGCTTCGCCCATCGTCAGGTGTCGAAGCCGAGCTGACCCAGCGCGGCGGCCTCGCTGCGCTGGGCGATGGCCGCAGCGATCCCGCTGCGGACGGGTGGGTCGACGACGGCTTCGCCGGTGGCACCGATCTCGAGCACGCCCTTGCCGAGGCTCACGGGGATGTCCACCGGGTAGTCCCCGGTGAAGCAGGCATCGCAGAACCCGCTGAGCGGCGTGCCGGTGGCAGTGATCAGGCGGTCGAGGGTGAGGTAGGAGATGGAGTCGACCTTGAGGTAGTCGCGGATCTCGTCGAGCTCGAGGTTGGCGGCGAGGAGTTCGCTGCGCACACCCGTGTCGATGCCGAAGAAGCACGACCACATCACGGGGGGGGAGGTGATCCGCAGGTGCACCTCGGTGGCGCCGGCCTCACGCAGCATCTGGGTCAGGGTGCGCTGCGTGGTGCCCCGGACCAGGGAGTCGTCGACGACGATGATCCGCTTCCCCGCGATGTTCTCCTTCAACGGGTTGAGCTTCATCCGCACGGCGGCAGCGCGGGCCTCCTGGGTGGGGGCGATGAAGCTCCGTCCGATGTAGCGGTTCTTGACCAGGCCGTGGCCGACGGGGATGCCGGACTCGAGGGCGAACCCCTCCGCCGCCGGGACCCCGGACTCGGGAACTCCCATGACCATGTCGGCATCGACCGGCGACTGCTGGGCGAGTTGTTCGCCCATCCGCACGCGCGCCTGGTGCACGTTCTTCCCGTAGAGGTTGGAGTCAGGCCGGGCGAAATACACGAACTCGAACAGGCAGAGCTTGGGGTCGATCTCCGATTCGGGGAACGCCCGAACCGAGCGGTAGCCGGTGGCGTCGATGATCACCATCTCGCCCGGCTCGAGCTCACGGACGAAGTGGGCGCCGATGAGGTCGAGCGCCGGGGTCTCGGAGGCGAGGACCCATCCCGACTCGATGCGACCGAGGCACAGGGGACGGAAGCCGTTCGGATCACGCACGCCGACGACGTGGCCCTCGTCCATGCACACGATCGAGAAGGCGCCCCGCAGCTGGGGCATCACGTCGAGCATGGCCCGCTCGAGCTCACGGTCGTCGCCGCGATCGTCGTCCCGCTCGATCGATCGGGCGATGAGCTCGACGACCAGGTCGCTGTCACAGCTCACGGAACCGGCGCCGGGGAGCATGCCCAGCTCTGCGGCGAGCTCCGCGGTGTTGACCAGGTTTCCGTTGTGGCCCAGCGCGATCTGGTGTCCGGCTGCGCCCCGGGTGACGGGTTGGGCGTTCTGCCAGGTGCTGGCGCCAGTGGTGGAGTACCGGGTGTGGCCGATGGCGAGGTGGCCGGGGAGGCCGTTGAGGACCCGGTCGTCGAAGACCGAGGTGACCAGCCCGTTGTCCTTGACGGTGACGATCTCGGTGCCGTCGGACACTGCCATACCCGCCGCCTCCTGGCCACGGTGCTGCAGTGCGAAGAGACCCAGGTACGTGAGGTGGGCAACGGTCTGGCCGGGGGCGTAGATACCGAAGACGCCGCAGGCCTCCTTCAGCTCCTCGATGCCGTCGGTGACATCGGGGTCCACGTCTACGTCCATGCCCGGGTCACGCTATCGGCGCCGCGGCGATGCACCGAAGCCGGGGGCCGGGGATCATGCGTCGCCGTTGTCGTCGCTCATGGTTCCTCCGCTCGAGCCGTTCGACCAGCCATCTTGTCGCGTGGGTCGGCGTCGGCGCGGGATCCGGCTCACCGTCGCCCGGAGAGGCTTCACCGGCGTTCCCGTTCCTCGTCGCTACGCTCTGCCGGTGGCATCCCTGATCGACGACGTGCTCCACCGACGTCTCGGGCACCGACCGCTGGCAGCCAAGCTGGTGAAGTACGGCGCAGCGTCGGCGGCCGGCATCGTCATCAGCCAGTCCGTGCTGATCACCTGCCTCGTGGTCTTCGACCTGGCGGCCATCACCTCGAACCTCATCGCTGTGACGATCGGGGCCGTTCCGAACTACATGATCAACCGGGCCTGGACGTTCAGCAAGTCGGGGACGCACAGCTTCACCCGTGAGGTGCTCCCCTTCTGGCTCATGGCGCTGCTCGGTCTCGTGCTGTCCACGTTCGCGGTGGCCTGGGCCGACGGCGTCTTCGACGGCAACGTCCTGGTGCTCAGCGCCACGAGCGTGGCCTCGTTCGGTGTGCTGTGGATCGCCAAGTTCTTCGTGCTCGACCGAGTCCTGTTCGCTCCCCTCGCCCACGCCGTCGAGGCGGAGACGGGTCAGGCCTGAACGGTCCCGGCGCCCAGGGCGTCGGGGAGTGCGCTGCGCCACCGGTGG
>JBPPNA010000167.1:0-2046 GCA_051306355.1 Acidimicrobiales bacterium | reverse complement strand
AACGACGAGGCCACCCGCAACACCATCGACTCGGACGGCTGGCTCCACACGGGCGACGTGGCCGAGGTCGACGAGGACGGCCACTTCTACATCGTCGACCGCGTCAAGGAGCTCATCAAGTTCAAGGGGTTCCAGGTCCCGCCCGCAGAGCTCGAGGCGTTGCTGCTCACGCATCCCGCCATCGCGGACGTGGCCGTCATCGGCGTCCCCGACGACGAGGCCGGTGAGCTTCCCAAGGCCTTCGTGGTCGTCGCTGCCGGTCAGGAGCTGGGCGAGCAGGACGTGAAGGACTTCGTGGCCGGCAAGGTCGCGAACTACAAGCAGATCCGCCAGGTCGAGTTCATCGCCGAGATCCCGAAGTCGGCGTCGGGCAAGATCCTGCGTCGCGTCCTCCGCGACGGCACCGAGTAGTAGAGCGGGGAGCCTTCATTTCTCGTCGCCGGCGGTGCTGTGTCCGTTGCCGCTGACGATGCGCGTCGCGGCCAGCACCGGGGAGGCCGCCGCCGTGGCCAGCCCGCGTCCGACCCGGCCGGCAGCGCGCGCCGGCTTGAGCACCCGGTGCAGCTTCGGCCCGCCGATGAACCCCCGACGCACGAAGTACACCCACAAGCTGACGGCGACGACGGCCATGAGCCCCAGTGAGGCGGGGTAGCCCAACCGTTCGTCCAACTCGGGCATGTGGAGGAAGTTCATGCCGTAGATGCCGGCGATGAGCGTGAGCGGCAGGAAGATGGCGGAGAACACGGTCAGCACCTTCATGACCTCGTTGAGACGCTCGGCCGTGGCGCTGCGATAGGTGTCGATGAGGGTCGCGACCATCTGGTGGGCGCTGTCGAGCGACTCGATCATGTGCACGTGGTGGTCGACCGCGTCGGCGAGGTCGCGGCCGGCCGGGTCGCCCGACTCGCTGCGGGACCGGACGAGCAGTTCGAGCATGCGTCGTTGGGGTGCCAGGCTGCGCCGCAGCAGGGCGATGTCCCGCCGGAGGGCATGGATGTCGGGCAGGACCTCGGCCCGACCGTCGATGGCGCCCTCCTCGAGATCGAGGACCTGCACGTCGACGTTGTCGAGGAGCGGCAGGTAGCGCTCGCCGACGAACTCGAAGAGACGGCAGGCCAGGTGGAATGGCCCGTCGAGCGCGAATCCGGGGCGTTGCACGCGCTCGAAGATGGTGTCGATGCTGCGAACCGGCTCCGGGTGCAAGGTCATGATCCAGGCGTCACCGACGACGACGTCGATCTCGATGGTGCGGACGGCCGACGGGTCGGCGGCGAGGGCGTGCACGACGAAGACCTGGTATCGCTCGAGATCCTCGTACTTGGGGAACTGCTGCTCGATGAGGTCGTCGCGGGTGACCCGGTCGAGGCCGAAGCGCGAGGCGAGCGTCTGGGCGTGGTCGTCGGTCGGTCCGAGCACGTCGAGCCAGTACCAGCCACCCTTCAGTTCGTCGATGTGCTCACCGGGGTGCTCGACCCGGGTGCCGTCGCTGGCGACGTGCAGCAACCGCGAGGTCATCGGACCGGTCATGCGTACCGCGCCAGGCGGGCGAGGCCGGACAGATCGGTGATCCGGGTCGAGATGCGGGCCATGGGCGAGAGCGTACGGCGTGCGGCGACGTCCGGTTCCCGCGAACCAGACCACCACACCGGCCGGTACCGTCGTGGGTTCCCGACCCTGGAAGCGAACGAGTGCCCGAACGACCGCCCCCACCGCCACCTCCACTTCCTGGACCGTCGCAAGGCCCCTATCCGCCCGGTACGCCGGTCGGCCCGCCCACCCGGCCATCGTCACCACGAGAGGACGCGATGCCATGGGTGGTCCCCGATGGTGGCCCGAGGGGGCCGTCTGGAACCCCGCCCGAGGTGGACGAGGACGCCGGCGGTGGACGCCGCCGTCTCCTGCTCGTCGTGGCTGCGATCTTCGGTGTGCTGGCTCTGCTGGGCGCCACGATCGCCTTCGTCACCGACGGTGACGGAGACGGAGAGAACGCCGGCACGGTGGACACGTCCACCACCGCGGTGGACGAGCCCGCCACCACCGAGGTTC
>JBPPNA010000162.1:0-10869 GCA_051306355.1 Acidimicrobiales bacterium | reverse complement strand
TCCGCCTCGACGGACGGGTGGCCATCGTCACCGGGGCCTCGAGCGGCATCGGCCACCGCTTCAGCCAGGTCCTGGCCGAACAGGGAGCCATCGTGCTGGCCGCCGCCCGGCGGGTCGATCGATTGGATGCGCTCGACGCCACCCACGACCGGATCCACGCCGCCGGCTGCGATGTCGCCAACGACCAGCAGCTGCACGACCTGGTCGATCGAGCGGTGAGCGAGTTCGGACGCATCGACATCGTGGTCAACAATGCCGGCACCACCGACGCGGTCACTGCCGCCGAGCACCAGGATCCGGCCCAGTTCCGCCATGTCGTCGAGATCAACATGAACGCCTGCTTCGTGCTGGCCGCCGCAGCCGCCCGCCGCATGATCGTCCAGGAATCCGGAGGCTCGATCGTCAACATCGCGTCCGTCCACGGTCTCGTGGCCGCGGCCCCCAACGCCCAGGCGGCCTACGCGGCGTCGAAGGGCGGACTGGTGAACCTCACCCGCGAGCTGGCCGCGCAGTGGGCCAAGCACCGCATCCGGGTCAACGCCATCGCTCCCGGCTACTTCGAGACCGAGCTCACCGAAGCCATGTTCGTCGGCGAGGACGCAGGCCTGCGCTACATCCGTCGCAACACGCTCCTCGGCCGACCCGGCGTCCTCGCCGAACTCGACGGACCCCTCCTGCTCCTCGCTTCCGACGCCGGTGCCTACATCACCGGCCAGACCATCCCTGTCGACGGCGGCTGGACCGCCCGCTGAGGAGCGCTGTCGACGTCAGGGCGTCAAGCCGGTGCAGTCCCGCAATCGGTTCCACTCGTCGAGCGCCGCCGCCGCCTGCTCGCCCTCGAGTGGCTGCGGAACCCGATCGACGATCCGGCCCGGTCGCCACTCGTACCCCAGCACCTCACGACCGTCGATCTCCACCAGCAGGGCCCCGGTCTTGGCGCTCTCCTCGCTGACCGACCCGAAGAGGAAGTTGCCCAGTCCGTAGCCGACGAGGGCACCGCCGAGGCGGCCGGCGCCCTGGACCCGATGGGCGTGGCCGCCCACGATCACGTCCGCACCGGCGTCCACGAGCGTTCGCGCCAGTTCCTGCTGCTGGGGGTTGGGGCAGGTCTCTGTCTCGGTGCCCCAGTGCAGGTAGACCACCACGGTGTCGGCGTCGGCACGGGCGGTGCGCACCTCCTCGACCAGCCGATCGACCCGCTTCGCCGATGCCAGCCCGGCCTGGGTCCCGGTGGCGGTCCACGAGTCGATGTACTGGCCGTCGATCACCTGGGTGGCGGCGATCACCGCCACTCGATGCCCGCCGACGTCGGCGACGTAAGGGGCGAACGCCTCGTCCTCGTCGGCACCGACACCGATGAGCGAGCCATCTGGCTGGGCCCGCTTCGCCAGCAGGGTCTCCTCGAGACCGGAGGGCCCGAAGTCCAGCCCGTGGTTGTTCGCAACGCTGAACACGTCGATGCCGCCGGCGCGGAGGGCGTCGAGGATGCCCGGTGGGGCCCGGAACGTGAACCCCTTGTCCAACGCGGCGCCGCCGACGGTGACTGCGGCCTCGAGGTTCCCCACGGTGAGATCGGCGACGCGTAGCACCTCGGCGAAGGGGCCCACGAAATCGCCGGGAGCGTCCGCCAGACGCACACCGAGGGATCGCTCGGCGTTGACGTCACCGACGAACGCCAACACGATGGGTCCGGGATCCGGAGCCGTGACCGAAACGGCAGGCGCCACCAGGCGCACGGGCATCGGATCGGATCTGGCCGTCGGATCGGCCGTGACGGGCGCCTCGGTCGCGTCCTCCGGGTCGTCTTCGCCCTCGAGGACCAGGACCTGGAACGCAGCTCCGAGGAGGAGGCCGACCAGGAGGGAGACCACCACCACGAGCACCACGCGAGCGTCGATGCGGCGCGGACCGGAGCGTAGATGGGTGCCCGCCATAGCCCCGCGACGCTACCGACGGACACCGGCCGCGAGGTGGAGGGTCGTCAGGAGCCGGCCGGACCAGCCGGCGTATCACGCGGGCCGTCGGCATCGGGGTCGGCGGTCGCGGATTCCGGGGGGTCGGCGACCGGGCCTGCCGCCTGCGCATCGGCCTCGATCTGGGCCCGCAGGATCGTGAGGTCTGCGCTGGTGGGATCGGACGCCGCCAGCTCCTCGTGGGCCTCGGCCAGGAATCGCACGCGCTGGCGGACCTCGTCGATGCGACGCTCGGCGTCCTCGACGGCGGGCCCTCGGAGCTCCACGAGGCTGGCGACGAGCCCCTCGATCGCCTCGACGGCCTCGGTGGTCCGACGAACTGGTTCCTCGCGGTGCCCCTTCGGCAGGGCGGCTGCGGCGATGAGCCGCTCGTCCGTGGCGAGCGCCGCCTGTTCCAGCGACGTGCGCACGCTCGCCATCGACCCATCGTCGAGCGCGGCGTTCGCCCGCACCGCCTCCATGGCGTCACGCAACCGCCGGTGGAGACGCGCCTCGGGCGAATGCGCGCCTGCCCACTCCTTTGGGGCAACTGTCGGGACACCGGGAATGATCTCGTTGGCGTCGGAGAAGTCCTGCGCGTTCCGCAGCGCGACGTAGACCAGCGTCCCGACGACGACGAAGGCGATCGCGAGGAGGAGTGGGATCACTGGTTCGAACCCCCGGACTGGTACACCGCGAAGGCGATGCCGGCGACGATCAGGGCGGCGATCACGGCGAGCGTGATCTTGATGACGCTGTAGGGGCGCTGTCCCTGGACCTCCCCGGTGACGCCGTTGATGAAGACCTGGAACGGACGCTGCTGGTACACGACGGTGAGCAACCAGATGGGCAGGAGGAGGTGCTTGAAGGTCAGTGCCTGGTACCGGACCGACATCGACGAGATCCGCTGGTGGTCCCCACCGATGTCACGACGCACCGTCTCCCGGATGCCGGCCTCGATCCGTTGCTTGGCCGGTCCGAAGCTCTCCTCGACATCGTGGTCGTAGGTGCGACAGAGGTGCCCGGCGATGTACTCGGCGCTGAAGGGACTGGCGGTCTGGGTGGGCCATGGCTCCAGGGCGTGGACGTGCTTGTCCTCGAATCCCGTGTTGGCGAGGATCGGCACGTCGTCGAAGCTGTCACGCACGGTGCCCCACCGCGGGCTCCAACGCGTGCGGACCTCGGTGCGCCGGTTCTCGCCGCTGCCGACGGTGACCATGTAGTTGTCGCCTCGCTGGCCCCGGTACTGGGTGGTGGTCTCGGCGTCATAGGTGAAGTACGCGGCGTAGATGCTGGTGAACGAACCCGTGGTGCTGTACTTCTTGAACTCGTTCGGGGCGAACCATCGGCTGTTGATCCACTTGTCGATGACCTCGTTGGCCGTCTTCTCGTCGACGGCGAAGGGGAGCACACCGTCGACGGCCAACCGTGACGGCGCGTCGTGGACGTCGTCACGCTGGATCGGCGTGGCGCAGTACGGGCACCGTACGGCGGTGAGCGTGCCTCTGAAGGTGGTGTGGCCGCCACAGCTCTGACAGACGACCTCCTTCTCGGCATCGGGACCACCCACGAGCTCGCTGGTGTGGGCGAGCGCCCCGCTGTGGATCGCGGCCAGGGCGCCACGGAAGTCCTGCTCGGCCACCTCGCGCCCGGCGTCTTCGATGATGGGCTCGAGGTTTCCGCAGCTGGGGCACTTGAGTTGCTGCTCACGGATCCCGAAGACGAGCGAGCCGCCGCACTGGACGCACGGATAGGTACGAGTGCGTTCGGTCCGGTGCAGGAGTGCCCGGCGGGTGATCTCCTCCGCAGCAGCTTCGTCGTCGACGACGTCGTCATCGATCTCGGCGTCGTCGGTGACGTCGATGCCGTGGTCGGACGGGTCATCCGTCGCGGCCCCGCCGTCGTCTCCCGGCTGTGGAGGCGGGGGTGGTGGTGGGGCCGACGCCGGCCCGGGATCGGGCAGCGGAGGCGGGGTGGCGTGGTCGTCGGTCTCGCTCATCGGCGTCAGGCGTCGTCTTCGGGTGCCGGGGGCGGAGGCGCGTCGCCACCCTGGTTCGGCATCGGCGGGGGGCCGTCGAACAGGGACTCCAGCGCCGGGACCGTGCCGGCGGCGGCCCAACTGGCCATGCCCGTGGCCCACACCAGCGTGGACGCCGAGACCTGTCCGCTCGCCACCCCGGTCTGGATCTGGGCGACGGAGTACGGACCTCCCGCCTGGCCGCCCATGTCGACGTGGTAGAGGACCTGACCGGGCAACGGTGGGGGCGCAGCACCCCCGGCGGGAGCTGCCGGCGAGGCAGCACCCGATTGGGCGGCACCTGGCTGCATCGCCCCGCCGAGGGTGTTGGTCATCTGACCGGCCATGGCGATGCCCATGCCCATCTGCATGGCGTCGCCCATCGCGGAGCCACCCTCGTTCTCGGCGGCGGCGAGCATGGCGTCTGCGGCACGGACCTGCTGGAGCCGCTGCACATCACCGACGTTGTGGGCGTACCCACCCTCCTCGACACCTCGGGCCACGCCCCGGGTCATGGCTTGGGTGATCTCGTCGGGCAGCGAGATGTTCATCGTGACCGAGGTGATCTCGAGCCCGAACTCGTCGTCCACTCGCTCCTGCACGAATTCGCGCAGCTGTTCCGACAGCTCGACCTGACGTCCCTGGAGATCGATGGCGCCGAGGCCGGTCTGCATGATCATGTCGCTGAACGCCAGCGTGATGACCCGACGGAGCAGCTCGGTGATCTCCTCGGCCTCCACGGCGGAATCGGTACCGATGACCTCGCGCAGGAAGATCTCGGCGTCGGCGATCCGCACGATGCAGAGGCCGTTGGCCCGCACCTGGACCATCTTGAAGTCGGGGTCGCGGACGGTGACCGGCTGCGGGGTACCCCAACGCAGGTCGGTGACCTGGCGCATGTTGAGGAAGTAGACCTCGCTGCGGAACGGGCTGTCGAAGCCGTGCTTCCAGCCCTGCAGGGTCGACAGGATCGGGAGGTTCTCCGAGGTCAGCTCGTAGTGGCCGGGCGAGAAGACGTCGGCGATGGTCCCTCGGTAGACGAAGACGGCCTGTTGGCCCTCGCGCACGATGAGCTGGGCACCGTTCTTGATCTCGTTCTGGTAGCGGGGGAAGCGCCAGGCGAGCGTCGAACGGCTGTCGTCCAGCCACTCGATGATGTCGACCAGCTCACCCTTGAGCTTGTTGATCAATCCCACGATTCCGCCTCTCTCGATGTCCGCTGACGATGTCGATCGCTGCGGCCGGCCAGTGGGGATCACGGGCGAACAGGCCCGTCATCTCCATCACGACCGGAGCGTATTGGATCGCCGGGTCCGGTCGCGTCCGGCGGCACGGTCCGGGCCCGCCAGGCGCTACGGTCCGAAGCGACGCTCGCGCCCGAGAGGAGATCGATGAGCCGAGCCTGGCCGGCGTTGGTCGATGATGCCATCGATCTACGACACGAGCTCCACCGCAATCCCGAACTCACCTGGTCCGAGCACCAGACGGCAGCGTCCGTCCGGGCTCGACTCGACGACGCCGGGATCACCTGGCGCTCGTGCGCTGAGACAGGCACCGTCGCCACCCTCGCCGGCGACGCCCCGGGCCGTCGCGTCGCCCTGCGCGCCGACATGGACGCGATGCCCATCGTCGAGGCGACCGATGCCGCCTACAGCTCCGAGATCGCGGGCGTGATGCACGCCTGCGGCCACGACGGTCACGTGGCGACCCTGATGGCGGCCACGTGGTGGTTGCGCCATCACGAGGCCGAGCTCCCCGGCCCCGTCTCCCTGCTGTTCCAACCCGCCGAGGAAGGCGGCCACGGCGCCCGGCGCATGATCGACGACGGCGCGCTCGAGGACGTCGACGTGATCTTCGGCTGGCACAACTGGCCGGCGATCCCCTTCGGTGCTGCCGTCTGCCCTGATGGTCCGGTCATGTCGGCCAACGGCACCTTCGAGATCGAGGTGGTCGGCGCCGGGGGCCACGCCAGTCAACCGGAAGCGTGTCGCGACCCGGTGCTCGCGGCTGCGGCCATCACCATCGCCGTGCAACAGGTGGTGTCCCGACGAATGGCGCCCCAACGAGCCGCCGTGGTGGCGGTGACCTCGATCGATGCCCGCAGCACGGCCACCGTCACCCCCGATCGCGCCACCCTCGGTGGCAGCGTCCGCGTGGCCGACACCGCCGAGCGCGACGTGGTCTTCCGACTCATCTCCGAGGTGGCGGAGGCCACGGCACGGGCACACGGCGTCGAGGCCACCACCACCACCACGGTGCGCTACGGCGCCACGGTGAACCATCCCGGACCTGCAGCGGAGCTGCGGGCCCATCTCGAGAAGCGTCTCGGACCCACGTGGAACAGCGCCGACACGCTCGTGCCCGTGATGGCGTCCGAGGACTTCAGCTACTACCTCACCGAGGTGCCGGGCGCCTTCGCCCTCGTCGGGGCCGACGACGGGGCAGGGCACAACGAGCCCTGCCACAGCGCCCGATACGACTTCAACGACCGCCTCATCGACCCCGTCGCCGACGTGTTCACCCGGCTCGCCGGCGCCCCACCACCGCGCTGACGTCAGCCGGAGCCCAACAAGGAAAGCAAGGGAGCCTGCCATGGACATGACACCGTTCGAGACCCACGAGTCGGAGATCAGGGGTTACTGCCGCGCCTACCCGACGGTGTTCGAATCCGCGTCCAATGCTCGCATGGTCGACGAGGCCGGGACCTCCTACATCGACTTCTTCGCCGGTGCCGGTGTCCTGAACTTCGGTCACAACGACGAACGCATGAAGCGGGCCATGATCGCGTTCCTCGAGGCCGACGGCGTGGCCCACAGCCTCGACACCTACACCACCACGAAGCGGACCTTCGTCGAGCGCTTCGCCGAGGTCATCCTCGAGCCCCGCGACATGGACCACAAGATGCAGTTCATGGGACCGACGGGCACCAACGCGGTCGAGGCCGCGCTGAAGCTGGCCCGCATCGCCACCGGACGCCCCCACGTCGTGGCATTCAGCCACGGCTTCCACGGTATGACCCTCGGGGCGCTGGCTCTCACCTCCAACCACGCGTTCCGCCAGTGGGCGGGTGTCCCGATGAACGACGTCGTCCGTCTCCCCAACGTCACCGCACCCGGCGGCGGCATCGCCGCCATCGACGAGTACCGCGCCGCCCTCGAGGACAGCTCCAGTGGCCACCTGCCCCCGGCGGCGTTCATGGTCGAGGTGATCCAGGCCGAGGGCGGCGTGCACGTGGCCAGCGAGGAGTGGCTCCACGCCGTGCAGGACCTGGCCCACGACGTCGGCGCGCTGTTCATCATCGACGACATCCAGGCCGGATGCGGCCGCACCGGCTCGTACTTCAGCTTCGACGGGATGGGCCTCGACCCCGACATCGTCACCCTCGCCAAGGGTCTCGGCGGCTTCGGCACACCGATCGCCATGAACCTCAACAAACCCGAATGGGATGCCCACTGGTCGCCCGGCGCCCATACCGGCACCTTCCGGGGACAGGGCCTGAGCTTCGTCGCCGGCACCGAGGCCCTCACCTACTTCACCGACCACACGCTGATGAACGACGTTGCCCGCAAGGGGGAGCGGCTGCGAGCCCGTCTCGCCCAGATCGCCGACCAGCACCCCGGACGGGGTTGGGAAGTGCGAGGGCGAGGCATGATGCAGGCGGTGGACGTCGTCGACGGCGCCCTGGCCAAGACGGTGCAGACGGCGGCCTTCGAGACCGGTCTGCTCATCGGTCCGTGCGGCACCGGCGGCCGGGTGATCAAGTGCATCCCCCCGCTGACCATCCCCGATGACGACCTCGCCGAAGGCCTCGACATCCTCGAGAAGGCGATCTCCACGGCGGTGGCCGCAGCATGAGGGCCCGCGACGACATGACCTTTCCCACCGAGGAGTACGAGCGGCGGATCCACGACCTCCGGGAACGCATGGAGTCACGGCTGCTCGATGCAGTGGTGATCACCGACCCCGAGAACCTGATGTACCTCACCGACTACCAGACGACGGGGTACTCGTTCTTCCAGGCGCTGGTCGTGCCGCTCGACAGCGAGCCGTTCATGATCACCCGCGCCATGGAGGACTCGAACGTCATCGAGCGAACCTGGCTCGAGCAATCCCGGCCCTATCCCGACACCGGCGACGCCATCCAGCAGCTGATCACGAGCCTGAACGAATTCGGCCTCGCCAGCAAGCACGTGGGGTACGAGCGCAACAGCTACTTCTTCCCGGCCTACCAGCAGGACCGCGTCCACACGAGCTTCGACCGCGGCGCGCTGATGGACTGCTTCGGCATCGTCGAGGTGGGCCGAGCCAGGAAGTCACCGGCCGAGATCGAGCTCATGAAGCTTGCCGCCGTCGCCACCGAGGCCGGCATGCAGGCCGGGCTGGACGCAGTGGCGGCCGGGGTCACCGAGAACGACATCGCGGCCGAGATCTCGGCCGCCATGTTCCGGGCCGGCGGCGAGTACCCCGCGGTGATGCCGTACGTGACCAGCGGGCCCCGGACGATGATCGGCCACGCCACGTGGGAGGGACGCGAGGTCCGGCCCGGCGAGCACGTCTTCATCGAGGTCGGGGGCTGCATCCGCCGCTACCACACAGCCATGATGCGCACGGCCGTGGTCGGCGAACCGTCCCTGTCGATGATCAAGGCGCAGGACCGCATGAAATACGCCCTCGCCGAGCTCAAGGCCGCCATGCGCCCCGGCATGACCGTGTCCGACGCCGACAGCATCGTCCGCAACGTCATCTCCGACAACGAGGTGGGAGCCCGGTTGATCACCCGCTCCGGCTACTCGATCGGCATCGCCTTCCCCCCGAGCTGGGACGAGGGTTACATCCTCTCGCTGAACCCGGGAGACTTCACCGTCCTCGAGGAAGGCATGACCTTCCACGTGATCCCGTGGATGTGGGGCGTGGACGGCGACAAGACGGTGGGCATCTCCGAGACCATCCGCGTCACCGAGACCGGTTGTGCATCGTTCTTCCCCGATTTCCCCATGGACTTCACCGCAGCGTCCTCCGGCACCTTGTCCGCCGTCCCGTCACGCGAGACGGACGACGACGCCGCCGCCGAGACCAGCTGAACCGACCACGAACAACGAGGCCTACGCCATGCTCACCGTCACTGACCCGCGCACCGGGACCGTCGTCGAGGAGGTACCCACACTCGACGCCGCCGGTACCGCCGACGCCATCACCCGGGCATCCCACGCCTTCGACGACTGGCGGCGCCGGTCGTTCGCGGAGCGGGCCGCCGTGCTCCACGCCGTGGCCACCCGCATGCGCGACGAGATCGAACAGCTCGCGCCGCTGATGACCGAGGAGATGGGCAAGCCCATCAAGGAAGCACGCGGCGAGGTGACCAAGGCAGCGTGGGCGGCCGACCACTACGCCGAGCACGCCGAGGGCTACCTGTCCACCGAGGTCCTGGCCTCCGACGCCACCCGGAGCTACGTGCAGTACCTCCCGCTCGGACCGGTGCTCGGCATCCTCCCCTGGAACGCCCCGTTCTGGCTCGCCTTCCGGTTCTGCGCGCCGGCGCTCATGGCGGGAAACACCTGCCTCATGAAGCACGACCCCCACGTCCCGAAGTGCGCCCGGGCCATCGCCGAGCTCTTCGACGAGTCGGTGGGCGCGCCCCCGGGGATCATGCAGGCACTCCTGCTCGAGACCCCCGACGTCGAGGCCGCCATCCGGGATCCGCGCGTGCGCGCCGTGTCCTTCACCGGCTCCGAACGCGCCGGTGCCACCGTGGCATCCATCGCGGCATCCGAGATCAAGCCGGCGGTGCTCGAGCTGGGGGGCTCGGATCCATGCATCGTCCTCGCCGACGCCGACCTCGACGCCGCGGTCCCGGCCATCGCCACGTCACGCATCATCAATGCAGGGCAATCGTGCATCGCTGCCAAGCGCCTCTTCGTCGAGGAGTCCATCCACGACGAGTTCGTCGATCGCCTCGAGACGCGGCTGCGGGAGCTGGTGGTCGGCGATCCCCGCGACGAGTCGACCGACGTCGGCCCCCTGGCCCGAGCAGACCTGCGCGACGCCCTCCACCGCCAGGTCAGCGAGACGGTCGACGCCGGCGCCACCTGCCGGCTCGGCGGCGAGCTCCCCCGTGGTGACGGCTTCTACTATCCCGTCACCCTGCTCACCGACGTCACCAACGACATGACGGCGTGTTCGGAAGAAACGTTCGGACCCGTCGCCGTCGTGCTGTCCGTCGCGTCCGCCGACGAGGCGCTCGCCCTCGCCAACGACACGCCCTACGGGCTGGCCGCCAGCGTCTGGACATCCACGGAGCGCGGTGAGGCCATGGCCACCCACATCGAGGCCGGTCAGGTGGTCGTCAACGGCATCGTCAAGACCGATCCCCGGCTCCCCAGCGGTGGCATCAAGCGCTCGGGCTACGGCCGTGAGCTCGGTCCTCACGGCATCCACGAGTTCGTGAATGCCCAGCAGGTCTGGGTGGGGCCCTCCGTCGGCTGACCGGCCATCGGTTGAGTCGATCTGGCAGGCGCAGCGGAACATCACGGCCACGAGAGCCGACCCTCGGCCATCAGATGGGTGGTTGTCGCGGCGTGGCACCCAGCAGGGATTCACCGAAGTCGCTCCTCGACCTCGAGCTGACCGCCCTGGCCGCGATCGACAACATCGAAGGGGCACTGGCCGAGGAGGCCGGCGAGGAGCCGGGCGGCGAGGACGCGACCGGGGACGAGGAGTACGGCACGTGGAGCGCCGAGACCGGTCAGGTCACGGCGCCGGGCGCGGCGCCCGCGCCCCCTGCCGGAGGCTGATCCTCCACCGGGACCTGACCGGACCGGCGGTTGGTCGCACCGACGATCTCCCGAACGCTGAGCACCACGAAGAACTGGACGACGGACAGGCCCGCCATGGTCGCGCCGC